>DAIUDK010000102.1:0-20911 GCA_036845725.1 Chloroflexota bacterium
TGGTAGCCGGACGCCTTGAGGTGTGTCAGCAGTTCCGGCAGTTGCCCATCGCCTTCTCCGGCGGGAACGACGTGACCATCGCTGAGCACCGCGTCCTTGATGTGGACATAGCCGATGAGGTGACCGACCATCGGCCAGCCGCGTCCGACGACGCGTTCCTCGCCCACCTGGACGAAGTTCGCCGAATCCCAAAGGAAACGCAGAGCCGGGTTATTCACGCCCTTGACCACGGCTTCGCAGCGCGCCAGCGTGTCGGTGACGATGCCCTTCTCGTTTTCGAGCAATAGCACGAAGCCCTCGCGCTCCGCCATTTCGGTCAGCTTTGCCAGACGCGCAGTCGCTTCTTCGACATAGTCATCGTAGTGTTCGTTCGTGCTGGTGTCGGGCGGATAGAAGGAGAACAGGCGCACGCGGCGGCAGCCGACGATCTCGCCGACCTGGAAGATGCGCGTGAGGTTGCCGATTTCATAGTCGATGGGTTCGGTAATGGGCGATTTGCCGATGGGACTGCCGAGGCAGGCCACCTGGATGCCGTGCGCGTCGCACAATTGCACAACTTGCGCTAGGTCATCATCTTCCATCCGCACGACGTTCTTGCCCCACGCGCCGCGCAGGTCGAGTCCACCGATGCCCAAAGCGTTGAGCGTCGTCAATTGTTCGGCCAAATCCGGCGCGATTTCGTCGCCAAAAGCACTAATCGTAAAGGTTGTGGTCATAAGATAACCTCCTGGAAAGTAGAGAATCATCAAATCATAGAATCAGCGAATCGAAGAATCAGTGAATGAAAGAATCGGCGACAGGGTCCCCTCTTATTCGCTGATTCACTCATTCTCCATTCGCCCATTCGCTCACTCTTTCTTCGCTCATTTTATTCCATTCCGCTCCAAGAGCAAAAGCGCCGTCAGCGCCGCCGTCCAGTGGTAATCGCGGATCGAGTCCATTTTGCGATAGATGTCGTAAGGCTCCCGGTGCGGACCTTTGCGGTCACACTGTGTCGGTGGGCGTTCGTCTTTGGCGTCGAAGAACTCGAAGAGCACGCCATAACGTTCGTAGTATGTGCCCACGTGACTGATGGTGAGATCGGCCAGCCAGTCGGCTTCCGCGTGACGCTTGTGGAAGCGTAATCCTTGGATGACGAGATAATTAAGGTTGATCCACGTTGCGCCACGCCACATATCCGTGGACCAGCGTGGATCGTTCACGGCGACGCTCGGGATGGGGAAGGCGGTGTTGAAGGTGTCCGGGTCTTTGAGACGACCGGTGAGTCTGTCGGTGCGATCTGCCGGAATATCCTCAAGGAGCAGCGGTAGGAAACCGGTCACCGCCATAACGGAAGAAAGATGACCCTCGAAATCGCGGTCGTAGTAAAAGCCACTCTCGTCATCCCACAACAGCGTGTGAATCGCGTGTCGTATGGCAGCGGCGCGCTCTTCCCACACGACGGCGCGTTCCGGTTCGCCGAGCGCGCGCCATAGCTGCGCGACGTAGGCCATATCGCGGGCCTGGAAGGTGGAGAAATCGACGGCGTCCAGCAGAATCGCCTCGTCGAAGCGCGGTGAGTTGTCCAGGCCCGATTCGCCGGAGCGGCACAGCGGATCGCCTTCGATGAACCATTCCAGCAGATGATTGCCGTTTTGATCGCGGTTGGCGAGGTTCCATTCCAGATAGCGTTCCAACTTAGGCAATGCTTCGTGGAGCCTCGCGCCATCTTGGTGCACCTTGTAGTTTTCCCACACGCCCCAGGCCAGGATGGGCGGTTGGGTGATACGCGACGTGCGTTCATCGGGGCCACTGAAGTGCGGGATCATCCCGTCCTCGCGCTGGGTGTCGAGCACCGCGAGGAGAAAGTCGGCAGCGACCTCCGGGGCAAAGCAGTTCATTGCCAGGCTGTGAAAGACCGAGTCCCACAACCACATGCGCTTGTGCGGGAAGCGATCCGGCGTGGACCAGGTCTGCCGGATGACACCTTCTGGAGCCAGCGTGTTGACGCGCATTACGCTGAAGCACTTTCTCAGCAAACGGTCGTCGCTAGCATGGGTCTGGGGAAGCTGACGGTAGCTTTCCAGGCGCGATCGAATCACAGCCGCGATGTCCAGTTTCCGGGCGGCCTTGCCGCGTTTCTCGGCTTCTTCTTGCGTTGTGCCGTAGCTGAAAACAAACCTCCCGTTGCCGATCTCAAGGTGCTCGTATTCGTTGCTGTCTTCATCCAGCCATACCAACGGCTTTAACTCAATGTGCGCGCCCTCTGGATAGAGACCGACGAGTGTGTGCCACGCGACGTAGGTGACGCACAGCCACCCGCCGGGCGTTTCTACGATGAGCACATCTCCGGTGGCAACTTTGACCACACTATCTTGGGGCGGACGGATTTCGAGGATGAAGCGCTCCGGTGTGTGAAACAGGAGGTCGTACTTTTCGGCGCCGAATGTCGCCATGAAACCTGTGTGCGAGTCGGTGTCCCCATCCAGGCCGGAAAAGGCAAACAGTGCGCCCTCGCCCCACACATCCGGCAACGCCAATGTGCTGATTTCGGAGACCAGGTCAACGATGTTGGTATCGTGAGATGTCATACGTTTTTCCCAACACGAAGACACAGAGGACACGGAGTTCTTATGCGTTGCTGGCAACGCCGTTCTCTGTGATCTCCGTATCTCTGTGGTTGAATTATCTCGGAACGACGGCGGCGGTCAACGACTTGGCCTGGCGCACGGCGTCGTAGTCGCGCCCGCGCAAGGTGAGGTTGACCATCTCGCCGGGACGGACGTAACGCTCGTTTTTGCTGGCAATCACCGTCTCGCCGTCGCGCACTTCGATGCGCACGGGTTGCTCCAGCGGGCGCGTCACCCGCATCTGCAACATCAACGTGTCCTCCGTCAGCGTCTCCGGGTTCACCTTGTGCGGCACAACATAGCGCACATTATCCCCGGCTTGCGTCGGCACGCCATTCGCCATTTGCCATTTGCCATTTGTTATTTGCTGCGCCGCCCGCTTCCCCGCCGTTATCCCCGCCTGCGTGACCCAATCCACCAGGTCGTAGACGTGAACGACGTTGCCCGCGGCGTAAATGCCCGGTACGTTCGTCTGGAAGCCGTCATCCACATACGGCCCGCCGGTGACGGGGTCGAGCGTCACACCGGCCTTGAGCGACAGTTCGTTCTCCGGGATGAGGCCCACGGAGAGCAACAGCGTGTCGCAGGGGATGATTTCCTCGGTGCCGGGGATCGGCTGCCAGCGTTCGTCCACCGCCACCGCTTCGACGGCCTCAACGCGGTTCTTGCCGATGATGCGCTTGACGGTGTGTGACAGGTGCAGCGGGATGTCGAAGTCCAGCAGACATTGGACGTAGTTGCGGCTCAGGCCGGTGAGGTAGGGCATCACTTCGAGCACGCCCTCGACCTTTGCGCCTTCGAAGGTGAGCCGCCGCGCCATAATCATGCCGATGTCGCCCGACCCGAGGATGACGAACCGCTTGCCGGGCATGTAGCCTTCGACGTTGACCCAGCGCTGCGCCGTCCCCGCCGTGTAGACGCCCGCCGGGCGCGGGCCGGGGAGCCGGATTTGTGCGCGGGTACGCTCGCGGCACCCCATCGCCATGATGATCGCCCGCGCGTGCAGTTCCAGCAGGCCGCCGCGTGAACTCGTGACGAAAATGCGCCGGTCGGGCGTCACGTCCAACACCATCGTGTCGAGCAGATACTCGACGCCGATGGCTTTTGCTTCGTCTGCGAAGCGCTGTGCGTAGCTGGGGCCGGGCAGGTCCTCCTTGAACGTCTCCAGGCCGAAGCCGCTGTGAATACATTGCAGCAAAATGCCGCCCAATTCGATGTCGCGTTCGAGCACGAGCACATCGTCCGCCCCGCCCTTTTTGGCCGCAATCGCCGCCGCCAATCCGCCGGGGCCGCTGCCGATAACGATAACGTCGTAAGTTGTTTTCATATCACGTCTCACGCTTTTGTTCTGCGATGTAAGAATTCGGAGCCTTCGCCTTTTTTGCTCACACTCAGCGGTGCTACGCCCAACTCGCGCGCCAGAATGTCCACCACGCGGGGCATGTCGAAGCCGCCCAGACAGCGCCCGGTGCCGAGCCACGTGCGGCGTTTGATGGCGTCGTAGGTGGTGGCGGGGATAGGCGCGTGGATTTCGGCGACGATCTCGCCTTCGGTGACGGTCTCGCAGCGGCAGATGACGCGCCCGTAGCGCGAGTCTTGTGCGATCAGCGCCGCCTGCGCCTTCCGGTCGAGGTGGCGGAAAACGGGGCGCGCCGGACGGATGGGGTTCCAGTCCGCCTTGACGCGCAAGTCCACGCCCGCGCCTTGCAGCAGCGCGACGACGCGCTCGGCGATAGCGGGTGCTGCGGTGAGTGCCGGCGATTCCATCCCGCCCAGATTGACGAAACCCGCCACATTCTCAGGAATCTCGATGATGAAATCTTTGTTGTACGGCGTGGCGCAGCCGATGCACGGTGCGTTGCCGCCGGGACGCAGCCCCGCGAACGTTGCAATCACGTCGCGCTGGCTGAGGCCGGGGACGAGCTTCTGCGCGCCGTCCCAGATTTCGCGCATCCCCTCGGCGGTGACGGCGACGTCGGTTTTGTCGGCGATCTCCTTGGCGTTGGGGCCGACCAGCGTGTTGCCGTGCAGCGTCGTGGTGACGAGAATGCCTTTGCTGACCTTGCTCGGCACGGGGAAGAGCACGTTGTTGATCTGCACCTTGATTCGATCCATCACGTAATACTCGCCGCGTCGTGGCGTGATGTGGAACTCCGGTCGCACCCCGGCCTTGTGCATCACCTCGTCGGCGAACAGTCCGGCGGCGTTGATGATCCAGCGGGCGTAAAAGTCGCCCTGATTCGTCTTCACACCGACGATTTTGGATGTTTCGCCGATTCCTTGATTCGCTGATTCGCTGATTCGCTGATTCGCTGATTCGCTATCCCAGATAAAATCCTCGAAGGCCGTGTTGAGGCGCAGTTCGACGCCGTTCATCACGGCGTTTTCGGCGGCGGCGATGGTCGCGGCCCAGGGATCGCAGATGCCGCCCGTGGGACAGTAGAGCGCGCCACTTACCTCGGCGTTGATCGATGGCTCGCGTTCGCGCATCGCTGCGCCGGAGATGATCTCCGTGGGGACGCCGCCTGCGTCGCCGCGCCGCTTCAGCTCATCCAACGCCGCCAGTTCCTCCGCGCCAATGGCGACGACGTAAGTGCCAGTCCGCGCGAAAGGAAACTGCAATTCGGCGGCGAGTTGATCCCACATCGCGTTGCCGGCGATGTTCATTTTTGCCTTGAGCGAGCCGGGCATCGCGTCGTAGCCGCCGTGGACGATGGCCGAGTTCGCCGCCGTCGCCCCGGTGCAGATGTCGGATTCCTTCTCGATCCATAAAATGTCGAGGTCATAGCGTGAGAGCGTGCGGGCGACCATCGATCCCACAATGCCCGCGCCGATGATGATGATGTCGTATTGTTGCATAACTACCTCTCCACCCAATCCAGCGTCCGCTGCACCGCTTTTTGCCAGCCCGCGTACAGCGCCACGCGTTTTTCCGCTGCCATCCCCGGCGCGAAGGTCCTGTCCACGCCCCAGTTTTGCCGCAGCGTGTCCAGGTCTTCCCAGAAACCCACGGCCAGCCCGGCGGCATAGGCCGCGCCGAGCGCCGTCGTCTCGGTGACGGTGGGGCGCACGACAGGGACGTCGAGTAAATCCGCCTGGAACTGCATCAGCAGCTCGTTGGCGACCATGCCCCCGTCCACCTTGAGCGAGGTGAGTGCGACGCCGGAGTCCTTCTCCATCGCTTCCAGCACGTCGCGGGTTTGGTAGGCAGTGGCTTCGAGCGCGGCGCGGCAGATGTGGTTCTTGGTGATGTAGCGCGTCAGCCCGACCATGACGCCGCGCGCGTCGCTGCGCCAGTAGGGTGCGAAGAGGCCGGAGAAGGCGGGGACGATGTACATCCCACCGGCATCCTCGACGTGCCGCGCCAGTTCTTCGATTTGCGGGGCGCGGTCGAAAAAGCCCAGGTTGTCGCGCAACCACTGCACCAGCGCGCCGGTGATGGCGATTGAGCCTTCCAGCGCATAGATGGCGGGCGCGTCACCGAACTTGTAACCCAGCGTGGTGAGCAGCCCGCTGGCCGAGGGGACGATCTCTGTGCCGGTGTTGAGCAGCATAAAGCAGCCCGTCCCGTAGGTGTTCTTGGCCTCGCCGGGCATGAAGCACGTCTGCCCGACGAGCGCCGCCTGCTGGTCGCCCAGGTTGCCGGTGACGGGCAAACTTTCGCCGAACGGTCCCTCTTTGCGCGTGAACCCATACGGACGAGGGGCGCTGGATGCGCGGATCTCCGGCAGCATCGAGCGCGGAATGTCCAATGTGCGCAGAATGTCCGCATCCCAATCCAGCGTCTTGAGGTCCATCAGCAGCGTCCGGCTGGCGTTGGTCACGTCGGTGATGTGCGCGCCGCCGTGCGGCCCGCCGGTGAGCCACCAGATCACCCACGTGTCGATGGTGCCGAAGAGTGCGTCGCCCTTCTCAGCAGCCGCGCGGACGGCGGGGACATTGTCCAGCATCCACTTGACCTTTGGCCCGGCGAAGTAGGTTGCCAGCGTTAGCCCGGTGACGGCGCGGAAGCGATCCTGCCCGCCCTCGAGCGCCAGCGCGTCGCAGATGCCTTTGGTGCGCGTGTCTTGCCAGACGATGGCGTTGTAGAGTGGCTGGCCCGTGCGCCGGTCCCAAACGAGCGTGGTCTCGCGCTGGTTGGTGATCCCCACGGCGGCGATGGCCCCGCTGGGGATGTTGCCCTGCGTCAGGGTCTGGCGGATGACGCGCTGCGTCTTCTCCCAGATTTCGAGCGGGTTGTGCTCCACCCAACCGGGCTGCGGGTAAATCTGCTCGTGTTCCTCGTAAGACCAGATGACAGGCCGTCCGCTGTGATCGAAGAGGATACAGCGCGTGCCGGTGGTGCCCTGGTCGATGGCGGCGATGTATTGTGTCACGAATACCTCCTGAAGTGATGGTGTTGAAACGTTATGGCGTCGCGACGAATATGAGATCGTCCACGAAAAGGCTGCTGATCTGCGATGAATCGGTCGATGCCGAGATGGTCAATGTGACGGTTAGCCCGGCATAGGCATTCAAGTCGAGGGTTTCCTCAGCCCAGCCATTTGTATTCTCAGGTAAACACAGCTCATAAGTCTTGATGAACGTATCGTTGATGCGAATCACACCGGAGTCAAAGGTGCAGGCGTCAACGGAATCGATCCAGTACCAGTAGTTCAGATAAGGTGTGCTGCTTGGAATTAATAGCTGTCGTTGGATGTAGGCGTTTTCGCCATTCTCTCCACCGAGCCATGAAGCCCAGGTGCCACTATGCGCTGTGACGCCACCCGCGAACGTGTTGCCGATCACCACCCGGCCCTTTGCGGAGTGCATGCTCCAGTAGGTGAGGCCGCTCTCGAAGTCGCCATTGTGGATGGAAGTGAAAGGGATCGGTGGCGTGTAGTTTTTCAACGTCAACGGCAGGTACACGTAACTGGTGACGATGACCGTCTTGGTTGTGCTCCACGGACTGCTCCCCACAGGCCCGGCAGCGCGGACGCGATAGTGCCACTGTCCGCCGGTTTGTTCGGTGACGGTGTAGATGGATTGTGCTCCCGCGTAAACAACGAGCGGGTTGGCAAAGTAAGGGTTGAGGCTCTCTTCCAGCGTGTAGACCGTCGCGCCGGATACATCCGGCCAATCTAGCACATAATCGCCATCGCGGTCATCACTGAGGATGGTGATGATTGGAGCTGACAGCGGGGCGGGATCGACGCTAGTGGAGACAGGCGTGCTCCACGGTCCAATCAGGGCACCATGGCGTGCACGCACGCGATAGTACCACGTTCCTTCCGGCTGCCCGGTGATGTTGTAGGCTGTGGATGAGCCGGCGTAGCGCGTGATGGGGTTCGAGAAGGTCGCCGTGGTATCTTGCACAAGTTCGTAGCTGTATGCGCCGGGCACAGCTGACCATTGGACGACGTAAGTATCGGCGTTGGTAGAATTGCCGATGGGTGTTATCACAGGCGCAGCGGGGAGCACGCTCGCGGATTGGACGTTGCTCCACTCGCTGGCGGTGCCGTAAGTGTTGACCGTGCGGACGCGGTAATACCACACGCCGACGCTTTGCCCTGTGACCTGCGTCTGGGTATTCGATCCGGTGTAGCGCGTCGTGGGAGCGCCGAAATTCGACGTGGTGGATTCCTGAAGCAGATAGCTGGCTGCTCCGGGGACGGTGCTCCATGTGACTGCGTACGTGTGGTCACCATCAGGATTGTCGATGGCGGCGAGCACCGGCGGATTGGGTGGGACTATGGTAGCGAGTGCGGCGTGGGCGTTGATGCGCCCCCATCCGTAATCAGGATCTTTCCCCACCGACCCTAGGTCAACTGCCGTCTGCTCGATAAGGTTCTGTACTTCGTTATTTGTCATTGCCGGAGCCATCGACCAGATTAACGCGACCAACCCGGAAACGTAAGGTACGGCCTGCGAAGTACCTTGCAGGTAATCGTAGTTATTTACATAGCCATAGTATCTTGTCATATACACGTCGTAGGTGGGCATAGTGCTGTAGATGCCGTTTGGATCGTGGTATGCGCTCAGTTCTCCGCCGGGCGCGGCGATGTCGCAGTGGGTGCCGGATTGGGAGTAATGGGCGTAACCATCACCGCTGTCGGTTGCTGCAGCGGCCATGACGTTGTTATAGGCAGCAGGATATTGGGTGGGATTAGTATATTGCTGCCCGCTGATTGTGCAACCGGTGCGGCAATTGCCCATTGCGGCGATCACCAAACTGCCCGCCGTGTGTGCTGCGTTGACGGCATCTTGCATTGCTTGTGAGAAATCCGTCCCGCCCAGGCTCAAATTAAGAATGTCTGCCCCGTTTTGATAGGCCCAGGTGATACCGTCGGTGATGTCGGAGTTATAGCCGCTGCCTTTATTGTCCAGTACACGCACTGGCATGATTCTTGCTCCCCACGACATTCCCGCCGCGCCGACGCCGTTATTCGTGACCGCAGCGGCGATGCCGGCGACGTGCGTGCCGTGCCCGTTGGCGTCCCTGGGATCGTTGTCGTCGTCCACAAAATCGTATCCGGCGACGATTTTGCTCGCCAGATCAGGGTGGCTCGTATCCACGCCGGAATCGATGATGGCGATAACGACATCACTACTGCCCACAGTGATGCCCCATGCGCTGGGTGACTGGATGAGAGGGTGCGCCCATTGGTTGCTGTAAGACGGGTCATTGGGAACCAGGTCGAAAGCGTGATAGATGTAGTTGGGTTCTGCGTAGAGCACGCCGGGATCGGTGTTGAGCGCGGCGGCGATGGCTAACTCCTGCCCTACCGGCACGCACATCAACTGGACATCGCTGTTGTAAAGCGGGCGGATAGTGCTCATGGCATACTTGTCCATGACGGATTGTGCGGCGCTGCTTACGGCCTCGGCTTCGAATCGTACCAGCAATTCTCCCGGCGCAAATGCTGTGTCGGGCAGCGCGACATTGAGGTTGACTTCGCTGGTTGCCTGTGCTGGTGTTGGTGCGGTGGTGCAGAGTAGGCTAAAGGCTAATACCAGTGTTGAAATCACTCGTATAGGATGAACGTGCATTAGGGTTCTCCTGTAACAGTCGGTTTGTCTGATCGTCATTCGTCGCGCCATTCATTCAGTATACAGCACCTTGAGTATAGCGCGATTCTGCAGAAAGGCTATTAATGCCCCGCGCATTTTCACTTGCTTGACACGGCCTAGGTAGTACAATGGGTTTATCGGATCGAACGAGAGCGATTGTTTAGCTGCCTAATCTGTAGCCACCAGATTTTCGACTGATGACGATTCAACCATTTGACTAACGACGACGAGACTTTTTAAGGAGTATGCTATGAAAGATTTTTTGTTCCATGAGTCACTGGCTGACCTGGACCCAGAACTTACGCGTCTGATCAGCTATGAAACCGAACGCCAGGCTCGCAAGCTGGTGATGGTCCCATCTGAGTCCATTGCGCCGTTTGCCGTCCACGAAGCGTTAGGATCGGCGTTTTCACACATTTACGCTGAAGGGTATCCGGAAGAACGCACCCGTAAATTGAAGGAGGCGGAGATTCTGGACTACGAGACGGTTTTGGGGCGTTATCGCCGCGATGCTGATCAGCGCTATTACAAAGGTGTGGAATACGCTAACGTGTTGGAGATGCTGGCGCGTCGCCGTGTGGCCGAAGTCTTCGCTACCGCCGCTGTGCCCGCCGAACAGCTCTACGTCAACGTGCAGACGCTGTCTGGTGCGCCCGCGAATACCGCCGTACAGTACGCGCTACTCAGCCCCGGCGAGACCATCCTCGCGATGGCACTGCATGTCGGTGGACATCTGAGCCACGGCAGCAAGGTCGCCTGGTCGGGGAAGACGTAT
Source organism: Chloroflexota bacterium (assembly GCA_036845725.1). Classification (GTDB taxonomy): domain Bacteria; phylum Chloroflexota; class Anaerolineae; order B4-G1; family SLSP01; genus DSWT01. The sequence goes on from DAIUDK010000102.1 coordinate 10,435, forward strand.
GAGGTGGTCAATTACAGCGTCGATCCGCACAGCGAACTTTTGGATTACGATGCACTACGCGCGCAGGCGCTAGAGGTGCGTCCCAGGCTCATCATCGGTGGATATACTTCCTATCCCTGGGCACCCGACTGGCAAAAGCTCCGCGCTATTGCCGATGAAGTGGGCGCGTACCTGCTCGCCGATATTGCCCACGTTGCCGGGTTGGTGATCGGTGGGGCGTACCCCAATCCTGTGGGTATCGCCGACGCGGTCACGTTTACCACGCACAAGACGCTCAATGGGCCGCGCGGGGCTGTCATCATTACGCACAAGGCCGCGTTGGGCCGCAAATTCGACCGCGCCGTCTTTCCCGGATTTCAGGGTGGCCCACACATGGAGGCCGTCGCCGGGTTGGCGGCGACGATGCAGATCGCGCGTACGGAGCAGTACCGTGAGTTGCAACGCCAGACCGTGCGCAACGCCGCCGCGCTGGCTGAAGCACTGCAAGCGGAAGGTATCCGCATCCCCTACGGTGGTACTGATACACACCTGTTGCTCTTCGACTGCAAAACCATCGTGGGACCAGATGGTACGCCACTGATGGGCGATCCCGCCGTGCGTATTCTGGACATTGCTGGAATTGTTGCCAACCGCAACACCATTCCCGGCGACACGACGGCTGCCTATCCCTCTGGGGTACGCTTAGGCACACCTTGGCTTACACAACGCGGCTTCACCGAGCCGGAGATGCAGCGCATCGCGCAGATCATCGCGCGGTTGTTGCGTGGGATGCAGCCCTACAAACTGGTGCGCCGCACCGTCGATGAATACTGCGCGCGTGTCGATTTTGACGTATTGGAGGCGACAAAGCTCGATGTCGCCGCGCTGGCCGAACAGGCCGCTACACCGGAATGTTTCCTCTCGTGCCAACGCGCACCCGATAGCGGTTATCCGCATTTTTACTATCTCAACGATGCACTGCGCGGTAACGGTGTCTACGAGCGCCTGGAGTTGGTCGGTGAACAGGCCGGCGTTTTTGTGGATTGGCTGACTCCCTCACATGTGACGGATATGGCGGATGGGGACACACGTTCCATCACCTTGCTGGAAGCCGATGGTCGTGTCATGGCTGCGGGCGTGTTGACGCGAGTGAGCGCGCCGATTTACTGGCTGGATGTGCCCGCCGATGTCGCCCAACGTGTGATGACGTGGCTGCGTGCGCTTGTCGATGGATATGTCGCCACGGAGCGCGAAGATTCGCGCGATGTCTATGGACGGCTGCCGTTCCTCAACGCTGTTCGTGACTTGGGCGAGGTTCCTGCTCCCTCTATCGAAGTTGTAGCCGAAAATGGGCCGTTCACCAAGCCGTATTTCATCGGTGCCTGGTCGCGCAAGGAGCCCGCCGGTGATCCATTGCCGCCCTTTGTGTGGCAGGAGCCGGCAAATGAAGCGCTGCACAAAACACGCCTGCACGCTGTCCATCGCTCGACGGGAGCACGGATGGTACCGTTTGGCGGATGGGACATGCCGGTCTGGTACACGGGTAACCTCGAGGAACACCGCACCGTGCGTGAAGCGGCGGGTCTCTTTGACGTGAGCCACATGGGATGTTGGGACGCGCGCGGCCCCGAAGCAGCTCGCTTTCTCAATATGATGTTGGTCAACGATGTCCATGAATTGGATGTGGGCCAGTCGCAGTACACGGCCTTCTTCGGCATTGATGGCATGCCGCTCGACGACTTGCTGGTGTACCGGCTTGGCGCGGAGCATTATTTCATCGTTGTTAACGCTTCCAACAACGACAAAGACTGGGCCTGGATCACCGCGGTGCTCAACGGCACTGTTCAGATCGACCCGCAGCGCCCCTGGGTAAAGTGGACAGGCACGGGCGTCACGCTGCGTGATCTGCGGGACGAGGCCTCTGGGGCAGATATGCGCGCGGAATTGGCACTGCAAGGCCCCCGGTCACAGGACATCCTGCTTGCCTTGGGCGGCTCCGCGCAGGACATGGGCCGCATCAAGCGTTTGCCGTGGGCTGGCATCACTCACGTCACTCTGGGCGATTTCGACCTCGTTGTGAGCCGCACGGGCTATACCGGCGAGCGCACGGCCTATGAGTTATTCGTCCATCCCGATCGGCTGGTGGAATTCTGGCAGGCGTTGTTGGCCGTCGGTGCGCCCTTCAGGCTGAAGCCATGCGGTCTGGCCGCTCGCGACAGCCTGCGCCTGGAAGCCGGTCTGCCGTTGTATGGGCACGAGATGGCCGGACCGCTCAATCTGACGATGGCCGAAGCCGGCTTTGATCTGTACGTGAAAATAGGCAAGCCGTTCTTCGTCGGCCGCGAGGCGTTTATTGCCCGCGATGCGCGGCGTGAGGGTGGGGTGATCCGCTTTGGTGTGCCGGAGAAAGGCCCCATGCCGCAACACGGCGATCCCGTGGTCGATGATAAGGGGAAAGTTGTGGGCTTTGTGACCAGTTGTGCTATCGATACTGAGGGGCAGCAGGTGGGCCAGGCTTACGTACGGGATGCTTACACTGCCGAGAACACACATCTAGCCGTGTTGGTTTCGCCGCGCCGCGAGCCTAAACCGCGCACGCAACTCGCGCTAGGAGACCGCATGCAGTTGCCGGTGGAGATTGTAGTATTGAGCCGTTTCCCTAAACGGTAGGGGCTTGTATAACATACGCCGCGCAGGTTCTCCCTGCGCGGCGTTTTCTTATTCCCATTCTTGCTCCGCGTCGGGATCGTCCCACGTGGGCAGCGTGAAGTAGAAGGAGACTCCACCTTCGGGCTGGTTGCGTATCCATATTTTGCCACCGTGCGCTTCCACGACCAGACGACAAAACGCCAGACCTAGGCCATAGCCACGTCCCTGATATTGACCAGCAACATACTTGTTGAAGAGTAATTTCTGCGTTTCCGTGGGAATGTGCGGGCCGTTGTTGTAGACCTCAATCTGCACCCAATCGCCTTCCTGGAAGGCGGCTACGCGGATGTGTCCTTCCTGCCTGGGGATAAATTTGCGCGCGTTGCTGAACAGGTTTTCGAAGACGCGCGTCACGGCGGCGGAATCGACCCACAAAAACGGCAATGTATAGGGAACATCTACGTCTACTTTGATGTTGTCACTGGAAGCAAAGGTGTTAGTAGCAATCTCGGTGACGTGATCGGCAAGAATGAGTGCTTGCTGTTGGAGTTCGAAGTGCCCGGATTCCAGGCGGTTGATCTCTAGAATCGTTTCTACCAGCCCGGTGAGTCGTTCGGTGCTGGTGACGGCGATGTTGATCAGTCCGTTGGTGACGTCCTGCATTTCAGGGTCCTGCAGCAGATGCAGCGCGTGTTGAGCCGCGGAGAGCGGATTGCGCATATCGTGGACCAGCATGTTGAGCAAGTCTTCGCGCATCCGTTCCATAGCTTTGACTTCGGTCACATCGCGGAAAAGGAAGAGCGCGCCTAGCGATTGGTTTTGTTCGGAGTAAACGTCCCAACGTTGCACCTGCAAGGTCAAACCACTGGAAGTCTCGAAGATCGGCACATTGCGATTCTCCGTGGCAGTCGTGGCTTCTTCCTCGACATCTTCAACGTACTTGGCGACTTCCCGCACTTGCACGGCGGCCTCGGTGAGCCATTCCGCAAGTTCAGGAGTGTTTGGGGCTGCGGCAGCGATCATTTCCGACAGCGCGCACGACTCCCAACGCGCGGAATCCCCACACAAGGCCAACATCCGCAGGGTCGGGCCGTTGACGTAGCGGATGATGGGCTGTTCAGTGTCAAAACCGACCAGGATAATGCCATCGCGTGAAGACTCGAGGATAGCGCGCATGAGGCTTTCGCTTTTCTGGGTGGCTTCGTAGAGATTGATACGCACTAAAGCCGCCATCCCTTGCTGAACAATGGCCCACGCCATAACGGTTTCGTTCTCATCCAGGGTGTGTTCTTCCGACATCAACACGGCCGCGACCCCGGAGCAATTATCGTCGGGAGCAAAGAGAGGCAGGTAGAGCACTTGTTTAGCGCCTACCGCTATGACATGTTCCCGTAGGGATGGAAATTCTGCACACTGCGCCTCGGTTAACACGAGCATGTGTTCTTGTTGGCGGGTTGCCAAAAAGTTGGCTTCGCCCTCCTGCACTGGGCCTTCTCCCCAGTGTGTTTTGAATGCGCCGTTGTTCGCAGAGTAGAATTGCGAGCGCACCCACTGGCCGTTTTCAACCTGGTAGAAAACTGTGCCGAGTGCCCCGGCAATGTTATCGTGCAATGTGCGTAGAAGCAAGAAGATAGTGCCGTGGCTGCCCGTTTGCGATAGAAACGCGGTGCTGATTTCATAAAGGCGGCGCGTGATTTGCAGTTGATCTCGCATTTGATCGGCGAGCTGGCCGCGTTGCAGTGTGAGAGCCAGTTGATCGGCTATGGTCACAAGCAGTTGGGTGACCTCAAGGGACAAGGTTTGTTTGTTGAGTGTGCTGAGTTGCATCACGCCGACGGCTTTGCCTTCGACGATGAGCGGCAGATTGACATGGCTCTGGGCTTCTTGAGTGTCAGGACTGTCTATGGACGCATCTGTTGCGGGCGTGTCGTGTTCTACCACCAACCATTTTTGGATCAGAGCGCGTCCCGGGCCTCCTTCTCCAGGTAAAAATGTAGCTTCAGGGTCGAGCTCGTCCGGGGAGCCGCCTAAGCATACACTAAGTTTGAGGACCTGATCTCTTCTGTCCAGTAGGTAGATCTTACCCTGAAACATATCGGCAATCTGCATAGCCTGGCTCAGGCCGGTTGTGAGAATGTCGTCCAGGTTGGTGGCCGTGTTGATGGTGGAGATGAGAGTGTAGAGACTCTCCAGATAAGTCTGGCGTTGGCGCTGCTGGCGGGCGATGATCGAATCGGTGGGGCGTTTGGTGCGGGGAATATCGCGCTCGCATTGCTGTGACGCACTATAGATGAGTGGCGTGACGAGCGCGCCTCCCAGCTCTAGCAAAGCCTCGGGAAATGTCCCAACAACGTCGGTGAAGGCGATTAGCGCCCTGGGGCTTTCTGAGAGAGGAGGGATAGGCAGCAGCCACATCGGTGTGATGAGTTCGTGGATATTGAGAACATGACATCCGCGTTGTGTGATTCCCCTTTGCCAACGCGAGGCGTATTTTTGCAGTGCCACGCAAAGGACCTGAATCTCAGCTTGTTGGCACTGAGTGCAGTAGATGGGCGCGCGGTTCTCGTCGAGCAAAAGGAGAGCAACGTTTTGCGTGCGAGCGGTTTTGGCAAAAAGCGTGAGAGCTTGTTGCAGGGAAGCTTGCCAGGGCATATCGCCACTCGTACGGAAAATATCACTCAGCTCAACAATAAAGGATTGCGAGTTTTCTGTAGCCACGCCTGTTTCTCCATAAAAATAATTGACGATAGCTTATCTAATAATACCATAGGGTTGTGGGGCTGCAAACGACATTTTTACCTATATCTGTCACTTGCTCCTTATGGACCTTATGATAAAATGTGCAACGTGGAACCGCGAATCGTTTTTATGGGAACACCCGAATTTGCGCTGCCGACGTTGGAACGGCTCGCCTCGCACTATCCGCTCGTTGGTGTGGTCACTCAACCAGACCGACCTGCTGGACGGGGCCGGCGTGTGGTTGCTTCTCCGGTCAAGGAGTTTGCGTTGGCCGAAGGCATCCCCGTTTTCCAGCCGGAGCGGTTGCGCCGTATGGAAGCCGTTGAGCGCATTCGCGCCTGGGCGCCGGATTTGATCGTGGTGGCGGCTTATGGGCAGATCTTGCGTCCGTCTGTATTGGAAATCCCGCGTTTGGGGGTGCTCAACGTTCATGCTTCGTCGCTCCCACGTTGGCGCGGTGCAGCGCCGGTACAGGCGGCGCTGCTGGCCGGGGACACGGTCACCGGTGTGACCATCATGAAGCTGAATGAGGGGATGGATACCGGCCCTATCGTGGCCAAACGGGAAGTTCCGATTTTGCCGGGTGAAACGGGCGGAGAGCTGGAAGCGCGGCTTGCAGAACTCGGTGCGCAATTGCTGCTGGAAGTGCTGCCTGATTACATCGCCGGCCTTGTGCAGCCTCAGCCGCAGCCTGAAGAGGGCGTGACGCTGGCGCCACGTATTCCTACAGAAGCCGCCGGCATCGATTGGGCGTGTTCCGCCATCGCATTGGAACGCCATGTGCGCGCTTTTGCACCTACGCCAGGTGCGTTTACGACGTGGAACGGTACGCGACTGAAGCTTTTACGGGGCAAGGCCGTCGCCTATAACGGTGCGGACACGCCTTTGCCAGGTACTGTCTTTTTATGGAATAAGTTCCCTGCTGTTGCGACTGGAGAAGGCGCACTCGTCTTGTTGCAGGTGCAGATGGCCGGTAAGCGTCCAATGAACGGCGATGCGTTCGTGCGTGGCAGAAAGGATTTACTGGGGGCCGTGCTTAGCTCCCATAGACCGGGCGAATAAGTAACAGTCGCCCGGTCGGTTTTTCGATGGTGGGTTTGTGCGCCTCTGGCGCATATCAATCAAAGCTAATGTTCATGAAACACTATCACTATTAGGAGGCTGTATGTCAGGTCATAGCCATTGGCAAACTATTCGGCGGAAGAAAGAGTCAAACGACGCCAAGCGTGGCGCCGTGTTCACCAAAGTCGCGCGCGAGATCGTCATCGCGGTGCGTGAAGGGGGCGGGGGTGATCCCGAGAGCAACATCCGCTTGCGTATGATGCTGGAAAAAGCGCGCACCATGGGAATGCCCAGGGATAACATCGACCGCGCCATTCGCCGTGGCGCAGGTGAAGACAAAGATGGTGCGGAGATCACGGAAATCACCTACGAGGGTTACGGCCCCAACGGCGTCGCCATCATGATCGATGTGGTTACCGACAACCGCAACCGCGCCATCGCTGCTGTGCGTCACGCGCTGAGCCGGGCGGGCGGTTCCATCGCCAGTCCCGGCGCGGTCGCCTGGCAATTCAATCGCAAAGGCGCTATTCACGTCCCGGCAGATGTCGATTTCGACACCTTGTTCGAGGCGGCGGTCGAAGCCGGTGCGGAGGATGTAGTCCAGGGCGAGGATGAGGATGATCACATCGTTTACACCGATCCCAGCGACTTGCACGCGGTCAGCAGTCACCTCAAAGAAGTGAGCATTGCGGTAGACGAAGCCAACCTGGTGCTGGTCCCGCAGAACGAGGTGGCGCTCGACGAGAAAAGTGCCGTGCAGGTTCTCAAACTCATCTCGAATCTGGAGGAATTGGACGACGTGACCCAGGTGTTCTCCAACCTGGAAATGTCGGACGCAGTGATGTCGGCTTTCGAAGCCGCGATGGACTAGCCTTTCCCCGTGTGATGCGCGTTTTAGGGATTGATCCTGGCACGGCTATCACGGGATATGCAGTTGTCGAAGAAACGGGCGGGCGTTTATCGCTGGTGGCCATCGGCGTGGTCGATACACCAGCGAGGACGCCCCTTCCCGTGCGACTGCAGCGCATCTATGCGGGTCTGCGGGCAGTCATCGCAGATCATGCCCCGGAGACCGCTGCCGTTGAAGAACTCTTCTTCAGCCGCAATACCCGCACAGCAATGTCTGTGGGGGAGGCACGGGGTGTCATACTGCTTGCTCTGGCTGATGCTGGTTTGCCAATCGTCGAATACACGCCGATGCAGATCAAACAGGCGGTCACCGGCTACGGCAGCGCCGACAAACGCCAGGTGCAGGAGATGGTGCGGTTGCTGCTCTCGCTGCCGGATATTCCTCGACCCGACGACGCCGCCGATGCTGCTGCGGTCGCCATCTGTTGCTTGCACCGGCTCAAGATGGATGGGCTATTGAAGGAGGGGACGTGATGATTGCGCGGTTGGAAGGCCTGGTGCTCAGCGCGGAGGACGGTGTTGCCGTGCTTGACGTGGGCGGCGTAGGGTTCGCTGTGCATATTCCCCTTACCGTGATGCTTCAGCCGGGAAAGCGGGCAACGCTCTACACCTACCTGCACGTTCGTGAGAACGAGCTGGCGTTGTACGGCTTCCCCGATCAGGATCAAAAAGATTTGTTCGAGATGCTGTTGGGCGTCTCCGGGGTGGGGCCGAAAGCCGCATTGAACGTGCTCGGCACGCTTTCCCCAGATACACTGCGTCGCGCTGTGCTCAATGGGCAGCCCGAGGCGCTTTCTCGCGCGCCCGGCGTCGGCAAAAAGACCGCCGAGGCCATCGTGTTACACCTCAAAGACAAAATCAAGCGGCAGGGCGTGGCGGTGATGGAGGTTGCCGAGGACGACGCCGACGTGATTGCGGCGTTGACGACGCTCGGGTTCAGCATTGTCGAAGCCCAACGCGCACTGCAACAACTGCCGCGCGACGCCAAACTCTCATTGGATGAGAAAATCCGCCAGGCGCTGACGATGCTTGGCAAGTGAGAGAGTCTGGCGGTTTTCGTCGGATAGTCTTTAGTTCGTCATTTTTATGACATATCGTTCCCCGCAAACATAGTTATGATGCGTATTCGTCGGCATCGTGTTCTGCGCGTGTTGCAGTTATTGGCGCTCGCAAATCTTTGCGCGCTGACGGCGTGTCTTCCGCCTGCTCTCCCCCGTGTTATCAAAATCGGCCTGGTCGCGCCGTTCGAAGGGCGTTATCGCTACGTTGGCTACGACGCGATCTATGCGGCGCGGTTGGCAGTGCGTGAGATCAACGCAGCGGGCGGTGTTGGTGGGTGGTCGCTGGAACTCGTCGCTTACGATGACCGCGCCGATCCCGAATTGGCCCGTACGATTGCGCGCAATCTCGTCATCGATCCCGACGTCGTGGCGGCAATCGGGCATTACCGGCAGGCCAATACCGAGGTCGCCAGCACCATCTACGCTGAGGCGGGAATGCCAATGCTCGCCATCGGCGCGTGGCTCACGCCAACGCTTGCCTCTGTGTGGCACGTTGCGCCGTCTCCGGAGCAGATGGCTGGTGCGATGGTCGAAGCAGCGAACATTTCGCCTCTGGCGTCCCCTCCGATGGGAGGGGTATTTCCGTTCAATTCTCCCCTGGCGGAAGGGACATTTCTCTTTTCCTCCCTCCCGATGGGGGGGATTGAGGGAGGGGATGTGTGGCGTGAGGGAACGTTGTTTGTCACGCCGTATCCCTTGCCACGAGATCTCCCCGGCCTGGAAGCGTGGGACGCAGCCTATCACGCTGTTGGGCCACATGTCCCGGATCCTGGCGTCTACGCACTGCCCACCTACGAGGTGGTTTACGCGCTCGCCGAGGCTATTGCGACGGCAGTGGAGGCGGGACAGCCTTTGCGCGCTGGCGTGGCGGCAGCGTTGTCTGGTGTGCGTCATGAAGGCGCGCTGGGAACGATCACGTGGGACGCGATGGGTTACTGGCAAGATATGCCGTTGTATGTGTACATCTGGGAACAAGCGGGTGTCCGCTTGGTAGACAGTAGACGGTAGACAGTAGACGGGAGATTAGGAGACGGGAGACGAGGGAAAGGCGATGCAGCGGATTGGGTTGACGGGTAAAGAGAAGGTGCTGGTGGGGGTGTGCCTCGCTGCGTTTGCGGCGCTCGTGATTCGTAACGCCTGGCTCTCCGATGACGCCTACATCACCTTCAGGACGGTCGATAACTTCGTCAACGGTTATGGACTTACGTGGAACGTTGCCGAGCGGGTGCAGTCGTATACGCATCCGTTGTGGATGTTCCTCTTGTCGGCGGTGTATTGCTTCACACGGGAGATTTTCTTCACCAGCTTGATCCTCTCGGTTGGACTTTCACTGGTTGCAGCGAGCCTCGTCGCGTTTCGCGCTTCGCGCTCGGTGTGGTTGGCGTGCGCGGGCCTTGCCGTGCTCACTTTGTCGAAAGCCTCCGTCGATTACGCGACCTCCGGCCTGGAAAATGCACTGGCGCATCTGCTGCTGGTCGCTTTCTTCTTGATTTACCTGAACATAGATTCCACTTCCCCCCGTCTACCGTCGCGCGAATCTTCGCGCTCCGCCTACCGTCTACCTACGCTCTTCTGGCTCTCCTTCCTTGCCGCCCTCGGCATGGTCAACCGCGCAGATATGCTGTTGCTCTACGCGCCGGTCATCCTGTACGCGCTGATCAAGGCGCGCAGCGTGAAAGCCGTTGGCGTCGTGGCGCTCGGGTTCTTGCCGTTCGTCCTCTGGGAGCTGTTTTCGCTTTTCTACTACGGATTCCCGTTCCCCAACACAGCCTATGCCAAGCTGACCTCGGCGTTGATCAGCCGCCAGGATTTGATGATCGAGGGGCTGCATTACCTGCACAACTCTCTGCGGGCTGACACGATCACGTTGTTCGTCACCGGCCTGGGGATGCTCGTTCCCTTTTTCACCCGCGAATGGCGCAAGCTGCCCGTCGTCGCGGGGATGGCGCTGTATCTGCTGTACGTGATCGACGTCGGTGGGGATTTTATGAGCGGGCGCTTTTTCACCGTGACGTTGTTCACCGCCGTGATGCTCATGGTCAGTAGCCCCCAACTGGCCGAAAAGCGAACGCTGCAGG
>DAIUDK010000103.1:0-20865 GCA_036845725.1 Chloroflexota bacterium
AGGGTGTTTTTGCGCTTGCGGGCAGCGCCCGCAAGCGCAAAAACACCCTTTCACCCGCGCCTTTAGGCGCAAAATACTGCGCCCGGTGAATTTTCGGATAGATTCTTAACATATATTTGGATGGTGCGAATCACGTGTTCAATGTGAGTGTTTGCGCAGCCAGGTTCGTCAGACTTTTGTAGCTCGACTCTTACCATGGCAAATGATCCAGGTCAACGTTTCCCCCTGAAAGAATGACGCCGACGCGCTGCCCGCGAAAAACGTCGGGATGTTCGAATAGCGCCGCGACCGGCACTGCTGCAGAAGGCTCGATGATGATTTTCATCCGTTCCCAGACCAGACGCATCGCCGCGACAATCGCCCCTTCGCTCACGGTGACAATGTCACTGACGTGCTCACGGATGATGGGGAAGCTCATATCGCCGAGAAAGGTGCGCAAACCATCGGCGATGGTATGCGCATTGGTTGGGGGATGGATGTAGCCGTCCCGTAGCGAGCGGGCCGCATCGTCCACTGCTGCGGGTTCTGCGCCGATGACCCGAATGTGCGAGGACAACGCTTTTGCCGACAATGCCGTTCCTGCCAGCAGCCCCCCGCCTCCCACCGGCGTCATCACGATATCCAGATCGGGAACCTCTTCCAGAAGTTCCACTGTAGCTGTACCTTGTCCCGCAATCACATGAAAGTTGTTGGAGGGATGGATAAAAACGGGCCGGCAATCTGCTGGCCCTGTCCGTTCGAGCACGGTTTTCAGGATGTGTTCCCTATCGCGTGGGTTGGATCCGGCCCATACAATCTCAGCGCCGTAGTTCTTCACCGCAGCGACTTTGACGGGTGGTGCGTCTTCCGGCATCACCACGATGGCGGGGATTCCACGTAGTCCTGCAGCCAACGCTATGGCTTGCGCGTGATTCCCCGATGAGTGTGTTGCTACCCCACACCGGGCTTCGTCCTCAGACAGCGCGAAAACGGCGTTACAGGCTCCGCGCGCTTTGAAAGCTCCAATGCGTTGAAAATTCTCGGCTTTCAAAAACAGCGCTGCATTGGTCATTTTGTTCAGTGTTTTGGAGGTCAAAATCGGCGTGCGGTGGATGTAGGGTTGTATGCGATTGGCGGCCTTGCTCACATCATCGAAAACAGGTAACGGTTTCATCTATGCCTCCAGAAGCCGCTGCACCTCTTCAATGAGTGTACGGTGCGCCTCAATGTTTTCCAGGAAGTGCTGGCGTAACGTGCTGTCGCTGATGCGGCCGGCACACGCTTGCAGATGCGCGTGACCTTGCTTGAGCAAATCGTCCGCACGCGGATCTTGCAAGGCCTGAAGCACGTGGTACGCGGTCAGATATATTTGTGAGGGATCGTGCGCGCCCTGTAGCGTATGGCGTGATTGGACCGTGCCTTCGGCAAGGTAGGGTAGCAATTCCTCGATGCAGGTGCGGGCCTGTGCTAATTCTCCTTGACACAGCCACGTTTGGGCCAATCCCGCCAGCGGTTCTGCGACCAGGTGTTCTTGCTGGAGCGAGCGGCGCAGCGCGAGACATTCCGTGTAAGCTGTGACCGCCTCGGCGCAGTTTCCCATGCTCAGAGTTGCGTGTCCCAGAAAGAGCAGCGCGTACCCCTGGATGTTGGCGTCATTGAGATCCCGTGCCAAAGTCAGCGCCTGCCGGCTGTGTTCGCAGGCCACCGCATAGCTGCCTTCGCGGCAGGCCAGCCGCGCCAGATTGACCTGGTCTTCACAGCGTCCCGGTGGATCGTCTGCCTCTTCGCTGAGACGGCGCGCCGCTTCGTAATGCTGGCGTGCTTCCGCCAACTGGTCGAAATGCCAGGCGATATCGCCGAGGGTGCTGTACGCGATGCGCGCGCCAATACGGTCGCCGATCATCGTCTTCAGATGCAAGGCGCATTCGCTGTAGGTGCGCGCCTGGGCATAATCTCCTTGATCCACGAGCACGATACTGATGTTGTTCAGGGTGGCGCTCTCGCCGCGTTTGTAATCGGACGCCTGGTATTGCAGCAGGGCTTGTTCGTAGTACTGCATCGCTTCCTGGTACTGTCCCAGTGACCAGTGCACGTTGCCCAGATTGCGCAGACTGTCGGCCTCTGTGTCTTGCAGACCGACTTCACGTGCGATGGACAACGCTTTTTCGAACAGTGGCATGGCCTCATGATAATGGCCTTGACGCCATTCCGCGCGTGCCCAACACAGATAGGCGCGTGCTTCCGCCGCTTGCTGATGGTATGTTTGCGCTAGTTCGACACAGCGCTGTACCGCTTCGACTGCGCCCGTATAGTTGCCGACCTGCTCTGCATATCCAGCTTGACGCAAAATCACATCCACTTTTTGCTCGCCCTGCGCGACGAAAAAGAGCAATTGCAGGTCGTGTCGCTGTTCTTCGCGGTTCCCCTGCAAATCGTAGACACGTTCGCGGGTGCTGAGAATCGCGTAGCGCGTGGCCTTGTCACGGGTGGGGGTCAGTTCCAACGCGCGCGTCAAAAAACGCAGCGACTCTTCGTTGGCGTATTCGTCTGCCGCGCGTTGTCCTGCCAGGAGCGCGTAATGGCGTTCTTTTTCTGGGACCTCGGCCTGGCCGTAATGATAGGCCAGATCGGCGTAGAATGGTGCCAGGTGACCGGCGTGCAGCACCTCGATGGCCTCGCCCGCCCGCGCGTGTAGCTCCCGCAATCGGGTGCGCAACTGCATCGTGTAGACGGTATCGCGGATCAGGACGTGTTTGAATAGATAGGTCGTCATGCTAAAACCCCGGTTTGTGTGCTGTGCTGGCTACACCTGCGACCAAATCTGTTCCTGTTCGGCGGCGCGCACTTCTTCTGAGATGTCGGCAGCGAGCATGTGTGCCAGAATGCGATCGTCGAACTCACGACCCAGCACGGCAGCTGCCTTGACGACGTCTTTGACATTTTGCGCCAGCCGGTCGACGCGCGCGGTTAACAGCGCGTTGATAGTTGTCGGAACTGTCGCTGGCAGGCTGTGCTTGAGCTGCCAGACACCTTGTGGCGCGCGTTCGAGCAGCGCATTCTCCTGGAAATAGTAGAGGAACTGCTGGACGAAAAAGGGATTGGCCTGCGTGCGTTCCTGCAGCAGCACGAGCAAGTCCTCGTCGCTGTCACCGTCCAGGATGGTCTCGGTCAATTGGCGCATTTCCTCCGGCGATAGTGGCTCCAGGTCGAGACTCAGCATCGGCGTACCGGCGGGAAGTGACAGGGCCGGCGGGCTGCCGTCATCCAGGTAGCGTGACGTGATCAGGACGAGAAGCGGGTAAGCGTTGACGTTGCGGCACAGCGTTGTCAAAACGTCATGGGAAGCCTTATCGAGCCATTGCAGGTCCTCCAACAGCAGCACGACCGGTTTGAGGAAGGTTTCGGCCAGCAACAGCGCCTTGATTGCTAACAAGCTGTTTTGGTAGCGGAGTTCCCCTTCCAGCGATTCGTAGAGCGAGCCGGGCCGGTGCAGGCCGACCAGGGCCTCTAGCACCGATTGCACGCGGCGCAATTCCGCAATCTGGATCGTGAGCGCCTCGATTTTGCGCGGATTCGATTCGGCGGCGCGGCGTGTCTGGAGAGCCGTGAGCAAGGCTCGATGCCGTGCTTCGAACCGTTGTTTGTTTTGCTCGCTCGAAGCATCCGGAGCCTGATTGTAGTATCGTTTAAGGAAGTAGCTGAACGGGTTGAAGGCCTGGCGCAGGATTTGATCGACCTGGGCGGTGAACCACGTCACTGCGTCGCGTTGGCGCAGCGTTTGCTCCACTTCGTAGGCCAGATGTGACTTGCCCAGTCCGGCTTCCCCGGTGATGCACACCACGCCGCCAAATTGCCCGTAGAACAGCGGTTCTACCGCTGCGAGCACGCGCGCCAGTTCGGTATGCCGTCCGATCAATGGTTGTTCGAAGAAAGCGTGTTCCTCGATTTTGTGCCCCAAGAGACAGTAAGTCGGTTGTGGCTGCGTAAAACCCTTGTAAGGACGTTTGCCTAGGTAAGCCGTTTTGGTCGTTTTGCAGTCCGCTGCGTGCTCTGAGAGGTAGATCTCGCCCCACGCTGCCGCCGTAGTCAGCCGCGACGCGAGATTGACCACGCTGCCAACGGCCGTATATTCGCATCGCTCGGCGCTGCCCATAATCCCCGCGTAGACGGTGCCGTAGCTCACGCCGGCGCGCCACCGGATCGCCTGCAGCGCCGACGCGGCAGTCTGTTCCCGCAGCGCGATAAGGAAGTCGGTCGCGCGTTCCAGATCGTTTTCGAAGGCGATGGGCGCGCCGAAAAGGATGAGGATCATGGGGCCTTTGTCGCTGGCGTCGAGCTTGTTGAAATAGCCGCCGTGTTTGTGTACCGTGCTGAGGATCGTGGTCACAAAGGGATCGAGCAACGCCTCGACTTCAGGAAGGGGATCGAAAGAAATGAAGACGTTGACCACCTGGCGGAACTCGGCCTGCTGTGCTACATCGCGCCCGCTACCTGTCACCAGATCGATGGCGGCATCCAGCACGAATGGCTGTAGCGCCTCGCGTGGCAGTGCTGCCGGCGCGGCACCCACTGTTGGTTGGGATGGGACGGGCAAGTTTGACAGGACGAAGAAGTCGCTGCGCGGCGTGCCGGTGACTTTGGCCGCGATCGAGGGCCAGATGAGCTTGTCCGCGACTACCTCGCCCACAGCGGCCTGGCTTTCCATATACGTGCATCCTGCAATCGCCGCACCGTCGAAATAATATGTATAGTGGTTGTCAGTGCCCAGGATGCGCCATTGCACCGGTCCATCCGAAAGCCCGATCCGCGCGCTGAAACTGAAATCGCCGAAGCGGGTAGAAATCATGCCCTGCTGTTGGAGGAATGTGAGAATTTGCGTGGCGGTTTCGAGGGCCGCGCTGTGTGCTCGGTTGGGGTCATCCCTGTGCGGGAAGAGCGCCAAAAAAGCGTCGCCTACGAAGGCCGCGATCCAGCCGTTGCGCGCGTAGACCTCACCGACCAGGGGATTGAAAACGCGGTTGAGCGCGTCAGTGAGGGTTTCCGCACCGTCTTTGCCGTGCTGCATCAATGTCTCGGTCAGCCGGGTGAAGCCGGTGACGTCGATGAAGAGCGTTGCCGCGGCGAAGCCGCCGGCGCGGTCTCCCCGGCTGAAATGCTCGTGGATAAAGTGCGGGATCAGATTGTGCATCGCGTGCCCCTTGATCGGATAGATTTTAAGTTTACAGCGAAAACGGTGATGTGCCAATCCCTCGTGCCCTACAGGCCGGCGACTCCAAACTCGCGTGATTCGCGGTTTCAATCTACCGTCGCGCCGCCATCTCCCGCGCGGCGTCGAGCAACATCTTTGTGTCCAGCCCAATGGAGATGAAGCGGAAGCCTTCCGCCACGCGCTGCGCGATCTCGCTTGGTTTAGGGTTCATAATGAGCAATCCCGGCACGATGCCAGCTTGCTGCGCTACGCGCACGACGTGCGCCATCGCGGCTTCCACCTCCGGGTGCGTGACCTGGCCCATCAGCCCCATCGTGCCGGAAAGGTCGTAAGGGCCGACGAAGACGACGTCCAGGCCGGGCAGGGCGCAGATGCCTTCGATGTTGCGCACCGCGTCGATGTGTTCGATTTGTAAGGCCACCAGCGTCTCGGCGTTCGCTGTGGCGACGTAGTCATCGAAGGCCGCGCCGTAAGCGTGGGCGCGCCCGATGCTGATGCCGCGCTCGCCCTCCGGCGGGTATTTCGCGTACCCAATCGCCCGCTGCGCGTCTTCCACGGTGCGGATCATCGGCACGATGACACCTTCCGCGCCGGTATCCAGCGCCCACTTGAATTGCTCCGGCGCGCTGATCGGGAGTCGGAACAACACCGGGCAGCCGTGGCCCTGGATCGCTTGCACGTGTCCCAATGCCGTTGGCCAATCGAAGACGCCATGCTCGATGTCCAACACCACCCAGTCGAACCCGGCCTGTGCCAGAATTTCACTGACGACCGGATGCCCAATCATCTGCCACGTACCGATGCTGCTCTCTCCGCGCGCGAGTTGTGTTTTGATGCGATTGTGCATGCAATCCCCCCTTACTTTTTGACGATTGGCAGTGTCAGCAGCGCATGCGGAACGATGAGCACGTCCAGATCGCTGCCCAGGTCTGCGGCGACGATCCGTAGCGCTTCGCTCATGGTCGGTGCGGGAATCATCTTGCACGCGGCGACGATCTCCGGGCATATGCTGCCGACGATGATGACGTGGCATTGTTCCAGCACCTTTGCTATGACAAACGCCCGCTGCCTGCCCGGCGGGTAACCATTGGCGCGCGCGTCGTCGAGGATGAAGCGCACGTCGGGCGCGTCGCGCATCGCGGTGAGGAACCGCTGCTCGCCCACGCCTTCACCGGCACCCTCCTGGCAGCGCGCGGGTGTGATATAGTAGCCGCCCGGTCGTACGGTTGGCGTCGGCGCGAAGTGCAGGTACGAGGGTGCGCGGCTGGCTTGGTAGAGATTGGCATCCTTCGGAAAACCCACGCCACCGATGGCGACATCCACCTGCTGCGGGATCGCCGCTTCGTAAAGTGCCCGTGCGAATTGGACCAGCCGCCGGTGCGTCTCGACCGGCTCCCCGGCCATAACGCGCACAACGCGCCCGTTATCGTCTAGCACGACGTTGAGGATGAAACGCAGCCCCGCGCGCAGCGCCGCTTCGGTAATCGCTTCGTGAAACGGATTCCCCTCAATCTGCCCCAGCCGTGTGTGGGGGTCGTCGATGAAACGCGGGCCGTGGCTGTAGGCGATCAGCGCCTCGCCCGCCGCGCCGACCGCCACCGTCTTGCGCCCGCCTGAGTAGCCGGCGTACTGGTGCGGTTCGACGATTCCCGTGGCGATGAGCAGGTCTGCGTGGTATGCGGCCTTGTGAACGGAGAGCGGGATGCCGTTGACCTCGCCCAAATCCACTAAGATGGCGGGATTTTGCGGTTCGTTGTCGATGACCCGGTAGCGGTCGACCACGCCTTGTCCCAGTTTGGCGACTTTTTCCGCGTGGGTGCTTGGGCGGTGCATCCCGATGCCGCACAGCAGCGTGATGTCCTCGTCGCGCACGCCGGCTTGTTCCAGCTCGCGTAGAATCGGCGGGATGAGCAGATGATCGGGGCAGGCGCGGGTACTGTCGGTGAAGACGATGCAGACGGTATCGCCCCGCCGGGCCAGGACACGCAGCGGCGGCGCTTCTAACGGTTGGACTAACGCTGCATCCACTGCCGCAGGGACATCTTCGAGGGGCGGCAGCCGTTTGGATTCGACCAAGCGTCCCCGCATGCCGGGGAGCAAGTCGAATTCGAGCCTGGTGGTGCTGTAAGGAATGTGATAGGTCGTCATACCGTCCTTAGTCGGATAGCTTTTAGTTAAATCGTCTTTTGTCGATTTTATTCAACTGCGTCAGTCTTGTCAACTCAGGGTTTATCATTCTCCTGGTATAACGTACCGAAGATTTCTGGTTCCGAGAAGACAAGGTCCTACCTATCAACCGAACGCAGTAGCTTAAGTCTCAAAAGGGATGTATACTCTTGGCGCGGTTGGATAAGAAAGACATTCAGGATGGTTGATGAAATTGTGTAGATTCGTGGTTTATCTTTGAGGGAGGATTACGATGAAAGTCTTGCTCGGCGCGAGTTTGATGGGGTTGGAGAGGGCGATTCCTGATCTGAAGGCGAAGTATCCCGATGTGGAATTCGCATACTGCGAGAAGCGCGAGGATTTGCCGGCGATGATCGCCGACGCCGACGTGTATATGGGTGGACTGGACCGCGATACATTCCGCGCGGCGAAGCAGCTCAAGTGGCTGCAATCGCCCAGTTCGGGCGTCAACACCTACCTGACGATCCCCGAATTGGTGGCAAGCGACGTGATCTTGACCAGCGCTACCGGGACGCACGGCGCGTGTCTGGCCGATAGCGTCTTCGGCATGATTCTGGCGTTCACGCGTTGCATCAAGGATTTTGTGCTCAAGCAACAGGCGCACGAGTGGGCGTTTCAGCAGTACCGCTCGCAGATGCGCGAACTGACAGGCAGCACGATGGGCATCATCGGGCTTGGATCGGTTGGGCGCGCGGTGGCACAGCGCGCGGTCGCTTTCGGGATGCGTGTCGTCGCGGTGGATATGCTCGCACTGTCAAAGCCGGATACTGTCGCGGAACTGTGGGGGCTGGAGCACCTGCATGACCTGCTGAACGTGTCCGACTACGTCGTTGTCACTGTCCCCTACACAGCTAAGACCGACGGTATGATCGGCGCGGCAGAGATTGCACAGATAAAGCCTGGCGCGCTGCTCGTAGGCATCTCGCGCGGGCGCGTCATCGACGAAGCGGCGATGATTACGGCGCTGAAGAGCGGGCGCTTGCGCGGCGCGGCACTGGATGTCTTCGCGCAGGAACCGCTGCCACCGGAAAGCGAGTTGTGGGATATGCCGAATGTACTCGTCACACCACATGCCGCCGGCGGGACGCAGTTCGAAGCGGACTTTATCCTCGACATCTTCTTTGAGAATCTCGAGCGTTTCCTGCGTGGCGACTTTCCGTTGCGCAATCACGTAGATAAACAGCGAGGATTCTAGACGGTGAACGCTGTAGTCACATCCGGTGTCCTGGGGTATAATGGAAGCAGTGCTAGAAATGCTGTACAGTGGTGGGAGTCACTAAACTGGTCCTCAGTGTTCAAAACGTTGACCGTGTGTGATGCGTGAAGGAGGTGCATATGCAGGACATACAAAATGTGCAGGATGTGCAACCCTTACGAGATGAACAAGACATGCAGGAGTACTACAATCCACCTTCGCCGGGTGGCGCGCCGCGCTGGTTCTATCTCGTGATTGGTCTGGTGGCGATTGGTTTTCTCGTGATTTGTGGATTGATCGTGCTGGCGCTGCGTGGCGGCACTCTGTTCCCCAGAGCTACACCCACGCCGGCGACCCCGCACGTCATCGTAACGCCATCCACGGGATTGCCGGGTACAACGATCATGGTAGAGGGGACCGACTGGCCGTCAAATGTCAGCGTAGAGGTTATCTTGGTCAATCTCAAAACGGGACGCCAGATGCTGCCTGCGGCGGCAACCGTGCCCGTCAAGGCGGATGGCACGTTCAACGTCGCATTGATCCTGGGCGAGGGCTGGAGCGGCCATGAGGGTGTGGATGTGCTGGTGCAAGCGCCCAACACCGACCTGCTGGTGACGACCCGCTTTGCCTTTGCGACGACACCAACGCCGCCGCCGCCGTCATCTACAGTTACCATCGAACCGAGTGTGACACCAACGCCCACATTCACTTCCACGCCGACGCCGACTGTCGAGCCTACGATCACGCCATCGCCCACGCCCGATTCCGGCGCGTGGTACGGACAGTATTACACGAACACCACGATGACCGGTGCCCCGGGCCTGGTGCGCAACGACTCGAAATTGGATTTCAACTGGGGCAATGGTGGACCGGTGTCGGGATTTCCGGTCAATAACTTCTCGGCTCGTTGGACGCGCACCATGCTCTTGGAGGGCGGGATGTACCGCTTCTCTGTGACCGTGGACGATGGCGCGCGGTTATACATCAACGATAAATTGCTGGTTGATGAATGGCGTACAGGCTCGAAGCGCACCGTTACCACCGATTGGATGATGCTACTCACCGGCAATTATGTTTTGCGTCTCGAATACTTCGAGGCGACCGGACAGGCGCTCATCCAGGTGGGATGGGAAAAGCAAACCACCTTCGGTGACTGGAAGGGCGAGTACTGGAACAACCGCACGTTGAACGGCACTCCTGCTCTGGTGCGCAACGAAACCAAGGTGGACTTCAACTGGGGAACTGGCGCTCCGTATTCTGGATTGCCTGTCGACAACTTCTCGGCCCGCTGGACGCGCCCGTTGAACTTCGAGGCTGCGACCTATCGTTTCCGTTTGACGATGGACGATGGCGCGCGGCTGTGGATTGACAATCAACTTATCATCGACGAGTGGCGCGATGGCTCAGAACGGGATGTGGTTGTCGATGTGGCGCTGGCCGCTGGTGCGCACGCCTTGCACGTCGACTACTATGAGAGCGCCGGGAACGCGCGCGCGCGCCTGACGTGGGAAAAGGTCACCCCCACTTTCCCCGACTGGAAAGGCGAATACTGGAATAACCTCGATCTCTCCGGCAAACCGGTGCTGGTCCGTAATGATCCCAAGATCGACTTCAACTGGGGGTTGAACGCGCCTGCTGTGGGGTTGCCAGCGGACAACTTCTCGGTACGCTGGACTCGCGAATTGACGCTGACGGAGGGCGTGTACCGCTTCTCATCCGTCGCCGACGATGGGGTGCGCATCTTCATCAACGAGACGTTGATCCTGGATGAGTGGCACATCAGCGCGGGAGATCGGGTTTATCAGAAGGAAGCGCAGTTACGAACGGGCAAATATACCATCGTCGTAGAATATTTCGAGAGGGAGGAGAATGCGCTGCTGAAAGTGGGGATTGAGCGCATCGGCGACCTGCCGGTCACTCCCTCGGTCACACCGACGCCCACTCAGACGCCGACCGTATCGGTCACACCGACACCAACTACGACGTCAACGCCAACGTCGACGCCAACCATAACTCCGACGCCAACCATAACTCCGACGCCAACCGTGACGCCCACATCGACCGAAACGTTGACGCCTACTCCTACACCGACGGAGACACCACCCGGTTGAAGTGTGAGTCCCTGAATCCGACAGAAAAACTCCCGATAGCATTCACCATCGGGAGTTTTTTTTTGTGTCGCGTTATACCTTCTCGCCGCACTCCGGGCAGAACTTCGCGCCCGGCGTCAGCTTTGCCCCACAGTTTTGGCAGTGCTGTGCGGATTTAAGCTTGGCGCCACATTCCGGGCAGAACTTGGCGTTGGTCGCCAGTGGGGCGTTACATTCCGGGCACGAGGCGCGGATGGTTTCGCGCCAGTTCTCCTGGCCCAGTTTTTTATCTTCCTCGGCCATGGCGGCGTGCGCCCACACCTCTTCGACGGAGCGGTTGGACTGCGCCGCGGACATCTCAACGCCCAGGTCGGGCGCGCAGTCCTTGCACAGCCCGCGTTTGGTGTTCCAGCAGCTCTTCTTGCACACCCACGCCGAACAGCGCGGGCACTGGATGAAGTTGGGGCGAATCTTCTCCGAGGCCTGTTCGAAAGCTTCATCGTGGGCTTTCTGCCAGGCTGCCGAGCGCGCGCGTTCGGCGACATTGGCGGCGGAGCCGAAGACGCCGCCGAACAGACTGCTTGCCGTGTCCAGCACCGAGGCCGCCGTCCCCATTGCCCATGCCTGGAACGGCGTGCGATACCCGGTGCCACAGCGGTTGCAAGTAAACTCGAATTGAAACCCCCGGTCGTTGCTCATATCGTTATAATTGGAAACGAATTCGATTTCTTCCGTCATAGATACAATACCTCCTACAAAATAGTCCAAAGTTGAAAATCTCAGGCCCGAAGTCTTGACACTCTGGCACTTTGTTCATATCCGCATTGTATCACGTTTGTCGGCTTGGGGAAGCGGTTTTTAGGACGCAGTTCTGTGGCGAGGTGAGGAGACCGGCCTTAGCGATTGACCATTTTGACCACGAATCTACACCAATCTTTACGTTCATTCGTGTAGACTCGTGGTTTGTGCTTTGGGGCGCTAACTGCGGCGTTTCTTCTTGCGCAGCGCCACGAGGATCAGCACGACGGCGACGCCGGCGATGACGCCGGGAAGCCAGGCGGGCGGTTCGGGTAGAGGCTCAGGCAATTGCGCGGGCGGCGTCTTGGCGGCTTCCCAGTTGACTTTGCTGGCGCGCGCGCCGGTGGTGTTCGCGCCGGTGAAGTCCGCGCCGGTCACGTCGACGCGCTTGAGTGTGGAACCGGTGAGGTCGGCTTCGGTCAGATCGGCTTCTTTGAGGTTGGTCCCCGCGATCTTTGCGCCGAGCAGCTTCGCGCCGCGTAGGTGGCTGCCCGTCAGGTTCACACCCATAAAACCGCTGTCCGTCATCTCTGCGCCGGAGAGGTCACTCTTTTCGAGGTTGACGCCCATAAACTTCGCGGCGGTGAGCTTGGCTTTGGCGAGCACGGCCTTGAGCAGGTTGACGCCCATAAACTTGCCGCCCACGATATCGGCGTTGGCGAGGTTGGCGTTGGCCATTTCCGCGCCCGCGAAGAGGCCGCCGGGGATGTTCGCGCCAGACAGGTTCACGCCAGGCATTTTCACGCCGGCGAATTTTATACCCGCCAGATCGAGGCTGCTGAGATCGGCATTGGTCAGGTCGCGCGTCGTGCGCATCCTCTCCAAAACTTGTTCGGTGGTTAACTTGGTGACCGGTTCGGTCACGATGGGTTCGACGGTGATTGTTTCTTCACTCATTTCGATGTCTCCTTTCGCGTATTGTTTATCATAGGAAAACCCGTGCTGTGTCGCGCACGGGCTATGTATCAATACGTGAATGGGAGGATGAAAGTTGCGGCAGTCGCCGGCGCGGGCACGGCCTGAGACCGGCCCGCGCGCTGTATCGGTTTGTGACTATGGGCGACGAGGCCCGCCGCCGGGTGGCGCTCCCCCACCTGGTCCGCCGCCCGGACCGCCGAAGAACCCGCCACCCCCACCTCCTGTGACGATGCTGGAGATCGTGAAGCTGGCGGCCTGGCTGCCGGGGCCGTAAGTTCCGCCGGAATACAGGCCATCCGTCGCCGCGCCGCTTGAAGTGCCGCCGACGTAAACGGTGTACGTCTCTCCGTTCTCGAGTTCGGGCGAAGAGAACACAATCGACTGGTAGGCTTTGGTCGGCGCAAACGTGAGCACTGCTGTCCCGTCCGCCGCGACGATGTGCAGCAGTGTTCCGGCGGCCTGCGCCGACGCGAGGTTCTGTATCACCGAATATTGCGTGGAGGACGCGCTCGGCGCTTGCGCCATCCCCGCGCTGCCGACCGCGATCAGGAACCCGCCGGTGATGTTGAACGCGCCCATATAGTCCAAAGCGCCGTTCATATTCTCCGTAGGCCCATTGACGATCACGATGCCTGCGGTCATATCGATCGGCCCGTTTGTGTCGATGCCGTCGCCCGCTGCGTCGATGAAGATGTATCCGCCGTTCACGTACAGGCAGTCATTGCCAGACTCGGCGAATTGGTTCATCCCCGGACGCCCGTTGACTGAAGATCCGTCAGCGCCGCCCGAAGTGTTGATGCCGTCGTCGCTGGCGATAACGTGGATCATCCCGGCGCTGATCGTGATGCTGGCGCTCTCGACGCCTTCGTAGGACTGGGTGATGTTCAGGTCGCCGCCGCTGATGTTCAGGCTCGCATCGGCGTGGATGCCGTCGTCGCCGGAGGTAATTTGAATATCGCCGCCGCCAACCGTGACGCTGCCGTTGGAATGGATCGCGTCGTCCGCCGAGTTGATGGTGATGGTACCGCCCGTGATGGTCACGTCGGCGACGGCCTTCAGGCCCTTGGCGCTATCGGTGGGTCTGTTGGGATTGCCTTCCATCATCCCACGGCCCCACATCCCGCCACCGCTGACGCTCGTGTTGACGCTGCCGCCGCCTGTCGTGATAGCGATGTCGCCGCCGCTGATCAGCAGGCTCGTTTGCGCCTGGATGCCATCCAGGCCAGCCGTGATATTGAGCGCACCGCCTTCGATGGCGATATAGCCTTTTTCTGCCTCCGTCTCGTTGGTGGACTGCAACCCGTCGCCGCCGGCGTTGATGGTGATCACGCCAGCCTTGATCGCGATGGAATCCTTGCCCTTGAGGCCGTCGTCAGCGGCGTTAACGGTGATCGTCCCGCCGGTGATCTTGAGGTCATCTTTGCTTTGGATGCCGTTG
Source organism: Chloroflexota bacterium (assembly GCA_036845725.1). Lineage (GTDB taxonomy): Bacteria > Chloroflexota > Anaerolineae > B4-G1 > SLSP01 > DSWT01. The sequence goes on from DAIUDK010000103.1 coordinate 13,815, forward strand.
TTGTAGTTCGCGTTGACGATAAGCGCGCCGTCACCCTTGATGGTGAGATCGTCGTGGCTGAAGATTGCGGCGTTGGGTTCGTCGGATGTCGGATCCGCGAAGACGTAAGTCTCGCCATCAGTGACGTAGTTCTGCGTCCCCGCCGCCAGCGTGATGACAACTTTCTCCGCGTTGGCGACGTAGATGGGCGCGCTGGTGGAACAGAAGAGTTGCACGCCATTCAGCGTGAGCTTCACCGTCTCCTGGTCCTCCGTATTGACGATGATCTGGCCGTCGTTCATGGTGCCGGTAATCTCATACGTTCCGGCAGATGTGATGGTGACGTTTGACCCGTCCACTGTTGCGCCGCTGCCCTCCACACTGGCGGTTTCACCTGCCAGGGTGATGACGGTTGTGGTGAGATCGCTGTTGCCGGTATCCAGATCGTCACTCTCGTATTCTACGGAAACGGGGACAGGCGTGGATGTGGGATTTTGAGTTGCAGCCGTCGTCGAAGTGTTCACCGGCGCGGTGCTTGTGGAAATCCCGGTTTTGGAAGGCGTGTAGGCTTTAGTCTCGCTTGAACAGGCGGTCAGACTTAAAAGTAAAGTCGCTGTCAACAGTAAAGCGATGATCTTTTTCATTTTTCATGCTCCTTGTTAGTGTTTTGTCAGTTGGCTATCCGGGGCCACTCGCCACTCTTGCTCGAAGAGACTCTTGTAGCGGGTGGCCTGCGCCGCCGGTTGGCCCTGCGTGCGCGGTTCGACGTAGTCGATTTTGATTTCGGCCACATCGCGCAGAAAGTCGAGTTTGCCGACTTCGCAGCGGGTGATGTCCAGCCCGGTGCGCGCGCGCAGGTCGGCCAGCAATGCCTCGTAGTTCTCCGGCTTGATCAGCTCGATGCGTTCGTAGGTGATGGTCTTGTGCCCCACGTACTGGAAGCCCCAACCTTTTTCAACCAGCAGTAGCACCGCCGTTACCAGAGCGTCGGCGATCAACAGCCCCGCGTAATTCTCCTGCGCGACGAGGATGGCGTTGACGAACGGCAAGGCTATCATCACGAAGAGGTAGGTCATCTCGCGGGTGGGGATGGGATCGGTGCGATAACGCAGCATCCTGAAGATGGCGAACATGCTCAGGCCAAGCCCGATGGTCACATTCACCCCTTGCAGCAGGTGCGCGATCACGAAGATGAGCGTGTTGAACGTCAGGAAGGTCAGCACGTACTCCTTGTCGCGCCTGACGGGATAGTAGATGCCGCGAATGATCAAGAACGCGACAAGACCGTTCAAGAGAAAGCTGAAGCCGAACGTTACGAAATTGTCCATTGTGATTTCCTTTCCGTTTTAACCTTGCAAAGGTTTAGGCGCAGTCTGCTGCGCAACTTTCGCAAGGTTTGAGATGTATCGTTGTTGCGGTTTGAACCGGTTGGCCTTGATCCGATCGTAAAGCTGACTCACGCCGATGCAGTATTTGCTGAAGGACATCGGCCGCATGCCCAGAGCGCGCATCTGCCTGACGAACTCCGAACGCAGGGAAAATGCCGCTTGTTTCACTTCGGCAATGGCGATGCCCGGCAAAGGTAGATGCGCCCCGTCCACCGCAAAGCGCAGACCGAGGTCTATCGTCACCCGCTCGATCCCGCTCGTGCTGACCAGCGTGATCCGCCGGAAGGTGTTGTACAACTTGGGCGTCAGTCCTGTGGAAGGAAACGGGAGGCAGGTGTAGAGAAAATCCTCGGCCCAATCATCGATCTCGGCGACCATTTCCGGCGTCCGCACACGATGTTTGATGGTAATGTTTTTGTTCGTCTTGTGCTTGACCTCGAGAAAGGCTGTCTCCGATTCTACGTAAACGCGCGAGCGGACCTTGTAGCGATTGGGCCGTCCGTTGTGGTGTTGATGGTAGAGTGTGAAATCCGGTGTGTCGAAGTACAAGGTTTCGTAACGCTGTAGTCGCTGGCCTTCGACTTCAAGCACGCGATAGGCTGCCGTCAGGTGATTGAGCGCCTGATAGAGTTGCGCTTCACTCATCACGTACTTGGTATCGATGCGGTGGAGCAGCGCCACATCCTCCATTTGCGCCAGCCCGATGGGGACAAAGCGCCGAAGAACGTCTGGCCAGATCGTCAGGTCGTCATCAGTCTTATCATCGTTCACCTTATAGTTGTCAGTTGCTGTCACGTAAGTCTGCATTGTCGTTCCTCCGAGTTTATGTTAACAGCATACCAACAACTTGTTAAGAAGGGGTTAAGAAAGGGGCAAGGATTTGTTCAAATTTACCTGAAGCTAAAGCATCGGGCGAAAAGAGCGAAGCTCTACGGGCTGATTCTGGCCCCGAGGGGCTTTGTTCTTTTGGCGCGGGGACTTCAGCCCCGCGCTTCCGGCAGGAAAACCTCAAAGGTCGTTCCCTGACCCGCGGCGCTGCTCACGACAATGTCACCGCCGTGGGCCTCCACCAACGATTTGGCAATCGCCAGCCCCAACCCCGACTCGCCACTATCGGACTGGCGAACGACGTCGCCCCGGTAGAAGCGCTCGAAGATGTAGGGCAACTCTTCTGGCGGGATGCCGCTGCCCGTATCCGATACACTCAACAGCACACCGTTTGGATGAGCGCGTGCGTGTAGCGTGATCTGCCCGCCGTCGCCGGTATAGCGCAGCGCGTTGATGATCAGGTTGCCGAGCACGCGGGCGATGCGCTCGGGGTCGATGGCGATATCCGGCAGGGCGTCGTCGGCTTCGATGCGCAACGTCACGCCTGCGTTTTGCGCCTGCGGGAGATAGGCCGCCTGCGCCTGGAAGAGCAGCTCGAATGGCGATGTGGGCCGCCGGTTGAGCGTCAGCTCGCCCGCCTCGGCCAGCGACAGCGTGCGCAAATCGTCGATCAGACCGCTGAGGTGCTGCGCTTCCTGGTACATCGTCTCGAACGTGGATTGTGTGGCGGGCAAATCACCGTCGCGCAGCGCCTCGGTGTAGCCCTTGATGACGGTCAGCGGCGTGCGCAGGTCGTGGGCGATGTCCGCCGTCATCTGGCGGCGCAAGGTGTTGGCGCGCGCCAGGTCGGCGCTCATACGGTTGAAGGAGGCAGCGAGTTGGCCCAACTCGTCCTTGCTGCGCACGGGGACGGTCTGCTCCAGGTTGCCCTGAGCCATGGATTGGGTGGCGGCCGTCAATTCGCGCAGCGAGCGGGTGAGCGTGCGGGAACTGAGAATCCCCAGGAGAAGCGCGAACAGGCTCGCGCCTCCGGCGGCCAGCAGCAGCGCCTGGTTGGTGCGCTTGAGGTACAGCTCATCTTCGGGTTTGCGCGGGGGTGGGGCGGTGAATTCCAGCAGTGTGCCGATGCGCTCGCCGTTGAGCATGACCGGCGTTCCCTGCGCCAACTGTTGGATCGAGACCGGCTGTCCGACGTCGGTGTGAACGTCGCCCAAGACCACGTGATTATTCTGATCCACCAGTATCAGGCCCCTGAACATAAACGGGTCTTGAGTCTGCATGCGCACCGCATCGATAACACCGTCCCACGTTCCATGTTCCTCGTAGAAGGCGGTAACGAGTGCGATGAACTCTGTGCGGCTTTGCTCCACCAACATCCGGTCGAAGGCCGACACGGTGGCATAGCGCGTGAACACCGCCACCAACACCACACTGAGCAGGCTGATGAACAGCACGATGGCCGTCAATTTGAGCGTAAGCGAGTTTAACTTTCTCATCTCAGTCCTTTTGAAAACAACCTCAACGGATTTGGCGGATTCAACGGAAAAATATCCGTTCAATTCCGTTACATCCGTTGAGAAGAGAAATTAGTGTAAATTCGTGAAGATTCGGCGAATACAGACATTCGTGGTTGAATTCTAGCTATTGTTACAGAAGCGGTAGCCCACGCCGAAAACGGTTTCGATGTAGCGCGGATTGGCGGGGTCGGGTTCGATTTTGGTGCGCAGGTTGCGGATGTGGACGTTGATTGAGCGCTCCATCCCCTCGAAGGCGATGCCCTGCACCGCTTCCAGCAGCGACGCGCGGGAGAAGACGCGCCCTGGTTCTCCCATCAGCGTCGCCAGTAGATCGAACTCGGTCGGCGTGAGACTGACCTCCTTGCCGCCGACGGTCACGGAACGCTGATCTCTGTCGAGGACGATATCGGCAGCGCGCAGTATGTCCGGCGCGGACGCGGGCTTCTCGGAACGCCGTAGCACGGCCCGGATGCGCGCCAGCAGTTCCCGCATTCCGAAGGGTTTGGTGATGTAGTCATCGGCGCCTAACTCCAACCCCAGAACTTTGTCTGTTTCCTCGAGTTTTGCCGTGAGCAGAATGATGGGCGTCTCTTGCTCTTTACCGAAGATGCGGATAAACTCGTAGCCGTCGATCTTGGGCATCATAATGTCGAGCAGGATCAGGTCCGGTTTCTCCGCGCGGGCGACAAACAGCGCCTCCTGCCCGTCCGCTGCCGTCACCACGCGGAAGCCCTGTTCGGTCAGGTACGCTTTGACCATGGTGCGCAAGCTGGCCTTGTCATCCACGACCAGAATGGTTTTGGACATAGCTTTTCTCCCGGCAAGAACGTCGTCGTCACTCTGCTGCATACTACGCCCCTATTGTATACTGAAATTCTTTTCCGTCAGCAGATTGAGCAGATTCAGCAGATTTATACTGCTGCCTGACCAAAAATCCGCTTAATCCGGTATCAGCTCAAGAAGAAGGGGAGAAGTGGGGGTTTGGGGGCGGGCGTAGCTCGCCCCCAGACCCCCACCCACAGATTTTTGAGCCGATACCACTCTCAGCATACACGCAGCAGATTAAGATTTGGTTAAGATGGCATTCAGAAGCGGATTACATTTGCGGGAGTATTGCCGACCACGAACGGTTGGGAAGCATTTGGTACACGGATTTCACGGATCGTACGGGTTTTTTAACTTTATCCGTAGAATCCGTGTTCATCCGTGTACTATAAAAGGTCCGCTGTATCTAGGCCTGGCGCACGGGTCTTCTGCGGCGGCGGGAACGGCTTGGGGAGGGCTGTGGGCGTTCCTGGGGACGTGGCGCTTGCCCCTGCGCCTCTGGGATGAAGCCGCCATAGTCGAAATCGGGCAGTCGCCGCCGCTCGATGCGTGTCTTGAGCACCTTTTCGATGTCGCGCACCATGGGTTCGTCCTCCGGCTCGATGAACGTGAACGCCTCGCCGGTCTGATCCACACGGCCCGTGCGCCCGATGCGGTGCGTGTAGGCGTCCACCGTGTCGGGGATGTCGAAGTTGATGACGTGGGTGATGTCGGTCACGTCGATGCCGCGCGCCGCCACATCGGTTGCCACCAGCACGTCGAACTTGCCGTCGCGGAAGCCGTCAAGGGCGTTCTGGCGTTGGTTCTGCGACATGTTCCCCTGCAATGCCGCCGCGTTGAATTTGCGCTTCAGCAGATCGCGCGCCAGGTTGCGGGCGCGATGTTTGGTGCGGGTGAAGATGAGCACGCGCCCGGTCGCCGTCCGGTCGAGCAGCGCCAACAGCAAGTCCTTCTTGAGTGCGCGCGAGACGGGATACAGCGCGTGCGACACGCTCTTGGCCGGGGCGATGATGCCGATTTGCACCGTCACCGGGTCCTTGAGGATCGTTTCCGCCAGCTCGCGGATCTCGTCCGGCATGGTGGCGGAGAAGAACAACGTCTGCCGTTGCGCGGGCAGCAGCTTGAGGATGCGGCGGATGTCGGGCAGGAAGCCCATATCGCACATGCGGTCGGCCTCGTCCAGCACCAGCACTTCGACGTGGGACAGGTCAACGTACCCCTCGTTGTGCAGATCGAGCAAGCGGCCCGGGCAGGCGACGACGATCTCGACGCCGCGTTGCAGGGCCTCGATCTGCGGGTTTTTGCTCACCCCGCCGTAGATGGCGACGGTGCGGGCTTTGGTGCGCGTCCCCAACGCCGTGCTGACGTCGTAAATCTGCTCGGCCAACTCACGCGTGGGCGCGACGATCAACGCGCGAATCTGGCGTAGGTTCCCGCGTGTCAACCGCTGGAGAATGGGCAGGATGAAGGCCGCCGTCTTGCCGGTGCCGGTCTGCGCGATGCCGAAGATGTCGCGCCCGGCGAGCACCTCCGGGATGGCTTGCTCTTGAATGGGCGTCGGCGTGGTAAACCCCGCCGCTGCGACCCCCGCGAGAATGCGCGGGTCGAGAGAAAACTGATCGAAACTCATGGTAACACGTACTCCTTGACTGTATTGAGCCAAGTCGCACGCTTGACCCTGAATGGTTACGAACCCTCTGTTCGTAACACGAAATGCCATTATACCATACATGGATTTAGAAAATTGCGCTTCCGTCGCACCGTGTTACACTTGACCATGTACTGTTGGATATCTGAGGAGGCGATTGTAATGAAAACCGCACATTTGACGCTTTTGTTGATCGCTGTCCTATTCCTGTGGACGGCGTGTATGACACCCGCACCTACACCCACGCCTACACCTGCACTGCTTACCACGCACACCCCCGTCCCCTCGGCAACGGCGACGCCAACTGCGACCGCCACGCCGCCTCCCACCGCCACGTCTACGCCCACAGCCATGCCGACCGCCACCGCAACGCCCACATCCACTCCGACGCCCACACACCCGCTGATGATCGCCGTGATGCGCGAGCAAGCCTACCCCGGCAGCGAAATCGTCATCGAGCAGACGCTGTCGCCCGGCGTCAACTACGACCGCTACGTCGTGTCATATTTGTCCGAAGGCTTGAAGATTTACGCGCTGCTCACGATCCCGCGCGGTGAGAAACCCGCAACGGGTTGGCCGATCATTGTCTTTAACCACGGCTATATTCCACCTGACCAGTACCGTACCACCGAACGCTACGTGGCTTACGTGGACGGTTTCGCGCGCAACGGTTACATCGTCATCCGCCCGGACTATCGCGGGCACGGCGATTCCGAGGGCGAGCCTGCCAACGCCTATGACACCCCGGCTTACACCATAGACGTGCTCAACGCGATGGCCTCGGCGCAACGCTTGCCGGAAGCCGATCCCGACCGCGTGGGGATGTGGGGGCACTCGATGGGCGGCACGATCACGTTGCGCGCGAT
>DAIUDK010000104.1:0-20789 GCA_036845725.1 Chloroflexota bacterium
AACTGCACTCATGAACCGCATCTTGCTATTCCAGAAAATGTCGCCTGTTAATGCATTAACGATCAAGAACATCGGCGTGGGCACGGCCTACGTGGATTACGTGGAGGACTTTGTACGCGGCTTCCAGGTGATCGAGAAAAGCAACGCGCTTGGGTTGATGTCCCCAGCCGCCAACTACTACTACGTTAAAAACGGCGATTACGGCGAGACGCCCGAACGGAAAATCATGATCGATTTGTTCAATGACACGACTGAGGAAATCGCCCTGGCAGCCGATGAGAGTTTCGTGGTGACGTATCAACTGGTTCCCATTCTATACCCGCAGTGGGAATTCTATTACATCGGTAGCGGTCACGCGCCGGAACATACCGCCCGCGTCTACTATCATCTTGCAGGGGTTGCAGGGAACTTCAGTCGCAACTTCCAGGTGGGCGCGAACTGGGTGGATGACATCTATGTGGATGTGATGGTGGAGCAGATTGCCGAAGGATCGGACTACATCCTCGTCACTTCCCCGGCGAGGTTGGTGGCCTACACAAGTGCTGTGGATTGGCGCACGAGCCTGGGGACGCAGCGCGAGTTGAGCCTGCTCCTCTCGCGGATGGCGGAACTGGCGACTTACCGCAACGCCGTCCTGGGATATTTGCCCATCAGCCTGTGTCCTACGACGCTCGACGCGCTCCTCGAACCGGGCGGGTACTGGGCCAATGCCTTGCACCCCAACTTCCGCACCTATCACGCCGGGGGCTACGTGCTCTTCGTTGGTGAGGACAATATTATTCCGTCGCAAGGGGCCGGCTACGACGTCCCCTACAGCGACCTGCGCTACGCCAGCACCTCCGGCGAAGCCAAACCCGAACTCGTCCTGGGCCGCATCACCGGCAACGACATGGGCACGCTGCGCCAGGGACTGGAGTCCGCCATCTACGTCGCCAGAACCGGTAGCGGCTTCGACCGGCAGCGCGCGGTGCTCTTCAGCGGGCGGGGCAGCGGCGTGGACGAATTCTGGACGCAGCTCAACGAGGTGAGCAGCCGGCTCGATTTCCCCGAGGTGACCCGCCTGAAGGGCAAGGACTATGACAGCGGCCACAAAATACTGGAAGACTTCCGCGCCGAGATGTCCAAAGGGCAAAGCCTGGTGGTCTTCCGCGGGCATGGCGCCTACAATTCGTGGGACAGCACAAGCATCGGATTCAGCGCCTACGACGTGGGAACCTTCTTCTTCAACGGCTACCACCCGTTCGCCTTCGGCATCACCTGCCTGAGCGGCGACTACAAAGGCGGCTACAGTATGGGCGAGGCGTGGTTGCGCTACGGCGCGGGCGCCTTCATCGGCGCGGTCAGTCCTTCTGACCGGGATACGAACGGAAGAGCGGGGCGCGGTTTCTTCAATCGCTGGGGTGCCAACGGCGCGCTCACCGTTGGCTATACGTTCGCCGACATGGCCCGCGATCACTGGGCCGACGACGGCGATTGGCGGAGGTGGATTTACCAGTATCATCTCTACGGCGATCCGAAATACGGCGCGCTGCTCGGCATGGTGCGCACGTTGGCGCTCACCGCGCCGAACGGCCCTACCGGCGCCGTCCAAATCACCGTCCCCGATTACACTGTGACCACCGACGAAGAAAGCTGGGATCACGTCACGCTCCCCGGCGACCGGGAGTGGCTCAAGCTCAATGACTACATCGTGCCCACCTGGAAGGTCAGTTACACCTACCCGCAGGGGCAGCGCGTGCAAGACGTGACCCTGACCGCGCAATCCGGGCTGACCGTCGCCACCGGGTTGCACATCCCTACGGCAACCCTGGAAACCGACTGTAACTGCGGCGTTGCGGCGGTGCAAAGCTCCGCCGCCATCACCGGCTGGTATCCCCAGCTTGAGCAGGACTACGCCTGGAAAGTCAGCGACAACCCGGACGGCACTTCGATGCTGGAGCTGACCCTCTACCCGTTCACCTACAACCCGGACACGACCGACGCGCGCTTCTACAAGAACTGGGAATTCAACGTTACCGTCATCACCGCCACCGCGAGTGTCGTGACCCTGCAACCGTTGCAGCCCACCTTCCGCCTCACCGAGACGGCCGCAGCGACGCTCGTGGTGGACAACAGCGGCGCGGAGCAGATGCTCATCGTACAGCCGACCGTCAAATCGCTCTCGGACGAGGTAGAGACTGCGCTGTCGTTGCAAGCGTTGCACGCAATCACCGGCACATCTCTCCTCGACCTGGTCATCATGGAGACGCTCGCGGCAGGCGACTACATCCTCGATGTGACGCTGGTGGATATAGCCGGCCACGTGCTGGACACCGAAGTGACCGAGTTCACGGTGGGCGTTGTTGAAGGAGAAGTCACCGACCTCACCGCCACACCGACTTCCTTCGATCCAGGCGATGACATCGCGCTCACGATGACCTTCCAAAACACAGGCGATGTGACGTTGAACGGCGTCGCCATCATCCGTGTGGAAACCGGAGATGGCGTCACACAAACCGCAGAGTTCACACACACACTTGCAGCGCTCTTGCCTGGTGCAACGGCGAACTTCAACAATGTGTGGGATTCTACCGGCGCCATCAGCGACACCTACCGTGTGGTGGGGTACGTCACGTACAACCTGGCTACTTCACTGCCAAAGGAAGTGATACTCAACCTCGCGACACGCACGTCTATCTACTTACCGCTGGTTTTGCGCTCAAGCGATTGATTTCACATTGACCCTTTTTCCACTCTTGCGAAGGCGTGCAACCTGCGTTTGCCTCCACTTTCGCAAGGGTGGATACTTTCAGGAGGATCAGCTATGCGTCGAAAATGGTCGTATCTCTATATCGCTTTGTGCGTTGTGATGAGTTTGGCATGTAGCTTATCCGGTGGCAAGTCTGTGCCCACGGCAACTCCACCAACCTTCATGCCTATTGCACCAACGGCAACTTCTACACCGGTTGCCGTGCCATCACCGACCGTCGCGCCTCCCACCGCGACATCCGCGCCGCCGCCTACACCAATCCCCATTCCCCCCGATGCCGATCAGGGCTACCGGCAATGGGCGATTAGCGCCGTCGCCAGTTCCGAGTATGGGGACGGCGCATACAGCGCGATGCAGGCGACCGGCAAACCGGATACGCCCACGTGCGGCGATGCGCCCTCCGCCTGGTCTCCCGCCGAGGCGGACAGCATCGCCTGGCTCGAACTGAGCTACGATTCGCCGACTGTGCCGACGTTGATCAATATCGTCCAAACGCACAACCCTTCACAGATCGTCAAAGTCGAGTTGATCGATTTCCTCGCGGACTATCACGAGGTTTACACGGCGCAACCATACGCCCGTGCCGAATGTCCTTACACGCTTTCCATTCCGGTTGAAGTTGACTATCAGATCAGTGGCGTGCGTATCACGGTTGATCATTCGGTGCTGGGTTTGGGGCGCGCGGCGATTGATGCTGTGGAGGTAATCGGTTCGGTGGAACGTATCTTTGTGCCCGAAGACACGACGTCTGCAGAAGTTTTCTGGCGGGTGGGCAGCACGTCTCCTGAACTGGCGGAACTTTCCTTTACGACGTTGGGCGGCATAGATGCTACAGAAACCGCCGTCTACATCGCCGACGCTTACAATGGGGTTTATATCTTCGATCTGGAGGGTAATTATCAAGGTCAATTGGCACAAGGCGAGATCGGTTATGTGGCGGATGTGAAGATCGGGCCGGACGGTGACGTTTACATGGCTGAGATCGGTTTCCGCCAAATTGTGCATTTCAACGCCGATGGCGACCTGCTCGGTGCGTTTGGTAGCTACGGAACGGGCGATGGCGAGTTCTCCGGTGACAGCCCCGCGGCGCTGGCTGTCGGTCTGGACGGCAGTGTGTACGCGCTGGACATCGGTGACGCCGGGACGCGCGTGCAGGTGTTCACTGCCGAAGGCGAATTCCTGCGCAGCTTTCCCATTGAGGCGGAACTCAGCGCAAAGGCCATGGACGTCGGCCCAGACGGAACGCTGTTTCTGACCGGCGCGGGTGGGTACATATTGGAACTTACACCCGATGACGGGCGCGTGATCCAGCGTCTGGGCCAGGAGGCGCTCGAAGATGCATTCCCTCAGATGCTGAGTGTGGATGACGTTGGTAACTTTTACGTTGTCACCTGGAGCCCGCCCGGCGCGGTGAAGTTGGATCCGCAGGGCAACGTGCTGGAGAACATTGGCGTCGAGGCGATCAACGATGGCGTGACCGGTTGGCCTGAAGGTGAGTTTATGTTTCCGGTCGGCATCGCGGTGACCGGAGACGGACGCTATGTTTTCATCGACGACGGCATGGGCGAATTCGCATTCCTCACGGCGTACCGTTATCCGTGAAAGAAATCTCGCGAAGGTTTACGCGAGTACCTCGCACATCTTCGCAAGGTTAGGGAAAGGTTGGGTGAACTATGAAACAACGAGGCTATCTCTCGTATCTACTGCGGCTGTGGGAAACGAGTGACGGTGAAAGAAAAGTCTGGCACGCTTCACTGGAGAGTCCTGGTACGGGTGATCGGCGGAGTTTTGCCGATGTGCAAACATTGTTCGATTTTTTGCAGCAAGAGATGGCGCATCAGGATAATCATCAACATTCAAAGAAAGGAGATCAATATGCCTAAATTGTACAAAATCGTCTACTTCACCGGTTCGGCGTTCGAGGCCGATTTGGTTATCTATAAGACCGATATTCAATCCGGTGCCGGGTGGCTCAACCATGGCAAAGCGGACCGGCTGTAGTTGCGCGTGAGGCGCATTAATTGACAAACAAAAGGAGAAACCATTATGAATCGGAAGTTTTGGCTTGTAACGTGTGCATTTTTGATGGCGCTGGTGTTGATGGGGGGCGTTCTGGCTACGGTGAACGTTACGGCGGCTCGTGCTGTAACAGTGGATGTGCCTGTCGCCGCGCTGCGTTCTTCCGCCGATCCTACACCCACTCACTGGCTCACCGTCACCACCACCGCGGATGAGGGCGGGATGGATGAACGCTGCGAGAATACCAGCCCGTGTACGCTGCGCCGCGCCATCAACGAAATCCGCTATCACAGCCTCGACGCTACCAAGCGCGTCTACCACATCGCCTTCGACATCCCCATTGGCGATCCCGGCTATGATCCCATCGGGGTCTGGGTGATTGACCTGGACAGCCGCCAGACGTCCGAGCAATTTATCTTCCGCGACTTCGGGAGCTACGGCCACGCCATCATTGACGGGACGACGCAGCCCATCGGACGCGATCTGACCGCCGGGCCGCGCATCATCCTGCGCGGCGATAACCGCAAGGGCGTGTTCACCCTCACCGGCGGCCACAACGTCATCCGTGGACTGGCGTTCCAGGGCTTCGGCGACGAAGTCCTCAGCATCCCCTTCACGGACGAGAACCTGGTGGAGGGTAACTGGTTTGGCCTGAACATTGCCGGCGACGACATTTACTTGCGCAATCCCATTGAACATCCCGAAGACGGCAGCGGTGAAACGGGCATCCATCTGTACGGCAGCCTGGCCGGCGGCGGGTACACCAACACGATCCAGAACAATGTGTTGGTAGGCTTCAAAGGTGCAGCGATTCAGGTGGACGGCAGCTACAACTTTATCCTGAGCAACACCGTGGGGACGCGCGCCGACGGGACCGCGCCGGAAGTCCGCCCGGAGCGCAAGTGCAAGCCCAATGCCCGCTACTACAATTGGTTCGGCGGTGCTGGCGTGGACGTCGGCGGCTATGGCAATCTGGTGGAGGGCAACCGCATCGCCGGCATCCTTTGGGAGAGCGCCGATCCCGCCAACACGCCCGACGACGCGCTTGCTGTCAGTGGCTACTATCACATCGTGCGGCACAACCTCATCGGCGTGACGAGTGACGGCGCGCCCTACGGGGTCTGCGGCGACGGCATTGACGTCGGCGGCGCGAGCGGCGCGCATTCCATCCAGGTGATCAGCAACACGATCGCCGGCGCGAGCGGCGCGGCCGGGATCCTTGTCGCCGGCGGGCCGCTCGGCTACGACCTCGACGCCGTGACGGTGCAGGGGAACGTCATCCTCGGCAGCAAGGTGCAGGCGTTCGACTTCAGCCCCAACGTCCCGGCGACGCTGCGGCTGTTCAACCCGGCGGCGGTTACGAACATCGACGGCGTCGACGTCACCGGGACGAGCGGCGCGGACAGCCTGTGCGCGGAGTGCGTCATCGAAGTCTTCCTGGACAATCACGACACCGTCACCGAGACGCTGGAGTCGTTGGGGACGGCGACCGCCGACGGCAGCGGCAACTGGAATTTCACATTGCCGCGCGCGCTGGCGCTCACCGAGGGCCTGCGCACCGCCAGCACCACCGCCGTTGACGGGCAGATCCGCAACGCCAGCGGCACGATCATTTACAGCGCGGGCACGACCACGCACATTTCGGACATCTACACGCAACCTGGCGCGCCCGCTCCGGTAGACCCGCCGCCGCCAACCCCACAGCCGCCGTTGCCGCTCGTGTGGCCGGTATATATGGCGCAGCCAATCGCGCCGGCGACGTTCAACACCGTCATCACCGTGGACAGCGCCGAGGATCCCGACGACAGCGCGAGCTACACCTGTTCTCGCGACCTGCCTGGCCCGCCGGTTCCCGCGCCGGACGGCAAGTGTACGCTGCGCCGCGCCATCGTGGAGGCCACCGCGCTGATCGCCGAGACGCCGTCTGCGCGCCCGGTGCAGATTCGCTTCGACATCCCCACCACCGATCCGGGGTACGACGCGGGGCAGCAGGTCTGGACGATTCAACTGACCGACACGTTGCAACTCTACGCGCTGCCCACGCTCGGCAGCACCGACGTCAACAAGGCCGGGCAGGTTGCCATTGACGGCAGCACGCAGCCCGGCGGACGTCTGACCGGCCCCAAGATCGTCCTGCGCGGGTCGCAGAACCGCGATCTGGTAGGGCTGGTGGTCAACGGGAACGATAACGTCATTCGCGGGTTCGTTTTCCAGAATTTCAAGACGGCGGTGCAGCTCAACCACAGCCGGAACATCGTGGATAACAGTTGGTTTGGCCTGAATACGGAAGGCACAGACATCGCCTGGCGCGATCCCGATATGCCGGAGCAAGGCAGCGGGCTGGGTGGGATTAAGGTAGCAGAGAACACGGCGCAGACGCTCATCCGCGACAATGTCTTCGCCGGCTTCGTCGGCGCGGCGATCAGCATGGACGGTGACGACGGCTTTATCCTCGACAACACCGTGGGCGTGCGCGCCGATGGGACCGTGCCGGAGGTGGCTTGGAATCGCTGGTGCCGCCCCAACGCCCGCTACTATAACTGGTTCGGTGGCGCAGGCGTGGAGGTGCGCGGCAAGCGCAATCAGGTCATCGACAACACCATCGCCGGACTGTTGTGGTACAGCAACGACCCGGAAAACACGCCCGACGACGCGCTCAGCGTCACCGGCGAAGGCCATCTCATCGAAAACAACGTCATCGGTCGGGACGCGACAGGCAACGAGGTCGGCTCGTGCGGGCGCGGCCTGGTGGTGGACGCCGGATTCACGCGCGTGCTTAATAACACCGTCGTGCGCACCGCGCTGGAACCGTTCCGTATGAACGGCACGCAGACGTCGATCAACGCGCTGTATTACGAGGGCAACCTCTCGTGGGGCAGCGTCGCGCCGGTGTATATGGAGTTCGGCAACCAGGTTCCCAAGGCGCGCAAAACCTTCGCGCCGTCGGTGATCCTCAGCATCGACGTGGCCGGCGGCAGCACCACTGTCACCGGCGCCGCGCATCCCGCCGCGCCGTGTCCCTACTGCCAGGTCGAGCTGTTCCTGGACAATCTCAACCCTATGACGGAAACGCTCGAATCGGTGCGGATCGTGCAATCCGACGTGGATGGGAATTGGAACACGACGTTGCCCTTCGCGCTGGGATTCGACAAGGGTTTGCGCACGGCGAGCACCGCCTTCAACTACGGCATCATCGCCAACTTCGACGGCCCCTCGACCTCGCGCGTTTCCACCGAGGTGTACAGCCGCACCGGCGCAACCCCGCTGCCGCCGCCGCTTGCCCCCGTCTTCCCCGCGCCGCCGCTTATCCCGCCGGTAATCTATCCTATGCCGCCCGCGCCGCCCGCCAGCTACGTCACCACCATCACCGTCGATAATACAGACGACTCGACGACATCGCCCACGACGTGCGCGGCTGCGCCTGCCGGTCAATGTACGCTGCGGCGGGCCATCGTCCAGGCGAACGCGCTCCCCGCCGCGCAACGCCCTGTGTTGATCGCCTTCGACATCCCCACGAGCGACGCGGGTTACGATGCCGCCGGTTTCTGGAAGATCAGCCTCAGTGCTACCGATCTGCCGGCCGTCAAAGGCGGGCAGGTGACGATCGACGGCAGTACGCAGCCCGGTGGACGCGCCGGTGGGCCGAAAGTGATGCTGTTCCGCGCCGGCGCGGGCGCGGCCCACAAGGCCCTGTCCCTGGGTGTGCAAAAAGATGAAGGCGCTCATATCGTGCGCGGCCTGGGCTTCCAGAACGTGGAACTGCGGATGACGGGCAGCGGCAACATCATCGAGGACAACTGGCTCGGCTTGAGCGACGACGGAACGGCCATCTACTTCTACGACAACGACGTCGCGCAAGATAACCACGGCTTCATCAACGGGAGCAGCGCGGGCGACAACAACTGGGTGCGCCGCAACAAACTCGCCGGCTCCAGGCAGAACGCCATCAACTTTGCCGGCAACGGCAACCTGATCGAAAACAACACCATCGGCCTGCTTGCCAATGGGACGATTCCTGTTTGGCCCGCCGAAGCGAGTTTTTGCAAACCGGCCGTAAAGACGGACAACTGGTTCGGCGGCGGCGGCATCAACGTCAGCGGGCGGCGCAACCGCATCCTGAACAATACCATCGCCGGGCTGCTCATCCAGGGCAGCGCCACCACTACGCCGCCCGACGCCATCTGGATTCCGACCGGGCAGGACAACCTCGTCGAAGGCAACGTCACCGGCCAGGCGCTGGACGGTACGCCCCTCTGGACGTGCGGCAGCGCGGTGGACGTCGGCGCGCGCTACACGCGCATCCTCGCCAACACCGTCGTCGACGGTGCGCTGAACGGCCTGTTCGTCAACGGGAACATCATTGCCATCAACGCCACCACAATGCAGGGCAACGTCATTTCCAGCACCGTCCCGCCCATCGAGTTCGGCGACGCGGTCCCCGAAAGGCTCAAGCTCTTCAATCCGGCGCTGGTGATGCGCATTCAGGGCGTCAACGTGACCGGTATCGCCGACGACCCGTGTCCTTACTGTCGCATCGACGTGTACCTTGATGACGACGACCCGCAGACCGAGGCGCTGGTTCACCTGGGCGCGGCTTATGCGGACGTCGCCGGCAAATGGGCCTTCACGCTGCCCGCCGAGCTGACGGAAGGCGCAGGCTTGCGCACGCAGAGCACCACCCGCGACTACGGCGTGGTGAAGCATTTCGAAGCAGGAACGAGCAGCAACTTATCAATGTTGTTCGAACCGCAGCCGTTGACGGCGGTAGCAAGCGTCAGCATTACCCCGCCGGGTGTGAGCGTGTACAAGGCCGGACAGGAATACATCTTTATCGCCAACGTGCTGCCACTCACGGCAACGCTGCCTATCACCTATACCTGGCAAGTGACCGATTACACGCCCTATATCGTCGTTGGTGGGCCAAACAACAACCAACCGTTCATCTGGACTACTCCCGGCCCGAAGTCCATCGTCGTCACGGTGGACAATGGCCTGGGCGCGCCGCAGACGGCGAGCTACGACCTGGAAGTGTCGAGCGACGTGAAGTCGCTCTACCTGCCGTTGGTGCTGCGGAACAACTGATGCCACGCATAACCCTTGCGAAGGTTCGCATTGCGAACCTCCGCAAGGGTTTCTCCGTGATTCGGGCGCCGTCCAGGTGCTGTCTCACAACAGTTCGAGATGTGGTTCGATGATCGCCGCAACCTTGAGGTGCCACTGGACGATGTCTTTCCCGTCGCTGCGCGCTGACCACCAACTCGCGTTGAGGCAGGCGTAGGCGTAGGTGAACGCCAGCACGCGCGCCAGGTCGATTTCGAGCGCATCCGCCAGGATCGCCGCGTTGGTCAGCAGGCGGGTTTCGTTGTGGACGAGTTCGGGCATCACTGGGTTACAGAGCGTGTTGGCGCAATCGTAGGTGCGCTCGCCGACTACACCTTTCGGGTCGAAGGCGAGCCAGCCGCGCGCCGACTGCCGGATGTTGTGGTGATGGATGTCGCCGTGCAACACCCGCACGTCGCGCGGCTCGGCGAGCAATCGTGCGGCGAGCGCGGCGCTCCGCACGTAGATCGATTCGATGCCGGCCCGCCTGTCCGCCGCGGCTTTGTGGAACAATGCCTCGAACCAGCGTTCCAACGCGCACAGGCCGTCCCGTGGGGCATCCTGCGAGACGCTGTGCAGTTGCTTGATCACCGCTGCGATAATGCGCGTGGCGTTTTCGTCCTCGCCGCGCCGGACCAACGTGACGAGTTCGTCGCCTGAAGCGTATTCCAGCAGGTGTGCGCTTTCATCGTAGCGCAGCAGGCGCACGGCGCCGCAGCCATCGAAATAGCGCAACGCCGCCGCGCCACGCTGCTCCTCCGTCTCTAAAGGAGACAAAAGTTTGAGAATCACCGTCTCACTGTCGTATGTGACGGTATAGATGTGGCTGGTCTGCGTTTGTGTGAGCAGCTGTGGATGCGAAAGGCGCCACGCGGTCAGATAGGCGTTCAGTTTTTTAGCGTCGTTCATCGTTGTGATTGACGTGGGCGCTGCGGCAGCTATGTAGATTCAACCGGCCGCTCACATCACCCAGGAATAAGGTTCAGTTTTGCCAGAACCATCAGAGGTCCGGCATTGCTGACCACCACAGATTCACTCATTACTGTATTTCCTTCGTGCCTTTACCTTTATTGTAGCACACAACCACGATGTTAGTGCTCTTACTTCCTACTCCCTACTCCCTACTCCCTACTTCTGTCCTTCCACAATCTCCACCTCTTCCTCCGTCAGCCCGTACAGCCGGTAGACGAGCAAATCGATCAACCGGTCGGTGGCGGCGAGACGCTGCTTGAGGGGCAGCAGTGTGGCGAGGCTGGCGGCGTATTCCCGTTCGAGCGTCTCCTGGAAGGCGCGGGCGTCGGGATCGGCGGTGAGTTTGCGGCGATTCTGGCGCAGCCGCGCGAGCAGATCGTCGAAAGCCAGCGGCGCTGCGCCCTTCTGGTAATCGCCCAGGTAGCCCTGGAGGTCCGTTTTGCCGGTGAGCGCGTCCACTTTGGCGCCAATGTGTCGCTCCAACCACGCGAGGAAAGCGCGCATCTCCGCCTGCTTGTCGCGGTTCAGCGCCAGCATCTCTTCGGCGAGGTGTGCCAGCAAATCGTGGATCACGTCGGACTGGTTGCTGGAAGCTGGTTGCTCGTTGCTGGAAGCTGGTTGCTTGTTGCTGGCGGGGAGGCGGGCGGCGAGCCACGCGCCGAACGGAGAGGCGAGGAAGGTGGGGTAGGGTGTGGCGGCGGCGTCCGGCTGCTGGCCCCACGCGGCGGCGAGCGCCTGTCCTTCGGCGAGCAGCCGCGCGCGTTCGCCGGCGGGGGTGGTGAAGGTGATGTTAGGGATGGGCAACGTGGATACACCACCAACCGTAATCTTCGTAAAGTTACCCCGTTTCTGTAAATAGAACCAGTTCATAAAACTTGAGTTAATCAGGGAAAGTATGAAGAAAATGCTCAAAGAAGTGCCTCTCATTTTCAGCACTGTCAGGTTGTCATTGGTGATTGCATCTTCCTCAAAATGCGTTGCGATTAGTCTTTGATGAAGACTTGGGTTACGAATACCTTGGATTACGATCCGCGGCCCTGTAAAAATCCCCAAACTTCTTGGCTCGGCTAAGTGGGGTCCATAGAGAATCCACTCTCCACCCCAAACAGAAAAATAGCGTTGGGCTCCATCTCCTGTATAGAAAGGAAGATAGTTTCCGTCTAATTTCTGACTCGCGTTAAAGGGTTTATTGTGTTTGATTTCTTCTGTTTGTGGAGGTTCACCTTTGCCTGTTTGATAAGGTTTACAGCCAAGACCTATTGCTGCGAGCTCGGCCAGTGGGATAGTCACAGTCCGTTTCAGAATAATATCTAGCACAGAGATTGGGAAAAGATTGAAACGCTTGTCTTCATCACTGGACAACTCAGATTGTAAACGCTGGAAAGCCATACGCGGATTGCCGAAATCGGGAGATGTGTCAGCATGGTCGAAAATTACAATGTCGGTTGATTGCTCTGGACTGGGAGGAGATTTTTCGACCACATATATCATTGGATCAGCGGTTACAGTATTAAAAACTCCTTGCGGTAGATCAATGATCTGGTTGATCCTAGTTTCTGTGAGTAAGTGATTCCTGAGTCGTTTAGTAAATTTAGTGATTAGCCAGCTATCCGGAACAATTAGAGAACTTCTTCCTTTTTGGCATAGAAGCTGCAATGCGCGTTCTATAAATGCAATATATGAGTCAAATTGGTACTCAACAAGCTTGTAGTTTTTCAGCCATGCTTTGTCAAAACTATCAAAGTTTGCTCCCCACGGCGGATTCCCAATCACCGCATCAAACCCCGGGTTCTCCGCCCAATCGCGCTTCCGCAAGTCCACGAAGACCTCCGGGAATTCCAGATCCCAGTGGAAGAAGCGTTTTTCTTCCCACAGCGCGTGCGCCCGGTCGATGGCGGCTTTGTAACGCTCTGCTACCTGCTTCTCGCCGCGCAGGGTGGGCAACACGGCGTCGCCGTAGAGCCGCAGGAAGTCGTCGGCTTCCGCGTTGCCGAAGTGGCGGCTTACCCACAGATCGAGCGCCTGCTTGTAGGGCGTGAGCGAGGCTTGCAGTGCCGCGAAATCCCCCGCGCTGCGTTGCACGTCGGAGAGCGTGGCGTCGGCGCGGTCCACCACTTCCACCATCAGCGCCGTCAACTCCAGCAACCCGGCGAACGGCCCGGCGAACAGGCTGAACTGCCCGGCGTCCGTCATCTGAATCCCCGCCTCCACCGTGCGTACGTCCGTCCCGATGAGGCTGTTGCCCCAGCGCAGGTGGTGATCCAAAAAGCTCAGCGGCGCGCCCACGGTGAACGAGTGCAGCCACAGGCTCAACTTCGCCAGCTCCACCGCCATCTTGTTCAGGTCCACGCCGTAGATGCAGCGCTTCATCACCAGGCGGGTGAGCAGCGCGGTGTCGTCGAGCCGCGCCGGGTCGAGCGCGATGCCCTGACGCGCCATCTCGTCCAGGATTTCGGTGCGCACGCGCTCCACCAACTGCTGGATGGGGTTCCATGCCCAGGGGATGGCGGGATGGTCGTCGTGGAAGGTCTGCATCCGCTGGATGATGCCGTCGGTGAGGAAGTCCACGGCGTTCACGAGGAAATGGCCCGATCCCATCGCGGGATCGAGCACCTTGATGCCCAGGAAGGCCTCGCGGGCGTCACGTTCGGCGGCGTCGAGTTGGCTGCGTAGCAGGCGCGTTTTGCCGGGATCGGCGGTGCGTTCCAGGGCGCGGCGCGCGTTCGCCACCCGTGCCATCCCTGCGGCGAAGCTTTCCGTGCGTGCTTCGAGAATCGGTTCCAACGTCTGCTGCACGATGTATTCCACGATGTAGTCAGGCGTGTAATACGAGCCCGTCGCCTTCCGCTCGCCTTTGTCGTTGACGAGTTGGATGGAGTACGGAGTAGGGAGTATGGAGTATGGGGGAGGGGAAGCGGATTCGCCATTCGTAATTCGTAATTTGTTCTCCAACAGCCCCTCGTAAATCGCCCCCAGGTTGCGCACGCTGATGAAGGCGTAGTCCACCGGCTGCCCGGCGTCGCGCACGAGGACGTCCACGGCGGTCGCCACGGCCCGGTCGCTGAGGCGATGCCGTTCCAGAAAGGTGTTATTGGAATTCTGCGGGTTGAACAGACCGCCGTTGTAGCGCGGGATGCCCAGGTTTGGGTCGCCCCGGTCGATGCGGCGGAAGAGGGCCAGGAGCGCGTCATATTTGGGCGTGGCGAAGGTGGCGTCACTGAGCGGTACGTTGCGATCCCGGCGGTCGGCAGCCCATTGCGCCAGGGCCGTGAGACTCTGCTCGCGGTAGCCGGCGTTTTCGACCGGCAACAGGCCGCGCGCTTCGGCGTAGAGCAAAAAGAGCAGCTTGTAGAGCAGGCTAAGGCTGGCCTGATAGATGTCGCGCAGGCTTTCCTCGGTCTCTGCGTGGACGCCCATCCGCTCGCGGCGGTAGGCGATGAAGCCCGCCGCGATTTCTGGCATCACCTCCGTGTAGACCAGTTCCTTCAGCTTGTCGCTGATCTCGCGGGCGTAGGTCGCCGAACCCTCGTGAACGCGCTGCACGAAATACTTGCCTTGCGCGTCGGGGATGAAAGCATCGCGGCGGAAAAACAACCAGAAGCGGCGGAAAGAATCGAGAATGGAAGAATGAAGATTCGCTGATTCTCCATTCGCTGATTCTTGATCCATGATTCTTTCCAGGTCCACCTCGTAGAACTCGCTGGCGGTGCTGCTCACCTCGCGGCTGTAGAGACGCCAGACTCGTCCGTTGGTGAGGATGCCCCACGGCGCGCGCGTTCCCACCAGGTAGCTCACCATCTGGTGGCTCGGGTTCTCGCCCGTCTTCCACGACTCGCGCCCGCTCGATTCCTTCTGGCTCAACGGACGGCCCCAGAACTTGGCCTCGGCAATCGCGAGCGCGCGGCTGTAGAACGCGGCGTCGTCGCCCTGGAGGGGGTAGGCCGCTTGCTGCGCCGCTTTGTCGGCGAAGAGCGCGTAGTCGGGCCGCGTGATGCGCCCGGCGTGTTTCGCCTTCGGCTGCACGATGTATTCCCAGCCGAGCGCCGTCAGCGCAGGTTTGATGAACTCGTCCTCGGTCTGCGCCTCGCTCCACGTTTCACCAAATTGCTGCGCCTTGTGCCACAGCGCGCGCAGCACCTCGTAAACGGGCGCGGGGTCCTCGCTCCATTCTGCGTGTTGCGGCAGGCGGGTTTCCAGATAGTATTGGGAAAACAGCGTCTTCGTTTGCATAGTTGCTCTCTGTATTGCTTTGAGTAGTATGTACAGTTTAGCATGATCTACGAAGATCACAAAAGTTTTCTGCTATTTGCAGGCCAATCGTGAGGCCGTTGACGTTTTCGATCATTCATCATACACTGTTTATGCAATCAAAAAGAACCTCATTGTGCTCTATTAAGTGTAGTGGTGTGTAAGATGGGAGGCACTATGACATTGAAGCAACAGATCGTCGGCATCAACAACTTTCTTAGAGAATTTGCCCCTGTGTCCTCATGGCGTACCAAAAACAAGAATCTGTGCAATTTGTGATCCCGAAGGTTTTAGAAAGGAGATGGGAGATTTTTAACCATGTTAATCTATACCATCGGTCACAGTGATCATACCATACCCGCGTTCGTCGATTTACTGCGCACGTTCGGCATCGCCTTGCTCATCGACGTGCGCAGCCAGCCGTACAGTCGCTGGACGCCGCAGTTCAACCGCGAAGACCTGGCGCACGATCTGCAAGAAACCGGGATCGCCTACAAGAGCATGGGCGATAGCCTCGGCGGGCGGCCTGCCGACCGGACGTTGTACGATGCCGGCGAGGAGCGTCCCAACTACGAGCGCGTGGCGCAGACGGAGACCTACCAACGCGGCATCGCGCAGTTGTTGGACCTGGCGCGTGAGCAGTACGTCGCCATTATGTGCAGCGAAGGCGACTACCACCATTGCCACCGCCACAAGCTCATCACGCAAACGCTGTTGGAGCGCGGCGTCGAAGTCCAGCACATCCAGCCAGATGGGACAACCGCCGTTGGAGAGATCATTCCGCAGCAACTTTCACTGTTTTAGTCAACGGATTGAACGGATTTTTACCTCACGAAAATGCTTGCGCCGGATCATAATCCGGCGCTGCGGGGACGGCGGATTGTGATCCGCCTTAAGCGTTGAAGCAAGGTTGTTTTATACGAGGAGGACTTATGCCCGTTTACACAATTGGCTATAAAGGAAAATCGTTGGAAACGTTTATCAACCAATTGCGCGCGGCTGGGGTGGATGCGGTGATCGACATCCGCTTGCGCAACACATCGCACCTGGCGGGCTACACCAAGCGCGACGATCTGGCGTTCCTGCTGCAAGAGGGGTTCGGGATCGCCTATGAGCATCATCCCGAACTCGCACCGACGCCAGAAATCCGCGATGCGTATCTGGCGGACCATGACTGGGCCGCTTACGAGGCGCAATTCCTCCCGCTGATGACCGAGCGCCGCGCCGAAGCCATGGGACAGGACATCCTGGCGCGCTACCGGTCACCGTGCCTGCTCTGCGCCGAGCCTACCGCCGACCACTGCCACCGTCGCCTCGTCGCCGAACACTGGGCCGCGCATTTACCAGGCGTGACCGTCGTTCACTTGTAAGCGCAGAAGATTTGTACACGGATTTCACGGATTCTTTGGATTCTTCTTAAAATCCGTATCTTCTGTGTTAATCCGTGTACAAATTCAAGCGCATCCGTTGAAATCCGTTCAATCCGTTGACAGAGAAGAGGTATGGCCGTACAAGAGGTTCTCATCCTTGCCTTGACGCAGATGCGCAGCGGCATTTGCGTGGCCGGGTTCACCCGCGAGCCGGATCCGGTGACGGGTTTGCGCTGGGTGCGGCCCGTCCGTGACTTCGACACGGTGCTGCCCGGCGATATGACGGACGCCGACGATCAGCCTTTCCGCTGCTGCGACGTGATCGCGCTAAACCTCATCGCTCCGCGCCCCTGCCCGCCGCATGTCGAAGACTGGCGCGCCGACTTCGTGCGCCCGCGTCCGCTGCTGTTGCGCCGCCTCGAAGGCGACCGCCGCGCGGAGTTTTTCGCCGTGCACCTCGACCGCGCGCCGGAAGACGTGCTCGTCCACCAGACCCGCTCGCTGTGCCTGGTGCAGCCGGAGCGCGTCTGGGCCGAGTTTACGCTGGACGCCGATACCGGCAAATACGAGGCGCGCATGGGGTTCACACTGTCCGGTGTGCCCGATCATCCGCGCGCGGCATCGCCACGCGGCGCTACTGTCACCGATCTGCGCTGGCGCGATCTGGGGCAAACGTGGCTTGGGGAGGACGAGCGCCGCCTAACGCTAGGCCATGACGCGCTCTTCGACCAGCTTGGCTGCCAATCGCTCTACCTCGTCATCGGCCTCAGCCGCCTGTGGAAGGGCGAACACTGGCCGCTGGTTGTTGGGGTACATACCGTGCCGGATTTTCAATGGCAAATAGCAAATGATCTCTGACACGCTATTTTGGCATTTGCCATTTTCAGGAGGTGATTATGTCCGACGCTTCCCCGTCTATCCTGTCCCAACTGGGCCTGACGCCCGCGCAGACGCCTGAACTGCGGAGCAATGAACGCAGCCGTCTGCTCAACTTCCTGCTACGCTGGGACTACATCGCGGAGTTGCACGCCTGTCTGGATGAGATCATCCCGCGCAACAAACCCCTCGTCTCGCTGATCGATTTGCGGGTGCAGGCGCTTCTGGCCGAGGGACGGTCCACAGAGGCGTTGCCGCTGATGCAGGAGCGATCCGTTGTGCAGCCCAAAACTTCCTTCGCCGCACAATCCCTACTGGCGCAGGTGCATCTGGCGTTGAACGACGTTGCTTCGGCGCACGAGATTGCGCGGCAAGCGGTGGAGGCCGGGCCGGATAGCCTCAGCGTGTGGGGCTTGCTCGGCGAGGTGGAACTGGCGCGCGGCGACGTCGCTGCGGCGCAGTCCGCCTATCGTCACATCGGCGACCGTTTTCCCGACAATCGTACCTATCTGCTCGGTATGATGGAGGTTTACCGCACGCGCAACGATGGGGTCACAGCGACGGCTTACGCAGTGCGCGCCCTGCGCATCGCCGAGGAGACCGAGACGCCGCTCACCGTTGCGCAACTGCACCGCCTGCTGGACTACTTCCGCGCCAGCGACAACGTCACTCGCGCCGCCGACGTCGAGGCCGAACTCGAACGTCTCTACAACGCCGAACTTCTCGCGCTGCGGGAGGCGCTCGCGCAGCGGCCCGGTGTTGCCCACGCGCGTCGCCGCGCCGAAGCTGCCGCGCCCGCGCCGGCAGCCCACGCCGCCGAATTCCTGCCCACCTTCGACCAGGTTCCCGTCTCCGACGTTGAGCGCGCCGCCGTGCTGGATGCCGTGGAGCGCTTGTTCGGCTTCCGCACCGTGTTACCGGGCCAACTGGAGACCGTCGCCTGCGTGTTGCGCGGCGAGGACGTGCTCACGATTCTCCCCACCGGCGGTGGCAAATCGCTGTGCTACCAACTGCCCGCGTTTCTGGCCGAATCCGGCCTCACGCTCGTCATCTCGCCGCTCATCGCGTTGATGAAGGATCAGGTGGACTCACTGCCCGATGGGGTGCGCGAGCACGCCACCACGATCAACAGCAGCCTCGATGGCGACGAGTTGCGCCGCCGTCTGGAGCAGGTCGCAGCGGGCGGCTACCGGCTGGTCTACGCCGCGCCGGAACGCCTGCGCCAGCCGCCGTTCCTGCACACGTTGCGCCGGGCGGGTCTCAATCGCCTGGTGATCGACGAGGCGCACTGCGTGAGCGTGTGGGGCCACGACTTCCGCCCGGATTACCTCTATATCGGCGCGGCGCGGGAAATGTTGGGCCGCCCGCCGCTGCTCGCGCTCACTGCCACCGCCCCGCCGCGCGTCCGCCAGGACATCATCCAGCGGCTTGGGGAGATGCGCGTTATCGCCGGGGACGTGACGCGGCCCAATCTGCGGCTCTCCGTCTACTACGCCGCCAACACGGACGACAAACTGCAACACCTGCTCGCGTTTTGCCGGACACGCAAAGGCAGCGGCATCGTCTACGCCGGGACGCGCGAGCGTTGCGAATCGCTGGCGGCGTTGCTGCGACAGCAAGGGATGTCCGCCGCGCACTACCACGCCGGAATGGAAAACCGCGCTGAAGTGCAGGACGATTTCATGGCCGGGCGCGTGGACATTGTCGTGGCGACGGTGGCGTTCGGTATGGGGATCGACAAGCCCGACATCCGCTTCATCGTTCATTTCGTCCCGCCGAACTCGCTCGAAGCTTATTACCAGGAGGCCGGGCGCGCCGGACGCGATGGCCAACCCGCCGAGTGCCTGCTGATGTACACCACGTCGGATCGTGCCACACTCACCCGGCGGGCGAACCAGGATGTGCTGCCGGTTGAATTTCTGCGGAGCGTCTACGCCGCCGTCAGACGTCGTTTGAACGGCCAAACCGCCGGTCCCGTAGCCTCGGCGGATTTGGAACGCGACCTCGCCGCCGACGAGACGCGCATCCGTGTGGCGTTGAGCCTGTTGGAGCAAGCCGGGATGCTGCGCCGTGGGGCCGATTTGCCGCGCAGTGTTTCGGTCCAGTTGACCCGCGCCCCGCAAACCGACGTTCCGGCGGACTTCGTCGCGTTCTGCCAGGCGGCGCGCAAGCCGGGGCAATCGCTCCAACTTGACTTGAGCGCCGTGGCCCGCGACCTCGGTCTCGCGCCTGACGAGTTGGAACCGCGCCTGCTCGCCTGGGCCGACGCCGGCTGGCTGACGTATCTCCCCGCCGGGCGCGACTTTTGCCTGACGTTGCTCCCGCCCCCCGCCGACGCTGCCGAGCGCGTGGCGGCTCTGCTCGAACGCTACGCCACAATCCAGGCGCAGCGCGTGGACGAAATCTCCGCCTACGCGCAGACCGGGCGCTGCCGCCACGGCTATCTCAACGCCTACCTGGGCGGGCGGACGATAGAACGTTGCACAGCCTGCGACAATTGCATCGGCGACGCGCTCGTCGTCGAAGCCGCGCTGCCCGACGAACGCGAACAGGCGCTCACCGTTCTGCGCGCGCTGGCCGAAAGCCGCGGGTGGGGGAAGGCGACGCTCATCCGCCTGCTGCGCGGCGACGCCAAAACGCCGGACTATGCGCGAGGTCGGGCAGGCTTCGGCGCGCTCGCTTTCCGTTCTGAGACGGCGCTCGCAGCCTTCATTGACCGGCTGGAGGCGGGCGGCTTCCTGCAAGGTCGTAAACTTGACCACGGCGGCGTTGTGTTGGAGATCACGCCGTCCGGACGCAAAGCCTTGCAAGACCCGGCGGCGTTGGATGCGATCTTGTCGCCGCCCGCGCTGAAGGTCAGCGTGCAACCCACACTCACCGGCGAGGTCATCGCTGTGCCGGAACCAGATGCCGCACTACTCAAAAAGCTGACGGCGTGGCGGTTGGCGTTGGCGAAAGAGAAGAAAATCCCGCCCTACGTCATCTTCAACAATCAGACGCTTGAAGAAATTGCGCGTCACAAACCCGTCACATTGGATGCCATACAGAAAATCAAGGGCGTTGGTCCTTCCAAACTGGCGCACTACGGCGAAACTGTAGTAGAATTGGTCCAGGACTATCTGAAAGCTGATGGCTGATCGCTGAAAGCTGCTCACTAACAACCCGACAGGAGGACACACGATGAAAAAAATAGCACTCATTACCGGCGCGGGACGCGGCATCGGCCTGGGGATTGCGATGGCATTGGCCTCCGATCCGATTGCGCCGTGCGACGTTGCGGTAATGGACATTCACCCGGATGAGGTCGTCATCCCGGCGCTCAACGAATTGCGCGAGCAGGGCGCGGATGTGCTCTACTGCCGCGCCGACGTGACAGACCGCGAGGCGCGGCAACGCGTGATGGACGAGATCAAGGACCGCTTTGGACGGCTCAACGTGTTGGTGAACAATGCCGG
>DAIUDK010000105.1:0-20669 GCA_036845725.1 Chloroflexota bacterium
CTATGAAACCCCCTTTTGCCAAGTCGCGTAGTGAATTATGCGGTACTGCCTTTTTCTTTCCACCCTGGCACTGTTCGAGCAGTTCGCCAAAGTAGACAGAGGGCGCTTTTGCGCCAATCGCGATGTTAATTTCACTCTGTGCCAGAGCATAGTTGGCAATCTGATTATATTGGCCGCGTTGGAACCCCTGGTTTTTAAGATATTGACGCGGAAATAGATGATGCACATCTGAGCGGTTTTTGAGCAAATCCTGAACAGAAATATCGCGCGAAAGAAAGCCTTTGTCGTTGAGTTTCACCTGCGCTGCATGGTAAACCAGAAAATATGGGCTAATGCTCGAGGATGTTTCCAGGTTTTGGGGCAGGAGCGCCGTCCAGAAGCTTTCGGACAGTTCGCCTTCAATCACTGTGGATGTATAGGCCACGGCGCCTCGCGCTTCTATCTGGCGGATATCGAAATCAAAGGCCGATTCCGGTGTGCCGGCATAACGCCCGGTGAGCATGGTCATCACAAACCAGCGGCGTACCATGTGTTCGATGTCATCCGCGGGCAATCCTTCGCTGCGCCCGCGCTGGTACAGAATGTAAGCGAAGTTGACCATGTTTTTACCGCCAATCAGCGCGTTGGTGACAAAGCCAGCCGAACGCAGAATCATAGTCAGGCGTTCAAAATGAGTCTGGTTCATGAAGTTGAGAATGCTCTTTTTGAGCCGAGCAAACGACTGTTCAGCGATGGCTTGTTCGTATTGCCGAGTTTCAAAGTTGCGTCCAGAAAGTAGGGCCACCAAGTCTTGTAATCTACCACGTGCAAACTCGGAGGTGAAGGCCACGCGCAGCATATCGGTATAGGATGGATCGTAAATATCGTCATTAGTGTCTTTCAGCCAAGTCATCTTTTGGAAGAAGTCGGAAGCGGCGAAGACCGGGTCGCCTTTTTGGATGCGTCCGTAGAATTCAGGCGCGACCGCCAAGTGACAGAAGTAGTCAATCGCCTTACGCAAGTGATTGCCACCATAAGTTTCATTGGCGGCAATTTTGGACATAGCAAAATCAGCCTGGCTAAGTTCGGTGCCCGCAGAGTTGACGCGGATGAAAATTTCTGTCACGGTTTCAATATCCAGGTCGTCAGACAATTCGATCATGCCGACATTGTTATTGGTGATTTTGCATAGCGTATCCAGCGTGTCAAATATTTCATCTTCATCGACGCCAGGATTGGCCGCCACATAAGCTCTGGTGATTTGCAGCAGTTTGGCAGTGGGTGCAAAGAGGTCGGCAATGTCCGAGATCCAGGCGGGGTTTTTCTGGATGGCCGGGTTGCTGACTTCAAACTTCTCTTCCATGGGGTTGAAGGCGATACGGATGCGCACAGTTTCATACTCTTTGTTAAGCACCTCGCGCCCGAGTAGGGCCGCCATGAGCGCCGTGATGCGCTGCTGCCCATCAATCAGGATGCGCTTGCCGATCGAGAGCGTACCATCTTTGAGTTTTACATTGGGGTTGCGCCAGACTATGAGATAACCCACCGGGAAGCCCTGATAGAGCGAGTCGAGCAAGTTACGCACTTTGGTGGCTTCCCACACGAAAGGACGCTGAATTTCAGGGATGGCAATCTCACCAGTTTTGACCCAAGTGAGCAGGGTTTCGATGGGATGCGGTGTAACAGAATAACGTTGGGTGGTCATGGTAGTTTATCCTCTTGTCAGATTCTCTATGTCAGTCTCATTCAAGTGCATTTAGCCTGTCATCGGTCGGTACAACAGTGTGCGGAAAAGTTTCTGAAGAAGTGACTGCTTTTAAGTATGCAGGTTTGTTTTCTGCTCTCGCTAGAATTTACCTGACGCCGCCTCTGACAAATTCAGCGCCTCGATTAGGCTGTCCTGCTGGAAACAGACCTTGTTCCCGATTCACGTGGTGGCGTGATTTCCACCTCGTCTTCAAGCGCACTTTTGATCCATGCGCGTTTGGCATCTTCGATCATTTCGCCGAGTTCGTCGAAAGTGTCGGCTTGCGTCATGCATCCCGGCAATTCCTCGACTTTGGCAAACCAGCCGGTGTAGCCATCGTTTGCATCCTGCGTTATCCTGATGGTATATGGTAGACCTAAATAATCCTCAACACCCGTCATCGCCTGTCCCCGAATTCGTTTATTCGTTTCTTTCATTCGTGGCCGGCGAATTCCCCAGCCACCGCCTCCAATAAATTCAGCGCCTCGATGATGCTATCCCTTCGAAAGCAGACCTTATCCCCGAACATAAACGTGCGGTAGCCCAATCCGATCAGGAAGGCCAGGTCGCTGATGTCGGCGCTCTCCGGGATGGCCTGGTAAGCGAGGGAATCGCAGATGCGGCTGGCGACGATGGCGTCTGGATCGGCAATGACGATGTCGCGCAGCGCGCTCACGATGCGGTGCGGGCGCAGTACTTCGATGTAGAGGTCGCCGCGCGCGGCCATAAGACGGCCATACGTCGCTTTGTAACGCCGGGCGAAGGTCAGCCCGCGCTCGGACTCGATCTTGAGGACGACTTCCGCGCCGGGCAGCAGCTCGTGGACTTCCTCCACGTCGGCGGGCGACTCGACGTAGGAGAGCATCACCTTTTTGAGACCCATCTCGCGCATCGTTGCCAGATACGCGCGATCCGTCTCCGTGAGCGTGCCTTCGACGCGCAGGGTGGGATGGACGATGTTCACGCCTTCACCCGGCCCGATGAGACGGCGCGGGCCATCTTCGAGGATCAGGCGCGTTTTGTCGACGGCAGCGACACGCGCGCTCTCCGTCCCGTCGGAGAAGAAGGCATCCACCGGCGTCTTCACGCGGATGGAGTGGCTCAGGTGGACTTCGGTGTACGGCGGAATCGCCGCCCCCACCACGCGCAATTGCCGTCCCTTGAGGTCCACCCACAGCGGTTGGCCAAGCGCGCCGAGCCGTTCCAGCGCCTCGCGCGGCCCTTCCTTGAGCGGCATCACCGTGTTGAGCCGCAGCCCGCTCACCACCGGATGGCGCGCCACTTCCTCGAGAAACGGCGCGTAAGGTGGCGCCGTCACAATCGCCCTAACTTTCATCATCCTCTACTCCCTACTCCATACTTCCTAACTCCATACTCACAATTTCAACGTCGTGCTGCAATACTTGCACTTGAACATCCCCGCCGCGTCCACCGGAATGGGGGCGCCGCAGTTGGGGCATTTCAGCTCGATAGGCTTGCTCACGGCCTGCACGGTGTCTTCGCTCTGGCGGGCGCGCATGTTGTCTTGGAAGTCGCCGAAGTGACCCCAGGATCGGGCGATGAGGCCCATCGCGTAGTCCACGGCGCGTTGCTCGTCTTCGATGCGGAGGATTTTTTGCTCAGTGATCGCCTGGCCCCACTGCTTGTCGACGTCGTCCCCTGACCGGCCGGTGGGACGGCGCAGGAACCAAGTATTCCACTTTTCGCTAACCTGCTGCCAGGCCTGGATGGCGCCGACATCCTTCTTTCCATCGTCGC
The DNA here is from genome assembly GCA_036845725.1 of Chloroflexota bacterium. Classification (GTDB taxonomy): domain Bacteria; phylum Chloroflexota; class Anaerolineae; order B4-G1; family SLSP01; genus DSWT01. The sequence continues at coordinate 3,485 of DAIUDK010000105.1, forward strand.
CCAGGTAGTGGGCGATTTGCCCGTGAGGGACGGTGGGGTGCATCGGCGCGTCGCCAAACACGATGAGGAAGGGTTTGTCCTCTGCCTTGGGGATGCTGACGTGGGTGTTGACCCAGTGCGCGAACAGGCCGTAACTTTCAGGCGCGTCCCCGCCACCGCCCTCGCCGTAGAGCGAGCCGAGCAGTTGTTCCAGGTCATAGCCGCTGGCGAAGGTCGTCACTTGCAGCGGCCACTTGTCGCACCCCGCATCGCCGATGGCGACGAAGCACACTTCCAGATCTTCGCGGTACTGCGACAGTGTGTTGTAGAGTAGCGGCAGGCGGTCGAAGATCTCGAACGGCCAATTCGCCATCGAGCCGGTCACGTCGATGGCGATGATGAGCGGATTGGTCGAGTTAGTGCTGATGTGTTTCTTCGGATCGATAACTTTCTCATTAGGCTGATTCTTTTGTTTGTATGTGCGCGGCCCGCTGGCCTCGGCGCGTTCGGCAGATTCCTTGCGCTTCGCCGCGCCTTCTGAACTGTAACGGTATTTCGCATCGCCATACCACGAACTGGTGTCTTCATCCCACGTGTACATTGCTTCTCCTTATTTGTAGGTAAATGGTAGACGGTAGACAGTATACGGTAGACGGGGGGGATTCTCCCCTGTCTACAGTCTACTGTCTACTTACAATTGTGTCTAGCGCCAACGTCTCCAGGCCAAACTCGCGGCGGAAGCGGTCGTCGAGTTGCCGTTCCTGGATGTAAAGGGCGATTTCCGGCGGGACCAAGGTCTGCCAATCGCCGCCGCGCGCCATTTCGCGGCGCACCATCGCGCCGTCCACGGCTATTCTATGCGCTTCTGCGACCAATGCAACCGGCTTGATGAGGGGGTAATCTTCGATAAGCAGATGGGCTACGTAGGGGTTGGCGGTGACGTAGGCATCCAGCGGGCCGAACAGGTCGAGGATCATCAACCGCCAGCGCGGGCCGTCGTCCAGATCGGGCACGGGGATGAGCGTATAGTTGTCGTATCCGGCGAGAGCGAGGTTGAGCATCTCGGTGGTCTCATCCAGCGTGAAGGGATTGCGTGCGTTGTAACGGTTCGCGCTGCCGATCCCGATGAGCGCGTGCCCGGCCTGCTCGCACAGTGCGTGGAGCACGGGTAGATGTCCCAGGTGGACGGGCTTCCACCGGGCGACCATACCGATGCGGTTGAAAGGTTTTGTGTTCATTGGACAAGGGCTACTGGTTCAATCCGAGATAGTACGCCTGTCGTTCTTCGGGAAGTTGCATCCACTGATCATTGCGGACCTTTTTCACGATCATTTCGAGGTCTTTATGATACTTTTCCACTTCCATTCCAAGCGCTTTCAAGAACAGCAGTTTTTCCAGTGAGATGATCAGATACTCGCCTGCGTCCACTGCACCATAGGACAGGTGGGTGTAATCGAAGAGACAGATGCTCTTCCAGATCTCGAACTCGTACACACAGACGCCCAGGTCGCCCCACAGGTCCCGCAGATACTCCGGGTATTGCTGCGCGAGCCGCTCGTAATCTTCGGCGATGATGACGAAGTCGATGTCACGCCCGGCCTGACGCAGCCCGTAATACTCCATTGCCATGCCGCCGATGAGCAGCGGCTTGGTGAGAAAGGTGAAGTTCAGTTTGGATAAGTCGATGTGCATCAGATCTCCCTGATAAGACGATTTTCGGACAGCCGTTGAACGAGTATAATACAGGCGTATGAATTATCAAATTTTCGTCGCCAGCGCGCCGGGGTTGGAAGATATCACGGCGCGCGAAATAGCCGAGTTGGACCTGGCGCGAGGCGGGGCGGCGCAGGTACTCCCTGGTGGAGTGGAGTTCTCCGGCGATCTGGAAACCGTCTACCGCGCCAATCTGCTGCTGCGGACGGCAAGCCGGGTGTTGGCGCGCCTCAGCACGTTCTACGCGACCGACTTCTCCGAGCTGCGCACAAAAGCGAGCCGCCTGCCCTGGGAGCGCTATCTGCGCCCCGAACAACCTGTGTCCATCCGGGCAACCTGCCACCAATCAAAGCTCTATCACTCGGACGCCGTTATTGAGCGTGTGCTAGGAGCCATCGGGGATCGCCTGGGCGTCTCTGTGATGTTGGACGCTGCGATTGACGATGCCGTCGCAGACGACGGAGATGCGGACCGGCCCGCGCAGCTCGCTGTCGTTCGCCTGTTCAAAAATCGCTGTACCGTCAGCGTCGATAGCTCCGGCACACTCCTGCACCGGCGTGGCTACCGGCTGGCGACGGCCAAAGCGCCGCTGCGCGAGACGTTGGCGGCAGGGCTGGTGCTGGCCTCCGGGTGGGACGGGCGCGCGCCGCTGCTCGATCCCTTCTGCGGTTCCGGGACGATCCCCATCGAGGCGGCGCTGTGGGCGCGGAACATCGCGCCGGGCAAAGCGCGGAACTTCGCCTTTATGACGTGGCCTGACTTCACGCCGGATGTGTGGGAATCAACGCTGGCTGCGGCAATTGCGGCAGAACGTCCCGATGCGCCTCTCATTCTGGCCTCCGACCGGGACGCCGGAGCGATTCGCGCAGCGGAAGCCAACGCTGCGCGCGCGGGCGTCGCGGATGATATCGCCTTCACCTGCCAGGCTGTGTCGGCTATCGCGCCGCCGCCGGAGCCGGGCTGGATCGTCGCCAATCCACCCTATGGCGTGCGGGTGAGCGAGAACAAGGATTTGCGTAACCTTTACGCGCAGTTCGGCAACGTCCTGCGCGCGCAGTGTCCGGGGTGGCGCGTGACCTTCCTGTGCGGCAGCCTTCCCCTCATCGGACAGACGCGCCTGCCCGTGGAGACAACCTGCGTGTGGACAAACGGCGGCTTGCGTGTGCGGGTGGCGCAGGGGCTTGTCCATAGTTGATTTTAGCGCCGAAATGCGGTATAGTGAAAGTCAGGAGGCCGTGATGACCACAATTTCGATGATCGTTGAACCTTTTGTCCGGCGGGGATTGTTTGCCAGTCCAGAGCAAGCGGTGACAGAAATGGCCCGCGAATATATGTTGCGCCAGATCGAACATTATCGTAGCAGCATTGAAGCCTTGCAGGCTAAATACGGCATGACTTACGAGCAGTTCGAGGCATATCTTCAATCCCGCTCGGCGACTTTGTTGCGCCAGCCACATCCGGCCCTCAACCAGGCGATCATGGCCGAAGAAGAAGATGCCCTGGACTGGAAAATTGCTCGCGAGATGTTACAAAGCTGGTTAGGCCTGCAGGCCGAATCATGATGAGAACGTTGAGCGATTGGCTAGAGTTTGTAATCACTACCTTACAAACCTGGCCGCATTGCCATAGTGTGCGTATTCTGGAGACACAGCAGTTCTCTGAGCGACAGTTTGCGCTCAAAGTGCGCGCCACGCTGACCCCCGGCGGGACTCTGCAAGTAAGGCTGTATCGAAATGGGGCGCACACCGATTATGCGTATCACGTCATTGATGCTGAACACTCTATGCGTTGGGATAACAAAGAGCATTTTCCTACCTTGCGATCACATCCTCCTCATTTTCACGCGGCTAATGGGCAAGTGGAGACCTCTCCTCTGACTGGTAATCCAGATCACGATCTGCCGTTGGTGCTGAATGATCTGGAACAATTTGCAGGCGGCTAATTTTATCTATTTTGACAACGACGTGCTTGAAATTCTCAAGCGATAAGGTTTTTCCACGCAATTCAACACGTGACGTGAAACAATCCGATGACCGCGCCTGTGGCGTTGTTCCAGGCTGCAATCGCCGTGGGCGTTGGCAATACTTCCACTCGGCACACTTTGCGCGTGAAATACGCCTTCGCTTCTGGCGAAAGTGTGACCAGGCCGCTTTGCCCGGCGCCAATGATGAGACATTCGGCGCCCTCCTCATAGACGTATTTCGCCTCGTCCAACGAGATGACGTGGGACGTGCCATATAGCGCTTTGGACAGCTTTTTCTTGCGCTTTTCCACATCGCCATTGAGCCGGATTACGATGTCGTGCTCGATTTTCTCACCTTCGATAGTGATCGAGCCAAACTTGGTGCTATCAATTTTGGGTTTCATTTTCTTGCCCCCTATCTCTTTTCCCACGCCATCCCCGGATAATACCGGTAGCCGCCTACCGCCTCGATGAGCGGCGCGCCCGCGCTATCCAGCACCGGTGCGTCGTTCCAGGTTTCGACGACGATGCGGCGTTCGAAGCTGCTCAAATGCGTGAACAATGCCTTGAGCGCACGTTGGAGCGTTCCGTCGTCCACACCGGGCGCGGCGGTTATGGCTGCGCCGGTGTTCGCGGCGACGAGTGCCGGCAGTCCGCGCACCTGCACCACCCACGTCGAGGGGATGCGGGTGAAGGTGAGTGCGTCGCTACCCTCGCGGGATAGGCCGTGAAGATTGGCCGGATCGCAGGCATTCAGGACGACCGGTTCGGCATCGTTCGTTGTGTCTCGGAGCGCGCGCAGTTGTTCCACCACCTCCGGCAGCGCGAATTGCGCCCCCGAAAGCCCCTGCACGAAGTAGCCGCGCCGCACTTCGCCGCGCATCTCCTGCCGTTGGAGTTCCTGGTAGATCAAGTTCCAGTCCCACGCACCGGCCTCGTTCTCCAGACACTCGTGCGTGACGATGCCGTAGCGCGCCAGCAACTGCCGCGCCTGCCGGGCCGCCCGCTCGCCGGCCGAGACCGGCTTGCCCATGATGCTAAACCGCTGCACGAGCGTCCAACGTCCCACCCAACGTTGCGGCGCAGCTTGCGCTTGCGTCGTTTGCGCGACCCGCTGGCGCACGCGCTGTCGCGCCGACCTGTAACGCGCCTGGGCCGGTTTGTAGCCGACCGGTCGCGCGTCCAGCCCCAGTTCAGCGCGCCGCCGAGCCAGGTCGGCCTCGAGCGAGCTGTACTGGCGCGGCACTTGCGCCTGCGGCTTTCCCTCCTCCACGATCTGGCGCATCGCTTCCAGGCTGTCGTTCGTGACCAGTCCCGCCATCACCAACTCGATAAGCGCCGCCTCGACAGCCTTCTCCTTAAGCCCTAATGCTTCTCCAATATCGTTGAAGAACACCGCACCCTCGGACTTGAGAAATTCATACACAGCCTCAACGGACTTATCGTTTCCGTTAAAATCCGTTGAATCCGTTGACAGGAAAACGTTCCCCTCACCCCGGAACAAGAACCGCACCCGTCCATAGCGCGGATCGGCCCCGCCCGACCCGATCCACACCAGTTCGCCGCTCTGGCAGAGTGCGTCGAGGTCGGCCGGATAGTAGTGCGGCATGCGCAGCGGCAGCACATCGCGCTCCCAGATGCGACCTACCACCGGCAGCGCGCGCAGTTGTTGGAGAAGTTTGACGAGCGTGCCTTCTCCTGTCAGGTGTTCGGCGGGGTGAACGTGCTGCCAGCGTGTCAGAAAATCGGCGTAGGTGGTGAAGGGGACGGGCTGCACTTCTTTGCGCAGGATGGTGAGCGTCCGGCGGTGAATCTGCTCCAGCGCGCGGCGATCTACGAACTCAGCTTCAGGAGCCGGAACGCCTTCGACTTGCGGCGTGAAATGCCCGTGGACGACTTCCCGCGCAGCGATGAGGCGGTCCAGTTCCGTCTCCAGCCAGTCCACCGGGAAAGTGTACCGCGCGCGGATCGCGTCCAGCGTCACCGGGCCGGCGTAGGCGAGGAAACGCTCCAAAATTCGGCGGGATGCCTCAACGGATTCAACGGAAGTATGATCCGTTAAAATCCGTTGAGAGGTTTCTTCAAATGCGCTCTTGTACTCTGTTTCGTATTCCGTGAACACCCAGCGGAATTCGGGTTTCGTCGCCGTTGGGATGTCCATACCGGTCACGCGCCCGATGCCGGTCAGGTGGGCGATCCAGCTTGAGGGATCGACCAGCGTGCGCTGCGCCACTTCGGACGGCGAGAGGTCGCCCATCTGTTGCAGGAGGACGGCGAGTTCTTCGGCGGTGCGCGCCAGGGCGGTGGGGGCGGTATGTTGCAGTTGCCCGCGCACGGCGTCGATGGCCTCAGGGCGCAGCAGTTCGTCGAGCGCCACGTCCTTGAGCAGGTCTTGCAGCAGGTCGCGGTTGACCGTCAACAGTTGCAATTGTTGCTCGGCTTTGGGCGCGTCCCACTCGTACATACGGGTGCTGATGAAGTTGAACATCAGGCTTTCCGCCACAGGTGAAGGCGTGCGCGATTCCATCACAGTCACGGTGATGTCTCCCCGCTGGATGCCGCCCAAGACTTCCTCGAGGTGCGGCAGGTCGAGCACGTCCTGCAGGCAATCGCGGTACGTTTCGACGACGATGGGGAAGTCGTCGAAGGGGCGCACGACTTGCAGCAGCTCCTTGGCGCGCAGCCGTTGCAGCCAGAACGGCGTGCGTTTGCCGCGTCCGACACCCGGCAGGAGCAGCGCGCGCGCCGCGTTCTGCCGGAAGCGCGCGCCGAATACCGCCGACTCCGGCAGTTCGCGCAGGATGCGCTCGCGGGCCTCCGCCGGCCCCATGGCGGTGACAACATCCAGCGGGAATTCGGCTTCGCTGTCGAGCAGACGCAGCAAAATGCCGTCGTCGTTGGTCTCGACTTCGATGTTGATACCTGCGCGTTCGCGCAGCGCGCCCGCCAGCGCCAGCCCCCACGGGCCATTGACACGTCCGCCAAACGGCGAGTGGACGACCATGCGCGGGTCGCCGAGGGGATCGGTGAAGACTTCCACCAAAATGCTGCGGTCGGTGGCGAGCGCGCCGGTCTGGTCGAGCTGGCTGGCGAGATAGTCGAGCGTGTTCCAGGCCGAATTCGTGTCCAGGGCGTAGGTTTCCTGGAGCCAGGACAAGAGATTCACCACGGCGACACGGAGATCACGGAGATTTTGTTGATCTTTCTCTGTGTCCTCTGTGTCTCTGCGGTAAGCATCCAGAATGTCTTTGAACGGCGTGTCGTCGGGCAGACCCAGGTCGCGGCGCAGGGTTTCCAGCCTCTCGGCGATGGCGCGGCGGAAGGCGCCGACGCGCTGGCCGAGTTCGTAGGGCCGCCAGGGATAGTCGCCGCGCCAGAACGGCATCCGGGGGATCGCGCCGGGCGCTTCGGTCACGGTGACGCGGTTTTCGTCGATGTCCAGCACGCGCCACACCTGCGAGCCGAGCATCATTGTGTCGCCGATGCGCGTCTCGAAGACGAATTCCTCGTCCAGTTCGCCGAGTTTGGTCTTGCCGTCGGGCAGGTACGCGCCGAACGCGCCCGTGTTGGGAATGGTGCCGCCGTTGCTCAATGCCAACAGCCGCGAGCCTGGGAGCGGAGCCAGCTTGTTGTTGACGCGATCCCAGTCCAGCCGGGCGCGCAGCTCGCGGTACGCCTGGCTTGGATAGCGCCCGGCGAGCATCTCCAGCGTCGTCTGGAACGCGCGCGCGGTGAGGTCCGTGTAGGCATAAGCCTGGCGCACCAGGGAGAAGAGCGCGTCGGCGTCCCACGGCTCCACCGAAACCATGGCGACGATGTGCTGCGCGAGCACGTCCAGCGGGTGGCGCGGCGTGTGCGTCGGTTCGACCGCGCCGCGCAGCATCCCGCCGGCGATGGCCGCCGCCTCGACGACGTCCTCGCGGTGGGTGGGGAAGATGCGACCCACGCTCGTCTGCCCGACGAGGTGCCCGGAGCGGCCCACGCGCTGCAACCCCTGCGCCACCGACTTGGGGCTTTGCAGTTGCACGACGAGGCCTACCGTACCGATGTCGATGCCGAGTTCCAGCGACGATGTACCCACCAGCGCGGGCAGTTCCCCGGCCTTGAGCTGCCGTTCGATTTCCAGGCGCGTTTCCTTCGAGACGCTGCCGTGGTGGACGCGGACCGGGCCAACGCGCGTCCCGTCGCCGGTCGCCATTAGCCCGATCCCGGTGGCTGCGCCGTCCTTGATGAGGCCGGTAGCCTCGCCGACAGATTCGGCGGCCCATTGTTCGTTGAGATAGTCGCCCGCGCGCTCGGCCAGACGGCGGTTGTTGGTGAAGATGAGTGTGGTGGTATGTGCGCGGATCAAGTCGAGTACACGCGGGATAATCGAAGGCCACACCGACTCGCCCGGCAGATTGCGGAAGTCCTCCACCACGGTCACGACCTTGAGATCGAGAGCCTTCTGGTACGCGGCGTTGATGATGGTGACGCGGCGAGGGTGCAAGATGCAGGACGCAGGATGCAAGGTGCAGGATGCAGGATTTTTGTCTTCTGCCTCTTGCTCCTTGCCCCCTGCTTCTTTCCACTCATACCCGCCCAAAAACCGCGCGGCTTCGTCCAGCGGCTCGATGGTGGCGGAGAGGCCGATGCGCTGGATGGGAGCGTCGGCGAGGTGTTGGAGGCGTTCGAGGCTGAGGGCGAGGTGGACGCCGCGCTTGTTCCCGGCGAGGGTATGGATTTCATCCACGATCACGGTGTGGACGGTGCGGAACATCTCCCGCGCTTTGGGGCTGGAGAGCAGCAGGTAGAGCGATTCCGGCGTGGTGATCAGGATGTGCGGCGGCTCGCGGAGCATCGCCTGCCGGTCGCGCTGCGGGGTATCGCCGGAGCGCACCGCTACGCGGATGTGCGGCAGGTCGAGGTCCATGTCGTCAGCTTTGACGCGAATCCCCGCCAGCGGCACGCGCAGGTTGCGGTGGATGTCGTTGTTTAGCGCCTTCAGCGGGGAGATGTAGACGAGGCGAATCCCCTCTTCGATTTTCGATTTTTGATTTTTGATTTTCGATTGGGCAGGCAGTAAGGAGTAGGGAGTAGGAAGTAAAGAGTCTTCCGCTGATTCGCTGATTTGTTGATTCGCCGATTCGCCCAACTCCCGGAAAAGCTGGTCAATCCCCCACAGGAAGGCGGTGAGGGTTTTGCCGGAGCCGGTGGGCGCAAGGATGAGGGTATGCTCGCCGCGCTGGATGGCGGGCCAGCCCTGCGCCTGCGGCGGCGTCGGCGCGCCAAAGGTTTCCGCGAACCAGTCGCGGACGGGGGGGAGGAAGGCGGACAGGATGGTTTCGGCTGTGCTTTCTGACATTGTGGCGCTCCTTGAAAAATAACTTGCTATCAACGCTTAAGGCGGATTACAATCCGCCGTCCTCGCTGCGCCGGATTGTGATCCGGCGTAAGCATTTTCGGTGTCGTCGGTTGGGTGGATGCTTATGTTGTTTGGCCTGTGGCGCTCGTTCGTTGCCAAGTTTCATGGTAAATATAGCACAAATGTTCTTGTTGTCAATGCAAGATTGAATCCTGAATTCGCAACGAGGCGTGAAGCTAAAACATCGCGCTGAAAGGGTAAAGCCTTGGCGGGCTGGAGAAAGTCATAGGGTGCGGCGGGGGTCATTGGCCTCCCGCCGCACTTATGCTAAGTTCACGGCTTCACATAATAGAACCCCGCCACGCCGTTCTTTTCGCCGACGATCAGCATGTGTAGGCCGCCCGCCGCGGCGGTGAAGTAGGCGCCGGGCGAGCCGGTGTACCCGCGCTCGCTCAGGTAGTTGGCGACGGTCTGCGCCGGGCTGAGCACGCCACCCGTCTCTGTGCGCATCTTGAGCACATAGTTGTCAGTGTAGACGTAGCGGATCAAGGGACTGTCCGCCGCTGCGCCTACGTAGGCCCAGCCCGCTTGTCCCGATAGATTCTCTGCTACACTCAGCGGCCCGGCCCACGCGCCGTCTTTCCACACGTAGCGGTAGGCGCGCGAGTGTGGTGAGGGCCCGGGCCACATAAAGTGGTCGCAGGCCAATACGAAGCTATCATCTCCACCAGAGTAGGCCAGCTGGATGGAGTGATCGTACTCCGGCATCTCGTAGAGCTCGTGGGCGGCCTGGCGCTGCGGGAAGCGACCCGGCTCGGTCCCGTAGGCCGTGCGCGCGACGATGGGATCGCCGTCGGAGGATTGCGCCCAGTGCTGGAACCACGCCAGCATCGTCTGACCATCCGGCGCGGCCGCGATGGACGAATACTGGGTGTCTTGATCGTTGATCTTGCGCAGCGGCGCACTCCAGGCCCCGCCGTCTGCGGCGGCGCTATCCCAATAGGCATGCCACGCCTTGTAGCGCAGCGAATACCAGTCGCTGCTGATGCGCACCCAATGCGCCTCTTGCCACACCAGGTAGGCATACCCCGTCTCCTCGGCGACGGCCAGGCTCGGCCAGGCGATCCCGCCAGACGGATGGTGATAGTTCGGCAGGTAGTAATATCTCGGCCGCGCGACGATCGCGGGTGCAGAGACGACGCCATTGACGACGGTGTGGTGGACGATGCCGTCGTCGTTGGCGTAGGCCAGATGCACGCGCCCGTGGACGTTGTCCACGGCAATTTTCGGCTCGCGCCCGCCCCAATAGCTGAGGGTTTGGTAGGGCGTCCAGGTGACGCCGTTGTTGGAGCTGCTGTAAAAGACGTAGGAGTTGAAGGCGTCATTGAGCTTTCCCGTCCACAGCGCGTGGACGCGCCCGGTAGCGTCTATCGCCAGCGCCATCTCATTGACGGCTTCCGGGTAGCCCCCGATGTTTCCCGCGACTAGCGGTTTCATCGCCGGGGCGGTTCCGCCCGACCCGGCGCACAGGCCGGCCAACTCCTGCGGACAGATGCGCATACTCACGTCCTCCACGTAAGCGCCTTCGGGACGCGAATCCCCTGCATTTGCCTGGAAAGCGACTTGCACACACACGCTTTCTTGACCCAACACGTTGCCCAGCGTGGGGACGTTCGTCAGATCGAGCGTCAGGTCTTCCCACCCGTTCGTCACACCGGTGCGACAGACCCCGTAATAGTCCCCGAGGGGGCCGCCGTACTCATGCTGGCAGTTTTCCCCTTCAATGACGGCGACTTTGAGACAGACCTCGTCGTCCGGCGCCAGGTTGGTCCACACTTTGGCGCTGTATTCGCCTTTGGAGACGTATTTGAGGTTGATCGGCATGGCCTGGTACATGATGGTTCCCAACGTGTAAGCATCGGGATAGGGCGCGCCACAGGGCAGCAGTTCGCCGTCATCGCCGCCGCCATAGGCCCAGGCGCTTTGTTCCCCGCTGTAGGCCCGGCACTTGCGGATGTCCCAGAAGTACGTGCCGAAACCGCCCGGTGGCGGGTCGCCTTCCTTATGTCCCCAGAAGTAGCCGAGCCAGCCGACGGTGTCGGATTCGAAGCCGTCGGTGAACCTGGTGATCCACGCATTGCGCGTCGCGGCGGCTGCGCTGCCATAGTTGCGCAACACCACCGGCAGGTAGAGCGTGTGCGGCCAGCCGATGGCGGCCTCGAAGGTGTCCTGCACTGCGTAAACGCCATCACTGGCGCGGACGGTGACGTTTGTGTATCCTTGCCAATACGCTTTTGGGACGACACGCACGATGCCAGAGGTCTGCAAGGTGACGCTCATATTCGGGTTGGAGTTAAGCATCACTGTGTAGCTGAGCTGTCCGCTGGATAGGGTGGTATGCTGCGCGTAATCGCGGACGTTGAAGGTATCCAACGCGCTTGTCCCCGGGATGAGCAGCACGTCGGGCAGGCCGCCGAAGCGCAGCGGGGCCGGAAAGCGGTCAACGGAATAGGCGAAGGTGCGGTAAGCGTCCTGCCGAGACGTGGCCGCCAGCGTTGTGCTTTGGATCGTGCCACTGATGTGCGCCAACGTCAGCCCCGTGAGCGTGTACGGGCCGTCCACGCCGCGCCCGCCGATGGCCGCGCCGTCGAAGGCCAGGTCGAGAAAGTGTGCGCTGGCCGCCAGCGTGGAGGTGACGTAGGCCGAGGTGAACTCGTCGCCGGCTACGTCCGCCAGCCCACCGCGCAACACATAGTCGCCGGTCGCCGTGACCTGCACGCCCACGCGGATGACGAGCTGGTCGTACAGGCCGTCGCCGTTCTCGTCCCGCCCCCAATCCGCGAAACTGCCGGTGAAGGCCAGCGTCGAGGTCGTATTGCCGGTGGTGAAGGCCCAATTGAAGTCACCGGCGGTGGTATAACCGCCCGTGCTGGCAATGCCACCTTTGAGCGTGGCAATGTAGAGCGTGTCGGTCAGCAGATCGGTGGCCGGCGCGAAGGTCGCGGTGCGCGCGGCGGCATCGTAGCTCACTATGCCGCTTACCGGCGTCCCGGCTGCGGTCGCCAACCGGAAGGTGTTCGTGTCGAGCGTACTCGGGTTCAAGTCACGATCCCACGCGACGGCCAACATGACGTTGCTTGGGACGCGCATCGCGCCCTCGTGGGGCGAGACAACCACGGGCGATGGCGGGGCGGTATCCGGTGTGGTGGTGAAGGTCCAGGTGCGCGCGACAGGTAGATTCTCACCGTTCACGCCCAGGATGCCGGTGGTCAGCGTCGCTGTGTAGCGCGTGGCGTAGGCCAGAGGAACGGCGGGGCTGAAGGTCGCCTCGCGGGTTGTGGCGTTGTAGGAAATCACGCCGGTCACAGCGCCGAAAGGCCCGCCGGCGAGGGTGAACGTTGTACTGTGGATGCTCGTCGGGTTCATTGGATCGCGGAAGCCGGCCTCCAGCGACGACCAGATGTTGACGTTATCCGCGTCGTCGGGCGGATCTACGTAGCCGACGAGCAGCGGGTTGTCGATGGTGAAGGGGCCGGCGACGGCGGTGGCCGTGCGCAGGCCGTCGCTGGCGGCGACGCGGATGAGCGCGCCGGTGGTGTTGGGCAGCGCGATGGTTTCCAGCGTGTAGGCCGGTGTCGTCAGGTTGAGGGCGTATGCCTCCCAGGTCGCGCCGTTGTCGGTGGAGATATCCACGGCAAAGTAGTGCGCGCTGGCCGAGGCTGCCCAGGCGAGCGTTTGCGGGCCTTGCCAGACGCCGGACGGCGCCTGGATGGTCACGGTGGGCGGGTCGGCGGCGGGCGTGATTTCGGCCAACACGGCGGCATCGGCGGTGCGGCGGATCTGGACCTTGGCCGTAGCCGCCGGATAGGGCGCGGCGAAGGTGAAGACCGCCGGGCCGTCATCCGCCGTCAGCGCTTCTCCGGCATAGCGCAGCGTGGTGTTGACGGTGAAGGACCGTGTATAGCCTACAATCTCCTGCTGCGCGGCGTCGAGAAAGACGAGTTGGTAGGGGCCGGGCAGCGGCGGAACGTAGTCGCCCGCGTCCATCTGATACCACGGCAACAGCGTCACCGCGCCGCTGGTCGGGCTGATGACGCCGTCCACCAGCAGCAAGGGATCGGCCGATTGCGCGAAGGTGGGTTGCACGAGCTGTTGCGCCTTCGCGCTATAGTGATCCATGATCCATTGTTGTATCACTACATAGTGCTGGTCGGTGATCCACAAAGCGACGTCACCGATCTCTTCCGGTTCCGCCGTCATAAAATCGGTGTAACCCTGTTCCGCATTCTTGATACCGCCCGCGACGACATCGAAGCCGGTCCCGCTGGGGCCTTCGTAGTGCACGTCGATGTGCGCCAGGTGGCCCACTTCGTGCGCGGTCACGTAGCGTTTGGCAAGGGTGTTGCTGTCGTTCCGTACCAGCGCGCCGGTCGGCGCAGATTCGCGCTGCGTGTTGCCGGGGGTGTTGAGCCAGTCTCTGGACGCTATGCCTACCATCGCCCAGCAGCCGGGTGTGCGCACGCAGAGGGCGTGCATCTCGCGCAGCAGATAGAGTTCCTCCGAATAAAAGGGCGCCCAGGGTTTCACCGTCCAATCAACGAGCAGGCCCGTGGTGGTAGGGGAGTAATAGGCCATCGCGCTGGGCGCGGGAGGCCAATTCACATCAGGGACGGGGTACAGCGCGCGCATCCCGCGCAGGTTGTTGCGGATCAACTCGCTCAGGTCAACCGTGCCGGTCTTCCCATAGTCCGGTCCAACGCCGACGGCGCGCATATAGATGGGGAAGATGTTTTCCGCTGCGGCGGCGGTGCTGGCATACCCTCTAAAGGGATGGCTTTTGCCCCGGCTGTCCTTCACCCACACGGTAAACTCGAAATTGTACATGCCGGTATCTGTCGGCGTGAACCCGAAATAGTCGAAACTGTCCAGCAAGAGGCGCTTTTCGCGCAGGTTATAGCTCTCTTCCTTGAACGTAAACTCGCGGTATTCGCGTTTGTGGCGTGCCGTCTCGGGGGTCAGTTCAGGTCTCCACTGATCCCCATCGCTCCAACGGTATGTCGTCGACGTTGCCCCGTCGGGTGACAACCAGGACACAACGACGTCCTCTACTTGCACGTCAGGCGCGATGCTCTTCCAGAAAACGCCTTCGTGCGCGTCCCAGCGGATGAAGGCGCGCAGCACGGTAGGTTTGTTGACGATGAGCGCCATATCCTCTAAAACCTGCACCGGTTTGACGGTGACTTGCAGATCAGGCAGCGTCCAGAAGGTCCACAGTTGTCCATCCGCCAACGGACCGCCGCTGAGGTCCTGCACCCACTCGTCGTGACTGTAGGCTGAGGCGTCGTTTTCGCCCCATACCTGCGCTACGTAGCGGACGCCAGGCAGGAGTTCCGCAGCAGGTACGAAGGCGAATTCCAATTCCGAGATGGGTTCGACTTCCCCCTCTACAAAGACTTTATTGGCGTCTTCGTCAAAATAGTAGACCTGGAATGTTTCTTTGCTGACAGTGGTGGGGGAAACCAGCGTGGTGAACTTGACGCGGATTTCGGAATCCTGTGCCTTCTTGCCCTGGTCAGGCCAGACGTTGCGCGCGTCCGGTGCGGGCGAAACCTCCTTGACGCTCAACCTGACCCGCGCGCGCAGCTTGATGCTGAACAGATCGTAACAGGTACAGGCGCAGTCCCACAGTTCCGGTAAGGGACAAAAGTCAGACTGCCGGAACCAGATATTGTTCTCGCCGTCGATCAGCTCGGTGGAGTCGAAGGGCACTTCTTGTTCGACCAGGACTGTCTCAGAGGAGTCCGTCGGGGTGGCGCCAATAGCGCCGATGATATTCCACCCGCTAGGAAAGTAGCCCTCCCGAAAATCCTCCGGCCCCGGCATGCGGTTGAGCGACACGCCCCAGGTGGGATCGATGTAGAGTGGATCGCCTTCTGCCGAATAGCGGTAGGCCCTATGGGCAAAGGTGAAGATCAACGTCGTTTCGCTCAACTCGGTGGGGTCCTGTGCGCCCAGATTGAAAGGCCAACGGAGCCGCGAAAACTGCACGCACCAATTGGTTTCCTGCCAGTTATCGTAGGTCCAAATGGTGTAGCCGTTCTCGTCCACTACGATCGAAGTGGGGTCGCCCTGGTAACCGGGAGCGGTCAATCGAAGATCTGTAACACCATCCTCGCTCTCCGTCAGCGAGGTGAGGGTAGTGTGTGTGGTCGCAGCCTGGATCTCGGTTGGGGCGGCAGGTTCGAGCGGTGCCTGGACGAAAGCCGAACGCGCGGTCGCGCCGGGCCGCAGCGCCAGCCCGCCCACGATGATGCAGCAAACGCTCGCTATGATCCACACCGGACGTCTTGGATTGTTCATCAGAGTATCTCCTTACAACACATTCCATTGCTTCACTGCCGTTGCACCAGGGGCAGGAAGACAAACTGGTTGAACACGATACCTTCGATGGCGATGGTATGCACGGCCTGCGCCGGCGACTCCCCGATGGTAGCCGTGATGGTGATGGTTTTCGCGCCCGGCGTGAGCCAGGTGAGAGTGACGCTGTCGGATTGGTACTGATTCGGGTGTGTCACCATAGGTTGATCGGTCGCTTCCCAGGTCCAGGTGACGGGAAGAGTGTACAGCGTCACCTCGGCGTCGAAAGTATAGGCGTGATTCGTCTGGCCTAGCGCCGGGCCGCTCACGGTGACGTCGTAGACGAGCGCCGCGCGTGTGGCGCTGGCGGACGCGCTGCCGTCCGTGGCGGTGAGCGTGATCCGCTTTTCGCCCGGTGTGTTCCAGGTGAACGTCACGTTATCCGTTGCGGTCAGGCTGGGATGGGTGACCGTAAGCTGATCCGCGGCCTTCCAGGTGTAGGTGATCGGCTGGCCGGTGTAGGCCGGCCAGATCAGTGTTCCGCTAAAGACCGCGCTGTTTCCCACGCCCACGGTCCACGGCCCGCTCGTCGCTACGTTGGGAACGCCGTCGGCGCGCAGCCAGCCCATATCCTGGAAGATACCCAACGTCACCGGGCCGGGGTGGCGGGTGGCGCCGCTGTAGTAAACGGGGGTCATCAGCGAGTTCTCGGTGTATTGGTAGGTCGCCTCATCGAGGTGGGAGAGGCTGCTGGCGCTCCAATAGCCCGGCGCATAGAGTTTGGCCGCCGTCCCGCTATTGGCGACGATGGTATTGGCCCCGCCGAAATTGGCATCGCTCCTGAGGCGCGCGGCCAGCTCGCGGGGGTCAGGAGTGAGGTAGCTGAGCAGCACGACGCCCTCGCTGTCCACCGCAAGCTGGTCGTAGGGGGTGGGGCAATACATGAGGCAAAAGCCGACGTTATAGCGTTCGTACATGTTGCCGATAAAGCCCAGGCCATGGGCCAGCTCGTGCAACGCTATCGTGACAAAATCCTGGCCTGACGAGAGAGAGTGCATGCGCAGCGTCGGCGTCAGCTCGAACGACCACGCGATGTTTGCGTTGAATTCCAGCGTAATGTCTTCGATACCCGGCAGATGATCGCGGCCGCTGAGCGCGTTTGCCAACGCAATGGGGTAATTTGTCCTCGCAAACGGCGCGTTGGGGAAATCCATCCCATACGCCATGGGCCCGCCGCAGCCCAGCGCGTTGCTTCCACAAGGATTGGGCTTCCAGCAGGCCGTCACCTCGATGGGCACGGTGGACGAAATCCACGTTCCCCAGAGCGACGCGGCGTAGTCGAGCGCGGTCACCGCTTCGGCGGGCGGCGTCTCACAGCTTGGCGGCACACCCCACGTGATATTGAAGGTTGCGCCGCCGGTCGGCGTCGCTGGCGCGGCAACAACAACGACTGGCGCTATCCAGCCGCCGGTCGCTAATAAGAGCAGTATGACCACGAATCCACGTGACAATGTCGTCCAATAGTGGAATTCCTTGTCCTCGACAGCGCCAACAACACGCCGCCCGTGACGCCACATGCGCGACTTCAGGTTGTTCATCGTGCTTCCTCCCACAATATAAGGCGTTTCCTAATGACGGATTTCCGTCCCTGTATCTTATGTCAAGTATAACACCGTTTTTTTGTTACGACAAGTGCGAGAGGTCACGGTGTATGAAATCAGCGCCGAGGCGCAGAGCTTCGGCGCTGATTGTGGCGATTTTTCTTCTATCAAACCTTCGGCGTGATCGGCAACCAGAACTCGCAGTAGTAGTCGGGGCCGCTCTCGCCG
>DAIUDK010000106.1:0-20587 GCA_036845725.1 Chloroflexota bacterium
ATACAGAACCGTTTTTCGCACCTGATCAGTATGTCACCGCCGAATTCACTATTCGCAGCTACGTGCCCGGCGATGGGCCATTGCTGGCGGAGGCGGTCAATGCCTCGTATGAGCATCTGAGGCGCTTTATGCCGTGGGCCAAGCCCCACACTGAGGAAGTCGAGGCCGAACAAACCGTTCGGCGCTTTCGCGGTGAATATCTACTTTCCACAAATTTTGTCCTGGGCATTTTTTCGCCTGATGGCAAGCGGCTGCTGGGCGGATCCGGCTTTCACTTGCGCGAGGGCGAGCTGGACAACCGCGCCGCCGAAATCGGCATGTGGATCCGCGCCGATGCGGCGCACAGGGGTCTGGGCGCGCGCGTGCTGCGCGCGCTCCTCACGTGGGGCTTCTCCGAATGGCCCTGGGAACGCCTCACCTGGCGCTGCAATGAGGAAAACGTCGCCAGCCGCCGCACCGCCGAAAAGGCCGGGATGCAACTCGAAGGCCGCTTCCGCGGCAACATCCGCCTGCCCGACGGCACGCGCGAAACCACCCTCGCCTTTGCGGCACTGAAAAGTGAGTGGGGGAGTGGTAATCAGTAACTGGTAACTGGGAATCGGTGATTAGGCTCTACTCGCTCATTCGCTCATTCGCTGATTCTTTGATTCGCTGATTTGCACAGGAGGTCACAATGGACGTATTCGAAGCGATTCGCACCCGGCGCAGTGTGCGCGCGTTCACGGGGGAGGCGATCCCGCGTGAGGACTTGGAGAAAATCGTGGATGCCGGACGGCTCGCCGCGTCGGGCAGTAACAAGCAGCCGTGGGACTTCATCGTCGTCACCGATCATACGATAATCGAGCAGTTAGCGACCACTTCGCAGTGGATCGAGCAGGCCGGTGCGATGATTGCCGTGGTGATGGACCCGGAATCCCGCTGGTGGGTGGAGGACGGGGCCGCCGCCGTGCAGAACATGCTCCTCGCCGCCACCGCGCTTGGCTACGGCTCGTGCTGGCTCGAAGGCTACGTGTTGCGCAACGAGGACACCTTCAAGACCCTGCTCGGCGTTCCGGTGGAGAAGCGGCTGATGGTATTAGTGCCAGTCGGTGTGCCGGTGGAGTGGCCCACGAAGGAGAAGAAATCCCTCGAAGAGGTCATCCACTGGGAGCGGTATTGAGATGAGAGCGCAGCGGATTCTCTTCCTCGGCAACAGTTATATCTATTGCAACGAGTTGCCCACGATGCTGGCACAGTTAGCGGCGGCGGGTGGCAAGGAGGTGGACGTGCATCAGGTCACAGCGGGCGGGGTGACGCTCGAATGGCACGCGCAGAATGAGGCCACCCTCGCAACATTGTGTGAAACGTGGGATGTCGTCGTGTTGCAAGAGCACAGCATCCGCCCGATTCAGGACACGCCGCAGATGTTCATGGCGGCAGCCGCCTTGCAGCCAATGATCGCCTCGACCGGTGCGCAGACGGTACTCTTTATGACATGGGCGCGTCAGCACTTCCCGGAGATGCAGGCCGGGCTGGCGCGCGTCTACACCACGCTCGCGCAGGAGATCGGCGCGCGCGTTGCACCTGTGGGCTTGGCGTGGGAAGCTGCGCTCGCCGCCGACCCGTCGCTGGCGCTGTACACCGAGGACAAGAGCCACCCCACGCCCCTCGGCTCCTACCTGGCGGCATGCGTCTTCTATGCGACGTTCTTCGGCGAAAGCCCCGTGGGCCTGCCTGCGAAGCTCACGACGACGGGCGGCGAAACACTGGTTGAGATACCGGAGGTGCAGGCGCGGCTGGCGCAGAGCGTGGCTTGGGAGGTTGTTCAAAAGCATAGTTAACCGCCTTCCTTAGGAAAAGAAGATGTTATGACAGAAATAGGCTACGGCTATGGAAGTGAATGGCACTTATTGCGTCATTTGGGTTATCATCGCGCCTATCTTTCTCGAAAGGTCATTGATGTTGTCCGTGTTCAGGGTGTTAAGTGGTTGGATTTCAACTTTTCCCCGAAAAATGTGCCATTGCAAGACGATAAAGAACTCGTTGGGTTGGAGTTTATTGAAGACGCTCAAGTCCAAGAAAAGTGGAAATCGTTTTGGCCGCAAACTGGTAATGCTCAGAATTGGGACGCGGTGGGTAAGGTTTATTTTGACGATACAGCCGAATGGCTATTGGTAGAAGCCAAAGGCCATATCGGAGAACTTGAAAGCAAGTGTGGCGCGACAAGTCGTGTGAGCAAGCAGGTCATCTATTCGGCTTTGGAAAAAACGAGCGAGGCATTTGGCAATCGTCAACAACAAATTGAAAACTGGCTCGCTCCCTATTACCAGTATGCAAACCGATTGGCTGTGTTGTACTTTTTGGTGCGTGAATGTTCACCTCCGGTGAATGCGCGTCTTCTGTTCATCTATTTTTACGGTGAAAACCGGGAAAATCTCAACTGTCCGCAAAACGAACAGGCATGGCTGCCGGAAATTGAGAAAATGATAGGCTGGTTAGGGATCGATAGACATAGCGAATTGGCGCAACGGGTTCATTACCTCTTTTTGCCTGTGAATCCCGTTGGTGTTGATATTCGTGCCAAATCAAAAGGATAAACATTGAACAAACGCCAAACCAACCGCCTCTTGGGCTGCCCGCCCGACGCGCGTTTGCTGATTCTCAACGCCGACGATTTCGGGATGTGCCACGCGGTCAACGCGGCGATTGTGCGCGTGCTGGAGGCGGGCATGGTCCGCTCCACGACCTTGATGGTGCCCTGCCCCTGGGCGCTGCACGCGATGCGTTTCCTGGCGCAGCATCCCGACATTTCCTTCGGCGTGCATCTCACCGTGATTTGCGATGGGATCGATTACCGTTGGGGGCCGGTGACGCCCAGAGAGAAGGCGCCGACCTTGAGCGATGAAGCCGGCTATTTCTACACCTTCGACTGGATGTCCAAGTTTTTCGCGCAGGTCAGCCTGGATGAACTGGAAATGGAATTCAGAGCGCAAATCGAAGTCGTACTGGCAGCCGGGCTGCAACCCACGCACCTGGATTGGCATTCGCTGCGCATCGGCCGCAAACCTGAAGTTTTCGATGTGATGCTGAGTCTGGCGCGAGAGTACGGACTGGCGCTGCGCGTCGCCGGACGAACCTGGATTGAAAAGGTGCAAGGCCTGGGTCTGCCCGCCAACGATCATGACTTTTTGGACAGCTATCTCCTTGATCCGCTCACCAAAGCTGCTCGTTACGCCGAGTTGTTACGCGTGTTACCCGCCGGGCTGAGCGAGTGGGCGATACACCCGGGTCTCGATACCCCAGAATTGCTGGCGATAGAACCCGGCGACAACCGTTCCCGCCAGGCGGACTTCGATTTCTGGACGTCGCAGCAGGCCAGAGACATCGTGGAAGAAGAGGGCATCCTCCTCCTCGATTATCGCGCCTTGCAGCAGTTTTGGTGCTAAAGTATAGCTCTTGCTTAACCTGCCTCCGGGACGGGGGCAGTGAGCGGTTGAGCGTTGGCGCGCACACAAAAATCCGTTACAATCCGTTGAATCCGTTGACATTATCTGAGGTGAATCACGTATGCTGACATTTCAAGAAGTCCTTCTCCGCTTACAACGCTACTGGGCTGACCAGGGCGCGCTGCTCTGGCTGCCGTATAGCGAAAAGGTCGGCGCGGGCACGATGAACCCGGCGACCTTCCTCCGCGTGCTGGGGCCGGAACCCTGGAACGTGGTCTACATCGAGCCGTCGTACCGACCCGACGACGGGCGCTACGCCGAAAATCCCAACCGGATGCAGATGCACACCCAGTTGCAGGTCATTCTCAAGCCCGATCCCGGCGACCCGCAGGAACGCTACCTCAAGAGCCTGGAAGCCATTGGCATCCGCCGCGAGGAGCACGACATCCGCTTCGTCGAGGATAACTGGGAAAGCCCGGCGCTCGGCGCGTGGGGCCTGGGGTGGGAGGTCTGGTTGGACGGGCAGGAGATCACACAGTACACGTACTTCCAGCAGGCCGGCGGCATCAACCTGGAAATTCCGTCTGTTGAGATGACCTACGGCCTAGAACGCATCGTGATGTACCTCCAAAACGTGCGCTCGGTGTGGGATATGGCCTGGGATGACAATCACACCTACGGCGAAATTCTGGCCGATCAGGAAGTGGACCATTGCCGCTACGAGTTCGAGTACGCCGATATCGACCGCGTGCAGGCGATGTATGACCTGTTCGAGAAAGAGGCGCTGCTCAACCTCAAACACGGGCTGGTCGTGCCCTCGCTCGACTACATCCTGCGCTGCTCGCACGCCTTCAACCTGCTCGACTCGCGCGGGACGGTGGGCGTCACCGAGCGCGCCGTCTTCTTCAAGCGGATGCGCGATTTGTCGCGGCAGGTCGCCGAAGCGTACCTGGCGCAGCGCGACCGGGCCGGCTTCCCGTGGGAAAAGCGCCCTGGACTGACCTCGGCCTCAGCCTCGCCGGGCGCGTTGATGCATCTGCCGCTGCAAGACAAGATGCCACCGACTGTGCAAACCGTCCCCGTTCAGGGATGCGCGCCGTTTCTCTTCGAACTGGGCATCGAAGAGCTGCCTGCCTCGCACCTCACCGGCGCGTTGGCGCAGTGGCGCGAACTGGTCTCCGCCGCCCTCGACGCGGCGAAATTGGAACATGGCGACGTTCACATCTGGGGTACGCCACGCCGTCTCGTGGTCTACGTGGCGGATATGGCGCTTCGGCAGGCCGACGAGACGCTGGAAATCAAAGGCCCGCCCGCCAGCGCCGCCTTCGACGCGGACGGAAATCCGACGCGCGCCGCGCAGGGCTTTGCTCGCTCCAAAGGCGTGGACGTGGCGGATTTGGTCGTCCGCGAGACGGAGGGTGGGGCGTATATTTTCGTCACCCAACACGTGCCCGGACGCTTTGCCGCCGATGTGCTGGCGGACCTCTTGCCCGACTGGATCGCCAGGCTGCGCTTCCCGCGCGCGATGCGTTGGAACGAAACCGGCGTCGCGTTCAGCCGGCCCATTCGCTGGCTGCTGGCGCTGTTGGGCGAGGACGAAGTCGCCTTCAGCTACGCCGGTTTGCAGAGCGGGCGCGTGACCCGTGGCCCGCGCCCGGCGGGATCGCCTGAAGTGGCGCTGGCTGCTGCGAGCGATTACCGGCCCACACTGGCCTCCTATGGCGTTATTGTCGATCAGGATGCGCGCCAGGCGGAGATTCTGCGCCAGGTGCAGGCGGTTGCGGCGGAGGTCGGCGGGCAAATCCCCGACGATCCGGCGCTGTTGGAGGAAGTCACCAACCTGGTCGAAGTCCCCACGGCGCTGCTCGGCGCGTTCGAGAAGCGCTATCTCACGCTGCCACAGGACGTGCTCATCGCCGTGATGAAGAAGCACCAGCGTTACTTCCCAGTGTTTGATGCGCGCGGACGCATTATGGCGCACTTCGTCGCCGTCCGTAACGGCGGCAGCGAGCACCTGGACCTCGTCCGCCAGGGCAACGAGGACGTCATCCGCGCGCGCTACGCCGACGCGGAGTTCTTCTACAACCAGGACTGCCGTAAGCCACTGGCGGAGTACCGTGACGGTTTGGCAAAACTGACCTTCCAAATGGACCTGGGGTCGATGTTGCAGAAATCCGAGCGGCTGGAGAAACTCGCGCCGTGGGTGGGCGAGCGGATGCACCTGTCCGCCGAGGATATGGACACGCTCAACCGCGCGGCGTATCTGGCGAAGGCTGACCTCGCCACGCACATGGTCGTGGAGATGACGAGCCTGCAAGGCATCATGGGCCGCGAATACGCCAAACGCTCCGGCGAACCGGCGACGGTCGCGCAGGCGATCTTCGAGCATTACCTGCCGCGTTCGGCGGGCGACAAGCTGCCGGAGAGCGCGCCGGGCGTCGCGCTGGCGCTGGCGGACCGGCTGGATAGCCTGGCGGGCCTGTTTGCTGTGGGTCTCGCGCCGACCGGGTCGGCGGATCCCTACGGCTTGCGCCGGGCCGCGGCCGGCGTTGTGCAAATCCTGCTAGAGCGCGGGTTGCCGTTCTCCACACGGGCAGGGCTGGCGGAAGCGGCGCTCGCGCTGCCGGTCGAAGCGTCTTCCGAAAGCCTCGCCGCTGCTGTGGACTTTATCGTCGGGCGGCTCCAGGTGATGTTGCGCGAAACCGGCCTGGCCTTCGACGTCGTCGAGGCGGCGCTGGCGGCGCGGGGTGAGAATCCCGTCCTGGCCCGCGAAGCTGCGCAACAGCTCACGACCTGGGTCGCCAAAGACGGTTGGAGCGTCCTGCTCGACAACTACGCGCGCTGCGTCCGCATCACCCGCGAGCAGCCGCGTTTCACGCTGGATGCGTCGCTGTTGCGCGAACCCGCCGAACAGGCGCTCTACAAGGCGCTGTCTACTGCTGAGGCCGCCATCAGCCCGGAAAGCGACGTAGACGGCTTCCTCACGGAGTTTACGCCGCTCGTACCGTTCATCCAGGCGTTCTTCGACGAGGTGTTGGTGATGGACAAGGACGTTGCCTTGCGTGAGGCGCGTCTGGCCTTGTTGCAGCGCATCGCGGGGCTGGCAGAGGGGATTGTGGATTTGAGTAAGCTAGAAGGGTTTTAGCGATCAGTGATTAGCCGTCAGCCAGAAAGTAAGTTGTGGAAAAACCGCCAGGGGTATTATACCCCTGGCGGTTTCATTTTCGATTACGAATCCTCACGAAGGGGTGGTTGTTCGGCGAGCAGGCGCGCGAGGAGTTGGGTTTGGGCGTCTGGGACAGGTGAAGCGTCGGCCGGCGGGGGTTCCGGCGGTGTTTCTTCGCGTAGCCATTCCTGAAGGGCACGTTCAGCCTCGTCATCGGGGAGATCGAGTGCCAGGAGCGTTTCGATTTCCGGCGGGACGGCTGCCTCTGGCTCCGGTATGGCGTCTTCCGGCGCGGGTGGCGTTTCGATGCCGAGCCATTCGAGCGTGTCCATATCGGCGAACGGATTGTCGCCGAGCGCGCGTGGTTGGGGCTGTTTTTCCGCGTCAGACATCGTTCATTACCCTTTCGACCAATTGTGTGTAGTCAACCGCACCGGGACTGTGAGGCGCGTATTCGTAGATGCTCTGCTGGTGACTCGACGCCTCGGCCAGCTTGACGTTGGCGCGGATGGGATCGGCGACTTTGCCCCGGAAGTACTGTTCGAGCAGTTGTAGCACATCGCGGTCTTTGCGCAGTCGCCCATAGTACATCGTTGGCACAACCAACGTCAGCCGTAGCTGGTGGTCGGGGATGCGCCCGATGCTTTTGAGCGTGTCGATGACCTGCCGGATCCCCACCATGGCAAGATAATCCGTTGAAACAGGGACGATGAGTTCGTTGGCATAGAGCAGCGCATTGTGCGTGAGCATGCTGATGCTGTGCGAGCAGTCGAGTAGGACGTAATCGTAGCCATTGACCGATTTCATCGTGTGGTAGAGGACGCGCCGGGCCACACGTTCGTCGGGGAACTTCCAGAGCTGTCCTTCGGTCCGTACCAACGCCTGGCTGCCCAGGATAAGATCGAGGTTCTCACGTGCGGAGACGATGCACTCCTCAGGCGCGGCGTAACCGAGCATCACGTCGGCGCTACCGCGCGGGTGCCGGACGCCCAGCCACGTCCCCAGACTGCCCTGTGGGTCCATGTCGATGCACAGCACGCGCGCACCACGCAGCGCCAGCCCCGCGCCCAGGTTGACGGTGGTCGTCGTCTTGCCCGTGCCGCCTTTGTAATTGAGGATGCTGATGATGCGTGTCATTTGTTGCGCTCGCAAACTCACAAGACCCAGTAGACTGCTTTTGCCGCCCACCATTGGCTGAAGGCTAAGCCTCCACTGGCATGGATTGTGCTGCATACATCTGTAAGCATATCACATTTTACGCCGGAGGACAATGCAAAAATGTTAAACCAGGCTACAAAAGTCGTGATGGTCTTGTGCTATGCATCCTTTGCCGCTTCTGCTATAATGGGTGAATCTGACTTTGTAGGGGCGTGCGTGGTCACGTTTGCGTTGGCGGTGAATCGGATTTCGTCGGATGTGACGGCGAACCTGGACGTGATGGTGCGTATGGCGAACGCTGCGGCTGATGCCGGGGCCGCTGTCGTACTGTTCCCGGAGGCGGCGCCGACCGGCCTGGTCAATAACGACGACCCCGCGCGCGATTTGCCGCTCGGTCAGTTGCTCCCCGGCCCGGCGACGCGGGCGCTCTCTGCCGTAGCGCAGGCGCGCAAGTTGTGGCTTGGTTTCGGGCTGCTGGAACGCGACGGCGCACTGTTGTACGACACGGCGGTGCTGCTGTCGCCTACGGGGGAGATTGCGCTCAAATACCGGCGCATCACGCCTGGCTGGCACGGACGGTATGCCGATCCGGCGGTGTACGCGCATGGAATCGATATCCACGGCGTCTGCACGCCGTGGGGCAGGGTGGCGTTCTTGCTGTGCGGCGATCTTTTCGATGATGATCTTGTACAGCGTGTGCGAACGTTGAACCCGGACTGGTTGCTGTTTCCTTTTGCGCGCGGCTTCGACGATGGAACCTGCGATCAAGCGCGATGGGAACGCGAAGAATTAGGTGCGTATGCTGCGCGTGTCCGAATGGCAGGTGTGACGACGCTGCTGGTGAACTATCTCGATGATGGTGATTTGGAAGATGACAATTCCTTCGGTGGCGCGTGGGTGATTTCTGGCGCGGGTGATGTGCTTGCGCAGAAATCGTTAGGGCAGGATGGACTGTTGTTGGTGACGATGCCGTTGTTGGCTGATGATAGGGTGACACTTTGATCAAATACCTGTTCTGGGATGCGGGTGGGACGTTGTTCGACACATATCCGGCGGTGGTGGAGGCATGCCGGGTGGCGTTGCGCGATTTTGGAGAAGAAGCCTCGCCGGAGTGGCTGAAGGCCTTGTTCAAACGCTCTACGTCCTTTGGTATTCGCACACTGGCGGATACGTTTTCTCTGGATGAGGATGCGTTTCGGCAGCATTTCGAGCGCGCCTATGACGCTATCGCCGAGCAGTACCAGCCACCGTTCTCTGGTGTTGAAGCGGTGTGCCGCTACGTCTGCGAGATTGGCGGGCGCAATTTTATTGTGACGCATCGCACGGAGGCTTCATTGCAGGCCTTGTTGGAAACCCACAATCTGGCGCGCTATTTCACCGATTATATTGCCAAGGAAGACCCGTACCCGCGCAAGCCCGATCCTGAGTCGTTGAACGCTTTGATCGCGCAGTACGCCCTTAACCGCGCTATGTGTCTTCTCATCGGCGACCGCGACCTGGACATCGTCGCCGGGCAGCGCGCCGGCATCCGTACGTGCTTTTTCGGCACCGATCCGCATGAGGCACGACCTGATTTGAAGATCGTGGACTATGCTGTCCTGTTGGATTGGTTGCGCGCTGAAAATGCCGATGCTTACAGCGACGCGTAACATCCGGCGCGTTTTCCTGTATAATGAGCTTTCTGATAGTTTAACGTTCTAAAGGTCCATTTCTAGGAGGCAAGTTGACTTTATGACGACGTATCCAACGTTCCCGGACTTCAAGCCGTTGACGCTTGAGGATCGCGAAGTATTGCATCGACGCTTGTGGCAGTACCAGCCGGACACTTCAGAATTGACGTTTATCAATTTGTTTATCTGGCGTGAATACTACAATTTTCGCTGGTCGATTGACGGAGAGTGTCTGTTGATTGTCGCCGACCGCGAGGAAGAGCCATTCGCGCTTCAGCCGGTTGGCCCGACGCCGCGCGACGCGGCAACGCGCGATTTGCTGTACTGGCTGCGTGACACACGTGGTGTGGCGTCGCCGTCGATCGAGCGCGCCGACCGGCGTCTCGCTGACGAGTTGCAGGGCTGTAAGGAGTTTGTCGTCGAGCCGGTGCGCGCCCACTTCGATTACATTTATCGCAGTGAGGATCTGGGTTCGCTCGCTGGGCGCAAGTACAGCAAGAAACGCAATCATGTCAACCAGTTTTTGCGTTCCTATGCCTACACCTATGCACCGATCACACCTTCGCTCACCGACGATTGTCTGGCACTAGCAGAAGTGTGGTGCGAGCAGCGGTTGTGCGAGGATGATATCAGCCTGCTCCACGAGTTCCGCGGTATCCGCGACGCGCTGGATCACTTTGACGCGCTGCGGCTTGAGGGTGGGGCCATACTCGTCGATGGGAAAGTGCAGGCGTTCTCCCTCGGCGAGCAGTTGAATGAAACCACGGCCGTCGTCCACATCGAAAAAGCGAACCCCGAGTTCAAAGGCATCTATCCGATGATCACGCAGCAGTTCTCTGAGCAGCGTTGGCAGGGAAGGGTCGATTTCATCAACCGCGAGCAGGACCTGGGCGATCCCGGTCTGCGCCAGGCGAAGGAATCCTATTTCCCGGACCACCTCGTAGAGAAGTTTAGTGTGCGGCTGGCGTAATGCGCTGTAAGGTGTTTTGATACTGTGGACGCGCGCTTACTGGACATTTTGCAACTGGCCCGTGATGAGCAGCGGGAAACTGCTCTGCTGCGCCTGCGTGAATATCTGAGATTGTATCCGCACGATGCCGACGCGTGGGTGGTACTCGGTGGATTAGCTCCGGATCAAAATATTGCACTCTCGGCACTGCGGCGCGCAGTGCAGCTGTCGCCGGAGAATGCGATGGCGCGTGATGCGTTGGTGGCGTTAGAAGCACAAACCATTGTGTCGATGCCGGAATTTCCCCCGATCCCCGAGCTTATCTCCTGGGAACTTCCCACTCGAGCCAGTGATGAGGCTCCGCTGCCAGAGTTTGCGGAGGACCCGGGGGTTGCCGGGCAGCCCGAGGATGTCGAGTCCTTCGAAGCGCCATGGGATACCGAACTGGCTGAAGAACCAGATGCTTCCTGGGAACCTGAATTGCAGCCGGCACTCGATGCTGTCTCGACGTTCGAGGAGGTGGCGCAGCCTGATACAGCCTGGGATGCGGATTTTCAGGTTGTGCGCGATGCGCGCGCAGTCGTGTGGCCGTTCGTTGTGCGTGGCGAAAAGACCCGCACGTTGGGCGCGTTATTGGATGAGAACCGGCTCACGCGCCAGGATTTGCTGTGGGCGGCGCTAGAGGCACGCAATGAGGACGTTCGCCAGGCAGCTCAGATCCTTCTGGAGACCACCCACCGTCTGACGGATGTAACAATGGCACTGGAGGACGCGCGTTTGATCGCCTGGCCTTTCCGCCGCTTGAACCGTCCGCTGGGCAAGTTAGTGGACGCGGGAACGGTGCGGGTGAAGGATTTGCGCCGCGCGGCCTGGTATGCGAAAGATGCGCGGTTGCGCGAGGCCGCCCGGGTGATGTTGCCGGTCGCGTTGGAGCGCCGCGAGGCCGAGAAACACAGACGCGCCGCGCAGAAAGAGCGCCAGCAAGCCGTCGAGCCGCCACCATCCGCGGAGCGGCAGCAGAGTGCTCCCGCAGCGTCTGTCCCCAAGGCATCGAAGCCGGAACGCGAGCGCAAGCCGGTCTGTGCGTCTGAAGATGCCTCGAAAGCCAACCGTACTGCTTCCGACGATCATATGGTGCGCCCGATGCCCGTCATCCAGGGATCGGACTATCTCGCCAACGAAGTGCAGCGTCGCTACCGGCAGAGCGCCATCATTGCCGCCATCGTGATGTTCCTTGTCCTGGCAGGACTTTTGGTCGTGTTGGCAATCATTGTGATGGAGGTTGTCAATCGAAAAGCGCCGGCCTTGTGGCTTTGGCCGCTTGTCCCGGCCTTGCTTCTGCCGCTCTTCTGGTTGAGCAACCGCTTCGTCGAATTGTGGCAAGAGGAACAGAACTTTCGCCGTGGGCAGCTTGGCGAAAGTGAGGTGGCGCGGCTGCTGCGTCTGGGTCTCGGCGGCGATTGGACGCTATTTCGCAATGTCAAATTACCGGGCAGCAAGGTGGATATCGATATGGTGTTGTTGGGGCCGCCGGGTGTGTTTGCCCTGGAGGTGAAGGCGTACACGGGCAATTTTCGGTATGCCAAACAGCATTTCTATCGTCGCTCGATGATGACCTGGCGGCGGATGCAGCACAACCCAGGCAAACAAGCACGCGCGGCGGGCGGCGTGTTGCATGCCTACATCACCAACACCTTGAACGAAGACGTGTGGGTCGAGCCGCGATTGGTGTGGGTGGGGCCGGGCGCGCTGAAGTTGGAGGAACCTGAGGTTTTCGTCTGGTTCGTCGAAAAAATGGATCAGGAGACCGAACGGCTGCGCGCACTTCCCCAGAAACTATCCCCTGAGAAGCGCGCCGCCCTCTCCGGCCTCTTGCGTGGTTTGTGCAGTACCTTGCGGTAGTGTCTTCTTGAAATGTGGGGGTGGGGATTTGGGGGCGGGCTGCGCCCGCCCCCAAATCCCCACTCTTCCTCTTTTATTTTGATGACATAACCACGGCTATCTTATCCGCCGATTCTTTTTATTGCCGCCTCCACAAACCCCCGGAAGAGGGGATGTGGGCGTTGCAGGCGCGATTTGAATTCCGGGTGGAACTGGCTGCCGAGCATCCACGGGTGATCGCGCAATTCGGCGATTTCGACCAGCCGGTTATCCGGCGATAGACCGCTGAAGATCATCCCCGCCTTTCCCAAAACCTCACGGTAGGCGTTGTTGAACTCGAAGCGATGCCGGTGACGCTCGTAGACTTCTTCCACACCGTATGCAGCACGTGCCTTTGTGCCCGGTTGTAATTCGCATGGATACCGCCCTAAACGCATTGTGCCACCCATATCGAGCAGGTCTTCCTGATCGGGCATCAGCGAGATGAGGGGGTGCTGCGTCTTGTGCTTGAATTCCGTGCTATTGACGTCGTCGGTCTGAAGTACGTGGCGGGCGAACTCGATGCACATCACCTGCATTCCCAGGCATAGTCCCAAGTAAGGGATTTGATTCTCGCGGGCGATTTTTGCGGCCAGAATCTTGCCCTCGATGCCCCGCGACCCGAATCCACCGGGCACGACGATCCCGTCAGCCTGGATGACTCGTTCGAGGTCTTCGCCGTGTTCCAATGTCTCACTGTGGATCCAGTCGATTTCGATGGCGTACCCATGATACAACCCCGCGTGGATCAACGCCTCGCGGACGCTCATGTAGGCGTCGTGGAGTTCCACGTACTTGCCCACCAGCGCGATGTGCACCGTCGGTTTGTCGGACTTGAGGCGCTCGATGGCATCCCGCCAATCGTTCAAGTTCGGTGGATGGGTTTTGTCTTGCAGGTGCAGCATCCCGACGGCCAGATCGCCAAGTTGGGCCTCTTCTAACATTAGCGGGACTTCATAGATACTGCTCGCCGTCGTCAAGGGAATCACTGCCTCGCGTTCCACATCGCAGAAAAGGGCAACTTTGGCGCGGATATCGCCGTTGATGGGCGAATCCGACCGTAACGCAATAATATCCGGCTGGATGCCCATGCCGCGCAGTTCGCGGACGCTGTGCTGGGTGGGCTTGGTCTTCAGTTCGCCGCTGGAACTCAGGTAGGGCAGCAGGGTCAGGTGGATGTAGAGGACGTTGTCGCGCCCGACGTCTTTGCGCATCTGGCGGATGGCTTCCAGGTACGGTTGGCCCTCAATGTCACCCACCGTGCCGCCAATTTCCACCAGTGCTACGTCGGCCTTCAGGTCTTGCGCCGCGCGGATGATGCGCCGTTTGATCTCGTTGGTGACGTGGGGCACGACCTGGATTGTGCCGCCCAGGAAGTCGCCACGCCGCTCGCGCGCGATGACCTCGCTATACACCTGTCCCGTGGTAACGTTGTTGAGTTTGCCCAGGTTGTCGTCGATGAAGCGTTCGTAGTGCCCCAGGTCGAGGTCGGTTTCCGCACCGTCTTCGGTGACGAAGACTTCGCCGTGCTGATAGGGCGCCATCGTGCCGGGGTCGACGTTCAGATAAGGGTCCAATTTCTGGATGGAGACACTCAGCCCGCGGGCTTTGAGGATATGGCCCAATGACGCCGCCATAATGCCCTTCCCGAGAGAACTGACCACACCACCCGTTACAAAGATATATTTCGTTGTCATGATCACCTCCTCACGGGATTGCTATTCTACAGGGTTTCCGGGAAATGCCAATTGGAAATAGTCAAGTGGTCGGGCAGTCAAGTCAGGTAGTCCAAAACCAGATAAGTGTGGTGTTTATCAGTCGAACTTCATCATTTGTTTTGGTTTTTCCGCAAGGTAGATTATACTATCCGACTATCGGATTATTGGACTGAAGACTGACAGACTATTGGGGGGAATAATGGAGATTCTAGGTATCGACATCGGCGGCTCTGGTATCAAGGGTGCGCCGGTTAAAACGAAGACAGGGGTATTTTTGTCAGACCGTCACCGGATTGCAACGCCGGAGGGGGCCAGACCGGGTGAGGTCGCGAAGGTCGTCAAGAAACTGGCGAAGCATTTTGCATGGAAGGGGCCGATCGGTTGCTGTTTCCCGGCTTCGATTCAGCATGGTGTCGCGCGTACGGCGGCGAATGTGGATAAAAGCTGGATCGGGATGAATATTGAGCAGTTGTTTGGCGAGGTCACGGGCTGCCCGGTGCGGGTACTTAACGATGCGGATGCTGCCGGCCTGGCCGAGATGCGCTTCGGCGCGGGGAAGGGCGTTAAGGGCCTGATCTTGATCGTCACGATTGGCACGGGACTGGGCACGGCGCTCTTTACCGATGGAATCCTCGTTCCAAACACTGAGTTGGGCCACATCGAGATGAACGGCCAGGACGCTGAATTACAAGCCGCGGATTCTGCCCGCAAGCGCGAAGACCTCTCTTGGGAAGCGTGGGCCAGGCGCTTCGATCAGTATTTAAACACGATGAAGGCGTTGCTTTGGCCCGATTTGATTATCCTCGGCGGCGGGGCCAGCAAGAAATTGAACGAATTTGTGCGTTATCTCAGCGTCGACGTCCCCATCGTTCCAGCGGCGACGTTGAACGACGCTGGGATCATCGGCGCAGCGCTGGCGGCGGAAGAACTCAAGTCGAAGTAAGTTTGTGTCGGACACTGATTTTTGCGGATGCACGCTGATTATTTAGCAATCGGCGTGCATCTGTGTTTGGCGCTTACCTCTCGCGGATCTGCACCCTGAATATTAATGAAATTCATATACTTTATCCTTGACTTTTAGAAGATAATCGTCTATAATATAACTATAACTATACAAATATTGGACAGTATTTATTAATCGTGGAGATTTCTGGTTTTTATCAGTGGAGGACATAATGACACGAAATATACAAGTGGAAGTCGCTACGCTAGGTGGCGGGTGTTTTTGGTGTTTGGAGGCGGTATTCGAGCAGTTGAAGGGCGTGCTGCATGTCGAATCTGGCTACGCCGGCGGGACGATTCCCAATCCGACGTACAAACAGGTTTGTACCGGCATGACCGGGCATGCGGAGGTGGTGCAAATCACCTTTGATCCGGCGGTGATTGCGTTCCGCGAGCTTTTGGAGGTCTTCTTCGACATCCACGATCCGACGACGCTCAATCGCCAGGGCGCGGACGTGGGCACACAGTATCGCTCGGCGATTTTTTACCATTCCGACGCACAAAAGGCGACGGCTGAGGATTTGATCGTGGAGTTGGAGGCCGCGCGCGTGTGGAAATCGCCCATTGTGACCGAGGTGACGGCGTTGGACGTTTTCTACAAAGCAGAAGACTATCATCAGGAGTATTATCAGCAGAATCAACAGCAGCCGTACTGTCGCGCTGTCATCGCGCCCAAGCTGGCGAAGTTTACTACCCACTTCGTTGCCAAGCTGAAAGTTGATTGATGGCGCGTTTTGTCAACGGATTGAACGGATTTTAACGGATTCTTCAACTTGTGACTGCTTTGGGAGGAATGATGATCGAAAATATCGTGAAAAGTGATGCGGAATGGCAAGAGGTCTTGACGCCGGAGCAGTATCGCGTGATGCGCAAAAAGGGGACGGAACGCGCGTTTACCGGCAAGTACCACACCTATAAAGAGGACGGCGTCTACCGGTGTGGGGCGTGTGGGCAAGAATTGTTCGATTCGCAGACCAAGTTCGACTCCGGCACCGGCTGGCCGAGCTTCTACGCACCGATTGAACCGGAGCGAATCGCGGAAGCGAACGACTACAGCCATTTTATGATCCGCACCGAGGTGATGTGCAGCCGCTGCGGCGCGCACCTTGGCCACATCTTCAACGATGGTCCCGCGCCGACTGGCCTGCGCTACTGCCTCAACTCAGTCTCGCTGGATTTTCGACCGCGTGAGGAAGACGCGTCGGCAAAGTGAGCTGACTCAACAATTGTAAGCGTGTACAGCGCCTCAGACCTTGTGCCTGGGGCGCTTTTACATGGACGATTCCCAAGTTTTGCAAAATGCAGTAACATGCAATCTATTGGCGGGTTAAGCTATCGGAGGGCGGGACATGCGGCAGACAGGAGATCGCGCTATTCGAGTTTTGGTCGTCGATGACGAACCCCTAGTCGTCGAGATGCTGGCGGGGATGCTGCGGGGACTGGACTTTGCACTTGCCGGTGTGGCGCGCGATGGCGCGGAGGCCGTGGAGATGACTCAGACGCTGCGGCCGGACGTCGTGTTGATGGACATCGGTCTTTCACGTATCAACGGCATCGACGCTGCCAGCAAGATCCAGCAGGTCTGTCCCACACCTGTCATTATCCTCACTGCCTACACCGGACGCGATATGCTCACTCAGGCCGTCGATGCCGGCGTGGGAGCGTATCTGATCAAGCCGCCCCATCCGTCCGATCTGGAGAATGCTATCACAACCGTCATCGCCCGCTTCGATGACATGCAGGCACTCCGGCATCTGAATGAGCAGTTGCAGGCCGAAATTATCATCCGCCACCGGGTTGAAAAGGAGCGCGAGCGCCTGCTGGCGGCAGAACGCGAGCAGCGGCTTTTAGCCGAGACGCTCACCGAAGTGACCCTCGCGCTGACCTCGCAAACGGACTACGAGATGGTTCTGGATGAGATTTTAACCCAGGCGCGGCGTATTATCTCTTTCAAAACTGCGGCAATTTTGTGCCTGGAGGACGATGTGATGCATACCGTGCGCTGGCAGGGGTACGGGGAGTACGATGCCTTCATAGCGAGTTTCGCGCCGCCGCTGAGGGATTATCCAGTTTTGAGTAGGGTCGTACGTACTCAGAAACCTTACATCATCTCTGATACATCTCAGGAGCCTGAATGGGTCTTCGTTGAAGAAATCTCCTGGATAAAATCGGCGTTGTTCATTCCGATTTGTTATCGGCAGCGCGTCCTGGGCACGCTCAATCTGGATAGCGCCGATTTGAACGCCTTCACCGTAGCGGATGTCGAGCGATTGACCCCTCTGGTAAACGCCGCTGCCATCGCCATTGAAAATGTCCGACTAAGGGAGGGCCTGGAGGCCGAAGTGGCCGCTCGCACGGCGGATATCGCCGCTGAGCGGGATACGAGTACGGCCATTTTGCGTAGCGCGGGAGACGCGATTGCGGTACTGGGCAACGATTTTCGCATCCAGTATGTCAATCCGGCGTTCGAACAGCTCACGGGCTATACGGCCGCTGAAATTCTGGGTAGGACGGCCCACGCTGTACTAAAAAGCCAGTTTCCCGAGACTGTCCTACAGAGTATGTATGACACTTCTCAAACGACGACCGAATGGCGAGGCGAGGTTACTTTGTCTCGCAAAGACAATCGTTTGTACGATGCGTCAGTCGTCATTTCCCCAATCAGGGATGTTGCCGGTCTTGCCGTCGGTTACGTCTTCAGTCATCAGGATATCAGCCGTTTTAAAGCGTTGGACCATGCGCGCGGTCAGTTCATCGCCGGCATCTCGCACGTCCTGCGCACGCCCTTGACGATCCTCGATCTGACCTTGCGCAAAGTGCAGCGGGGTGAATTGCGCGATGAGGAGCGGGCTGCGTTGGACACCATCGCAACCCAGATTGCGCGGCTGACCCACCTCAGTGATGATATTCTGGAAATGGCTGCTTTGGACAGCATCCAGGGTGGGTTGACGCTGACGCCCCTTATGCTCACACCGCTTGTCACCGATACCGTGCGCCGTTATGAGAGTCGCGCCGCTGCCGCCGGGCTGACGTTGACCTGCATGGCGGCTGCCGCTGAGCTTCCTGCTGTACGCGGCGACCACGATCGCATTGTGCGAATGGTGTCCGAGATTGTCGAAAACGCCATCGACTACACACCTTCCGGCGGGCATGTTACCGTCGAAACGGCCACCGCCTCCCGCGATGAGCGTCTTTGGCTGACCGTTGTCGTCCGCGATACCGGCCCAGGGCTGACGGATGAGGAGCGCGAGCGGATCTTTGAGCGTTTCTTTCGCGGGCGTTTGGCCGAATCGGGGCATGTGCTCGGTTGGGGTCTGGGATTGAGCATCGCGCAGGGAATCGCTCGCGCGCACGGCGGTCAGATTACCATTGATTCTATTTTGGGGGAGGGGACAACCTTCACGATCTGGCTGCCGGTAGCGGACTAGACTCCGCATAATAGAAAATGCCCGACACGCTCGCGTGTCGGGCATTTTGTTGCTGGTTTATCGGTGAGACGCTCAGTGATTTCGCAACACCAATGGCAGGAAGATGCTATACGAGCTGCTCTTTGCGGTGATGATTTGCTGCGCGTGCACTCCGCCCGGTGTACAGTTATTGTAAGCCGTCAGTTGCACCGTCTTATCGCCGACGGTGGTGTAAGTGTGCGTAATCGGCGTTGTGACGACGACCGCCGCTTGTCCATCGCCGAAGCTCCAGTCGTAGGTGATGGGCGCGGTTGCATTCGCCGGTGAATATGTGGTGGTGAAGGTGATGAGTGTGTTGACCAGAACTGTAGCCGGTTGATAGGTGAAGCTGATGCCCGTGAGTGGGATGCAGGCCGGGGTCACGGTGATAGTGGATGTCGCCACATCGCTATAGCCGAGCGCGTCGGTAACGACCAGTGTGATGGTAAACTCGCCGGGTGTGTTGTATGCGTGGGTGGGATTCTGCGCTGCGCTGACTTCGCTATCGCCAAAGTCCCACGCCCACGCCACGATGGGCGGCACATTGGTCGTGCTTGTGTCCGTGAAGTAGATGGTTGTGCCCGCGACGGCGCTGACTGCACTTTGATCGAAGCTGGCGACCAACGCCGGCGCGGCGATGGTGACCACACTGGTCGTCGTGGCCGTGTAGCCGCACGTATCGGTGATAGTGAGGCGCACGGTGAAGACCCCGTCCGTGGTGTAGGTGTGCGTGGTGTTGGCTCCGCTGGCGCTGTGACCATCGTCGAAATCCCAGACCCAGGCTGCGATGGCCGGGCCGTTCGTGGTGGACGTATCGGTGAAGCGCAGGGTCGCGCTGACGAGGGCCGTGACGGCGCTTTGGTCGAATCCCGCGGTCAACGTGGGAGCGAGCACGTCAATGCTGACCGGCGCGCCCACGGCGCTGCTCACGCCCTGATCGCTGTCCACCACGCGGTAATCGTCGTTGACAATCGTGCCCACCGCACAGGGCAATGTAGCCTCGAACATCTCGGTAGTGACGCCGCCGTTTGCCGCGAGGCTGTCGATATACCACCACATCCACGGCAAGATGAGCGTTCCCCCGTTGACGTTTTCCAGCCCCGCCGGGATCGTATCGCTGAGGATGACACCCGTACCCACGCTGTTGCCGCTGTTCGTCACCGTCAACGTGTAGGTGATGGGCATTCCCGCGACCGCCGTGCTCTCGTAGGTTTTACTCACCTCGAAGTACGGTAGATCGATAGGCAGTTCCAACGTCGCGTGGTTGTTGCTGTAGTCAGGTTCGGTGTCGCTGATCGGTTCGCTGCTGGCGACTGCGGCCCAGTTGGTGAAAGTGTCCAGGCCGGTGGCCGAAGCCGGGATGCGCACGGTGACAAGCAACTCGTCTTCGCCGCCCGCGGGCATATAGCCGGTATCCCAGGCCAGTTGGTCTCCATTGGTACTACTGGGAGGCCAGGGCGCCCAGCCCTGAGACCGGCGCGTCGCCGTGATGAATTCGAATCCGCTTGGCAGCGTGTCGGTCAGCCAGACGCTGCCCTGCGTATCCCACCACCATTCGTGCCCGTAGCGATCGTTGCCGAAGAGCAGGCTGAAGGTGACCAGTTCGTCGGGCAAGAAAGCGCCGTCCACCACACTCTTTTTCACCCATAGATCGGGGCCGGTGGTAAGCACGGCAGTATCGGTGTTGTCGTCGGGGTTGACGTCGCCCCCAACCAGCATTATTTCCGCCGTGTTGGTGAAGATCAGGCCAAAGGGCAGCGGCGAGGTGTCGGTGATCAGCCCGAAGTTGAAGCCCACCGACCAGCCCGGCTCCAGCAGCTCCAGCGTCATCGTGAAGTGGTCACCAAGATCGCGCCAATCCCACCAGCGCCAGAAACCGCCGCCGATGCCGCCGTCCATCCGCATCCCTGCCGGGTAGATGTCGGTGACCGTGACGTCGTTGACGGTCACATCGCCTACGTTTTCGACGTTGAGATTGTACGAAGCGCGACGGGTATCTGTTCCCCAGTCATCCCAACTGCCATCCTTGCGTATGCGCAGATTGAGACCGTGGTCGAAGAGTGTTTCTGTCCAGACACTGGAATTGTCGTCGTAGCTGTCCTCGCCGGGCAGGGACGTGACTTCGGCGGTATT
>DAIUDK010000107.1:0-7788 GCA_036845725.1 Chloroflexota bacterium
CCAAAATGACGCGCAAATGTCTCTTGATTTCCGAGAATGATAAGGTCCTGGTTGCCTTGACATCCCTTCTACGCTGACTATAATGCGCTGTACGATCATGGTAGAGGCGCCTACAGACCCGGATGTCTGAGGCATAAGGGGGAAGCCGGTGGCGCGTGTCTCACGCGGAGTCCGGCGCTGTCCCGCAACTGTAACAACGGAAATCCAATCTCCGTTGAAGCCAGATTACCCGCCCCTACCCAAATGAGCGCAAAACCTTCGCGGAAAGGGGGTGGCGTATGAAGGGTGCTGTGAATTGGCAAGCCCTTCCCCTGCCGACGTAAGGGGAAGGGTTTTTTGTTTGTCTGCCCTTCACCTGCACGTAGGGAGAAGTGGCCGGTGACAACAGGACGATTCGACTAATGACTATCTGACTATTCTATGCAAGGAGACACTCGATGAGATCACGTTTTGTGATGTTAAGTATTGCGCTAGGCTTACTGCTGAGCGCGGGTTTGATGATAGCTTTACAAGCGCCGGTCACCACCACAGCGGCGCAGATGGTGTTCGATTCAACGGAAGATAATGCCGCCACGTCGCTCAGCGCACAACAGGCGATCAGCACAGCCTACGTGGTTGTGCGCTTTGGGACTCACGATACCATCGTGCGCCCCATCACCTTCACCGAGCCTATTTCGGCCTACCACGCGCTGGAACTGAGCGGTTTAGCGTTCACGACGGACGACTCCGGTTTTGGCCTGTTCCTGTGCAGTATCGAAGACGTCGGCGACAGCAGCCCCGCCTGCGACAACGGCGACCGTTACTGGGCCACCTCGGTCTGGAACGCGGCTACCGAGCTTTGGGACGCGCGTTGGGTAGGGATTGCCGACGCGATGATCAGCGAGGATGGGCACGTCGAGGGCTTTTCGTGGAGCGATCCGGGTTGGATGGCTGTGGACCCGCCGCCGGCTCCGCCGCTCACTGTGGCGTGGCAGGCGCTCACGTGGTTGGAAACGCAGCAGCAGGCCGACGGCAGTTTTGGCGCCTCTGGCAACACCGCCGAAGTGCTGATGGCCCTTGGCGCAAACCGCATGGATGGCGCGGACTGGCGGCAGGCCGGCGGGGCGTCGGTGCGCTCGGCGATATTGGGCCAGAGCCGTCAACTGGCGGCGACGGCCGCCGGAGCGGGCAAACTCGCGCTCGCTCTCACCGCGCAGGACATCTGCTGGCTCTACAGCGCACTCCAACCGCTGGACTACTACAGCGCGACCACGGGCGCTTTCGACGCCGATGCTGCCCCGCACGCGCTGGCAATGTTGGGGACGACGGCCTTGAGCCAGACTGTCCCGGCGTCAGCTACCGCCTATCTGCTGGATCTGCAGCAATCCAATGGGGGATGGGAATGGGGCGCGGGATGGGGCGCGGATACCAACGCGACAGCCCTCGCGCTGCAAGCCCTCATCGCGACAGGAGAATCGCCAACCTCCACCGCCGTCATCAGCGGACTGACCTATCTTAAGCAAGCGCAGAACAACGACGGTGGCTTTCCATACGATCCTGTGTCTCCTTGGGGCACCGACAGCGACACCAACTCCACCGCTTACGTCGTCCAGGCGTTGTTGGCCGTTGGCGAAAACCCGCTTTCCAGCGAGTGGTCCGCCGGCGGGATGACCGGCACGATGATCATCAGCGGGACCAACCCCATCGCCTTCCTGCTCGGCATGCAGTTGCCTGACGGCAGCTTCGAGTGGCAAAAGGGAGGGGGCGCCAATCAGAAGGCGACCCAGCAGGCCACGACGGCGCTGCTTTACCGGCCTTTCCCGATTCGCACAGCAGTATTAGCGCCGTGTGAAGCCGTTTTCCTGCCCTTTGTGGCGCGTGATTAGGTAAGTAGACAGTAGACGGTAGACAGGGAGAAATTCTGTCTACCGTCTACCAACTTAAAGAATGATGATGAAACAGACATTTAGATTTTTGCTGTTGGCATGCTTGTTGATAGCAGCCGTAAATGCACCGGTTGCCCGCGCGCAGGGGCAAAACCGCGTTGCCCTGGTTGCGCATTTCGGCGACACGACTCTGACCCGCTGTGTTGCCTTCGACGAACCGGAGATCAGCGGCTACGAAGTGCTGGCGCGCTCCGGGTTGTCGTTTGTGGCCTCGTTCGACAGCGGCATCGGCGCGGCCATCTGTGCTATCGAGAACACCGGCTGTCCGGAGGAGAGTTGTCTACTGTGTCAAGCGCCGCTCTACTGGTCGTACTGGCGATTTGACGGCACGAACTGGGGCTACTCTTCCTTAGGTTCAAGCCTCACCACAGTACAGGATGGAGATGTGGAGGGATGGAGCTGGGGAAATGGCGATCCACCGCCAGTTATGGCCTACAATGAGATTTGTCCCCCACTGTTACCCACTGATACTCCGGCACCGCCTACCCCAACGTTTACCCCTGTCCCTCCCACAGCTACACCCATCCCCGCGACGCCCACTGCTACCACGCCCCCTGTGCCCGAAGCATGGTTTCGGCTTGATGAAAACCCGGTCGAAGCTGGAAATTGCACCTATGTGCGTTGGGATACGGTCAATGCGCGAGAGGCTTTCCTTGATGGCGAATCGGTTGCTCTTAGCGGCAGCCGGGAAATATGTCCCCCCGCAAGTCTCAATATGACGCTTCGTGTCGTCAATGACTACGCAGAACAAAGCTACAGTCTCACATTGGGCGTGTTAGAGGTACCGTCAACTGCCACACCATTGCCGTCTGAAACGCCCGTCCCCACGCCAACCTTGCCGCCAACGATCTTGCCGCCATCTCCAACACCTACATCGTCACCACTATTGTCTAGGGCTACCGCGGTGCCCCCTACTGTTACATCAACACCCTCTCCTATGTTGACTCTTTCGCCGACTCCCACAGCTACTTCCACGCCTATACCGGCGGCGGACACCCCGACACCCACTGAACTTGCTATCTCCTCGTCCCCTGATCCTACTTATGTCATCTCCTTTCCAATCGCGGCCTCTCCCGGGACGGCTTCTCATCGTGCGCCAAGTCCGTATCTCCAATACATTCCTTTTGTCATTATCCTGATCTCCATCGTTGGTCTTGCACTGCTCAAACGCAAGCGGTGATGTCATGCGTCGTCTCTTGCGCTCTTTGATCTACGCGCTGACCACTGCCATCGGGCTGCTGGCTTTCCTGTTCCCCGTTGTGACCGCAGGCCAGACGGCGAACGCGCCCCTGCTGCTTGCCCTCGTGGTGGGACTGAGTTTCGTCGCGCTGCTGTTCGAAGTGCAGGGCGACGCGGTGAACGCCAAGCTTGTCGCGCTGCTGGGTATCCTCACGGCGATGAACGCCGCGCTGCGCTTCGCCGAGGTCGCCATCCCCGGGCCGGGCGGCTTCAGCCCGATCTTTTTCCTCATTATCGTGACCGGCTACGTGTACGGCGGGCGCTTTGGCTTTTTGCTCGGCGCGCTGACCTTGCTCGTTTCGGCGTTGATCACCGGCGGCGTGGGGCCGTGGCTGCCCTACCAGATGCTCGTCGCCGGATGGGTGGGACTGTCGTCGCCGCTGCTGCGCCCGTTGACTCGCTGCCTGCACATCGAAGGACGCCGGCCGGAGGTCGCGCTGCTGGCGCTGTTTGGCCTGGGTTGGGGGTTGTTGTACGGCGCGCTGCTGAACCTCTCCTCTTGGACTTTCATCGTCGGGCCGGGCGCGCCGATGCCTGCGACGCTGCGGGAGACGATCCGTCTATATGGCGCCTTTTACGTGACGACGTCCCTGGTATGGGACCTGGCGCGCGGACTCGGCAATGTCGCGCTGGCGCTGGCGTTCGGCGCGCCGACGCTGCGCGTGCTGCGGCGGTTCCACAAACGCTTCAGTTACACCTACCGGCTGCAGGAGGCGTAAGATGCTCCACGCCGCTGCCTGGTTGATCTGGCTTGCTGCCGCGCTGATCGTCGTCTCATTGACGCGCAATCCACTGTACCTCACATTGATCACAGCCGTGCTGATGACCACGATACACACCGTCCGACGTCCGGGAGAAACGTATGCGCCGTCGTCTGCGACGCTCCCTCTCGCGCCGGGACGCTTCGCGCTTTATGTGATCCCGCTCGCGGCGTTCATCAATGCGTTGCTCTCTCGCGTCGGCGAAACCGTCCTGCTCACCATCCCTTCAACGTGGCCTTTGATCGGCGGGCCGATCACCGCCGAGGCGCTGGTCTACGGCGCGCTCAATGGCTTGTTGCTGACGGCGTTCTTTGCCGCGTTCGCCGTGCTGAACCTCGCCGTGCCCATCCGCGACCTGATTCGCTTCATCCCTCGCGCCTTCTACCCGATCGCCGTCGTGGCTTCCATCGCCGTGACCTTCGCCCCGACGACGCTGCGACAGATGCAGCAGATCCGCGAGGCGCAGGCCATCCGCGGGCACCGGATGCGGCGCTTGCGTGACTGGCTGCCGCTGTTTATGCCGCTGCTCACCGGTGGGCTGGAACGGGCGCTACAACTGGCCGAGGCCATGGCGTCGCGCGGTTTCGCCAGTGAGACGGCTACGGCGCATACGGGGCGCGCTCAGGTTGTCTCCATCGTGGGGTTGCTTGGTGTCCTGAGCGGTGGATTGCTCACGGCGTGGCAACAAGTGTCCTGGGGACTGGCGCTCATCATCGGCGGCAGCGCCGCGATTGTCGGCGCGCTCTGGCTGACCGGGCGCAGCGTCCCGCACACGACATACCGGCGCGCGCCGTGGGGCTACCGGGAATGGCTCGTCACCGGCGGCGCGCTCGTCGCTTTTGCGGGATTTCTGTTCTGGGGCGGGACGACGCGAGCTTACAATCCCTATCCCCTTCTCACGTGGCCCGCCTTCGATGCGCTGACCGGGATAGCACTCCTCGCCTTCCTGCTCCCGGCGCTGGTTGTGGAATGAGTTGGCGGTTTTTCAAAGGGTGCAATGATCTGTTTTGAGCATGTGACGTACACTTACCCGGACGCGGCGCGCCCTGCACTGCGCGACGTGAGCCTGTCCATCCCTGCAGGCGCGTTCGCCCTGGTGATGGGGACGTCCGGCGCGGGCAAGTCCACGCTGCTGCGGTGTCTCAATGGGCTGGTCCCGCACTTCAGCGGTGGGATGTTGACCGGGCGCGTGTCCGTGGACGACCTCGATCCGGTCGCCCTTGCGCCGCGGGGGATGAGCCGCACGGTCGGCTTTGTCTTCCAGGACCCCGAAGCGCAGTTTGTAATGGATCGTGTGGAGGATGAAATCGCTTTCGCCCTGGAAAATGCCGCCATCCCGCCGGAGGAAATGCACACGCGCGTTGCCGAGGCGCTCGAACAACTCCATTTGACGCCGCTGCGCCAGCGTAAACTGGAGACGCTCTCCGGCGGCGAAAAACAGCGCGTCGCCATCGCCTCTGCGTTGGCGCTGCGACCGCGCGTTCTGGCGCTCGACGAGCCGACGTCGCAGCTCGATCCGCAGTCGGCGGCGGAACTGTTGGATGCGCTCGTTCGGCTGAACGAGACCCTGGGGCTGACAATCGTGCTGGTGGAACACCGCCTGGAGCGCATCCTGCCCTTCGTGGATCAAGTGATCTACCTGCCCGATGACGGCGCGCCCGTGATCGCCGGTCCGCCCCGCGACGTTTTGCCGCACGTCCCCCTGTTGCCGCCCTTGCAGGCCCTGGCGCAGGCGCTCGCCTGGTCGCCGCTACCGCTCACGTTGGAGGAGGGCCGGTGTTTTGCTACATATCCCTCAATGGATCAAACGAAATTCTCCTTTCCGTTAAAATCCGTTCAATCCGTTGAGAAAACTCCTATTCTCGAAGCGCGCGGGCTGGAAGTGACTTACGGTTCGACGACGGCATTGCGTGGGGTGGATATGGCGCTGCATCCGGGCGAAATCGTCGCGCTGTTGGGGCGCAACGGCGCGGGGAAGACGACGCTGCTCAAGTCCCTGGTTGGGCTTTTGCGCCCGCGCCGTGGGGATGTGTGGGTGGAAGGGCGTAGCATCGCCAAAACGGACGTCGCCGACGTATGCCGGCGGGTCGGATACCTGCCGCAGGACCCCAACGCGCTGCTCTTCGCCGACACGGTCTTGGACGAATTGCACATCACGCTGCGCAATCACGGCATCGCGCCAGAAGATGCGCCTATCGCGCCGGAGACGTTACTCGAACGCCTGGGGCTGGCGGATAAGGCGCAGCAGTATCCCCGCGATTTGAGCGTGGGGGAACGGCAGCGCGTCGCGTTGGGGGCGATCATGGTCACGCAGCCGGGCGTACTTCTGCTCGACGAACCCACGCGCGGGCTGGACTATCGCGCCAAAGCGCAGTTGCTCGATCTTTTGCGGGCGTGGCGTGCGGAGGGGTTGGCGATTCTGCTCGTCACCCACGATGTGGAGCTGGTCGCGGAGGCCGCCGACCGTGTTATGGTGATGGAGGAGGGGAAAATCGTCGCCTATGGGAATCCCACCGAAGTGCTGCGCGCGTCGCCTACATTCACGCCGCAGATCGCGCACCTATTCCCGGAGAGCGATTGGCTTACTGTGGAGGAGGCGCTGGTGGGGCTAGGGACTTGAGGGCTGATATTACACGGCTCTAAAGTCAAGTTCAGTTTTTACATTTTCAACAGTGCTACGACGATTTTCCTGAGACCAACAAGGACAACTCCAAGCAACAATCCTGCAAGCCCAAACAATAGAGCATTGACTTCGAAAAAGAACAAGCAAGTCTGGTCTTCAGTCAATTCCCACACATCCCCTCTTTCAGTGACGGCGATTGACACCAGCGTTCCCGGACACCATTCGCCCGTTGTTTTAACGACCTGGCAATCTATGACCGAAGCGGCTGAGGTCTCT
Source organism: Chloroflexota bacterium (assembly GCA_036845725.1). GTDB lineage: Bacteria > Chloroflexota > Anaerolineae > B4-G1 > SLSP01 > DSWT01. The sequence continues at coordinate 6,825 of DAIUDK010000107.1, forward strand.
ATCAAAGCGATATTTTTTGGGGTGCAGGGATTGCCGGAGACTGCTGCCAATGGTGAAGAATCAGGTTCCCAGATGTAGTCTACTATCTCTGGAGCAACGTCCTGGCAATCCATCAATGTGTTGTTTCCTTGTGGAGCGGGGGGGCAGGGATCGCTAGTGGTTTCTGCCGACGGCGAAGGTTTGGGTGCCCACTCTTTTCCTGAGGTCCAGCCATATGTTTGACCATCAGCAGCCTGAATGCGTGGCGCTGCGCGAAAAGACCTTCTTATGTCAATACTGTGAATTGCTACTGCGTCGGCCGGAAGAGGAGCCAATTGTGTTAGCACCGGCTGTGCAGGAATAATGGTATGCCAAGAAGGGAAGAAAGCAAAAAGAATCCCCGCGATGGTGCAAAGCACAACAATCAACCAGGAAGGAATTGATTGCCAACGAATCTGCTTTGGTTTTAGAATCATCACTTCTCACTCGCCGCCCGATACACCTCACGCAACGGCACGCCGTGTTCCTCCGCCAGACGACGGCAATCCTCATATTCGGGTGCGCGCTTGGTTGTACCGTCGGGCAGTTCCGCCACCTTGACGTGAACCGGGCCGTAGGGTGTATCCACATGTTCGGTGACGCGCGGCAGGGCGTGGCGCGTCACGGTCTGCTCGCGGATGCCCAACGTGGTGGTCTCCGTAAAGAGGATGGCCGTCATCGTGGGCACGTCGTCGGGGCGGCAGAGGACGCTCAGCAGTGTGGCGGGGCGGTTCTTCTTCATCTGGATGGGCGCGAGGTAGACGTCCAACGCGCCGGCCTTGAACAGTTTTCCCATCACGTACTCGTAAATCTCCGGGTTGAGATCGTCGATGTTGGTTTCGAGCACGGAGAGGTGGACGGTAGATGGTAGACGGTAGACGGTAGACGGTGATTGGGGAGCGGTGGAGTGCTCGCGGTCGTGTTCATGATCGTGGTGATGTGGATG
>DAIUDK010000107.1:7888-20280 GCA_036845725.1 Chloroflexota bacterium
CCGGTCGGTGTGACGGTCTCCATCTCCAGCGGAGAACCGGCGATGGGCGCGCCTTTGAGCAGCGCGACGGTCGCGGGCGCGGGTAGCGGAATCTGGCCGTGCGCCCCACGGATGAAGCCGCGTCCAAGCGGGATGGGCGACACGACGATGTGCTCGATGCCGAGTTCATCCAATCCCACCAGCGCGCCGACGACATCCACGATGGTATCCACGCCACCCAACTCGTGTAGATGAACCTCATCGAGCGTCGTCCCGTGGATGTTCGCCTCGGCCTCGCCCATCCGGCGGAAGATGGCGACGGCGCGCTCTTTGATTGCGGGCGCGAGATCGCTATCCATCACAATGGCTTCGATGTCCACCAGACGGCGCTCGGGCACGTCATCGGCGACGATCACATCTACTTTCGTCGCAGCAAAAGCATTTTTCGCCACACGCCGCGCGCGCAGTTCGAAATCCGGCAGATGCAGCGCATCCAGCCGTTCGCGCAGGGTCTCCAGCGGTAGTCCCGCATCCACCAACGCGCCCAAAATCATATCCCCGCTCGCTCCGGCGATGCAGTCAAAGTATGCGATTTTCATGGCTGTAACTCCCCCGAAAACGACCTTACTTTTGCGCTTAAGCCGGATCACAATCCGCCGTCCCCGCAGGCCGGATTGTGATCCGGCGCAAGCGTTTTCGATCTATAAATCAGAATCCGTTAAAATCCGTTCAATCCGTTGATATCTTCACATGCGCCGCAGGACAAAGTGCGCGAAGACCGCCGCGCCGTAGCCATTGTCGATATTGACGACGGCAACACCCGACGCGCACGAGTTGAGCATCGTCAGCAGCGGCGCGAGGCCGTGGAAGCTGGCTCCGTACCCCACGCTGGTCGGCACGGCGACGACCGGGCAAGACACCAATCCGGCGACGACGCTCGCCAGCGCCCCCTCCATCCCCGCCACGGCGATGACCGTATCTGCTGCTTGTAGCCGATCCAGTTCCCCCAACAGACGGTGCAGCCCTGCGACGCCCACGTCGTAAGCGCGCTCGACGCGGTGGCCGAGGAATTCCAACGTCTGCGCGGCTTCCTCGGAGACCGGCAGATCCGACGTTCCGCCGCAGACGACCATCGCGTAGGGCGCATCGTCTGGCAGAGGGGCGCGCGGCGTCCGCTCCAGCGTGATCAGGCGCGAAGTCGCGTCGTAGTGCGCTTCGGGCAGGCGCGCCTGGATGAAAGCCGCCATCTCCGGCGGCACGCGCGTCCCCAACACACGGTCGTGATGCTGCCACAGCCGCGCCAGAATCGCCGCCGACTGTTCGGGTGTCTTGGTCTCGCAGTAGACCGTTTCCGGCAGACCCTGGCGCAGCCCGCGATGTACGTCCAGCCGCGCGAAGTTGCCCAGGTCATCGTAGGGCAGCGTGCGCAGGCGTTCCAGTGCTTGTTCTACGTCCACATGCCCGGATTGCACATCCGCCAGCAGCTCGCGCACTTTGCATTCATCCATTTTTACCTATGACCTCGTTCATGCTCCCGGAACGGAATCCTGCCAGATCCAACGCGACGTAGGCGTAGCCGAGCGCTTTGAGCGCCGCGACGATGTGTTCCCGGTGGGTCAGAACCGCGTCAAAGTCGGCTTGCGCCACTTCGATGCGCGCCACGTCCACGTGATGGCGCACGCGATACTGGCGCAGGCCCAGGTCGCGCAGCACGCCTTCGGCCCGGCCAATCTGCGTGAGCTTTTCCGCCGTGATGGGATCGCCGTAGGGAATGCGCGACGCCAGACACGCCGAGGAGGGCTTGTCCCAGTTGGGCAAGCCCAGTTCGCGGGCCAGCGCGCGGATGTCGGCCTTTGTGAAGCCGGCCTCTTGCAGCGGGCTGCGCATCCCGTACTCGCGAGTCGCGCGCGCGCCAGGGCGGTAGTCGCCGGTGTCGTCAGCGTTGGAGCCGTCGATCACGTAGCGGTAGCCTTCGTGCTGCGCGTACTCGATCAACTGCTGGCACACCGAGGCTTTGCAGAAGTAACAGCGGTCAGGCGTGTTCGCCAGGAAGCGTTCGTCTTCCATCTCGTGCTTATCGAAGACGACGTATCGCGCGCCGATTTGCTGCGCGATAGCTTTGGCTTCGGCCAATTCGTAATCCGGCAGCGTTGGTGAGACTGTTGTCACCGCCAGGGCACGCTCGCCAAGCACATCATAGGCGATTTTGAGCAGCAGTGTGCTGTCGACGCCGCCGGAGTAGGCGACGAGCACGCTTTCCATATCCTGTAAAATTGCTTTCACCCGTTCAACTTTATCGTTCATCCTTAATCCTGTCCTTTACAATGAAAAAGGGCAACCGGTAGGGGTAGCCCTTTCATCTACGCTATTGGAGGTGATTATCACATAAAACTGGTCATTAAGCAAACGTGGGAGCAGCCGGCAACGTATTGAAAACGAATAAACGAATCCTACACGAATGTCGTCCGGACGCCCTTGCCAGTATTCCCTATCTCGTACACGAAAATGCCTTTACGATCATCAATGGCGATAGGAGACCAGCCTTCCATCGAAAATGTGTACGACACGATTTTCGCGCCTGGCTTGAGTTGTTGACTCAACTGGTTCTTGAGTCTCTGATTGGTGCGTTGTAATAGATAGACGGTCACCACATCGGCGTTGCGACAATCGTATGCGATCATATTGCTATGGATAACACGCGCTTTGCCGTGCAACCCGGTCAGAAAAATCAATACGTTCGCAATCGCACAGCGAATCGGATCGATCTCGATGCCTGCGGCCTGCGCTTTGAACTCCCTCGCGGCGATCCTGACGATGCGTCCATCTCCTGCGCCTAAATCGACGAGAACCTGGCCCGGTTGCAGTGCGGCCATAGACAGCATCTTCCGAATTGTGCTGGTTGAAGAAGGCACCCAGGGCGCTCCCCACGGAACGGACAGATACGACCATAGCGTGGCAAATATCGAGATGCCAAGGATGATCTGCACAAAAGTAACCCAACGGTCGATGCTGAATTCTGGCATGGTCTTGAAATGCTTCCTTGGATAGTTGCACGCGACGACGTGAGTGTCACAGGTACAAGTATAAGGTGTTTACCAGTTTCGTCAACGGACATCAAACTGTTGCAAAGACCCGTCTTAATGGTAGAATAACGCAGCGTACAAACCAGGCCGGAAACGTCTGCCGGACATTGAAGGGCGCAGAAGTCAGAACACCATACTGTTATTGTGCATCGAAGGCTGCTGTGACACATAAAAGTGGGGAACTTACCGGAGAGTCCCAAAAGGTCACGCGCGCGGCGGTGTTGATTTTTATCGGGAACATCATCAGCCGCGCTTTGGGACTGGTTCGGGATATGGCGAAATCGTATTTCTTTGGCGCTGGCGGGGCCGTCAGCGCCTTTGACGTTGCCGCACAAGTCCCGACGATGTTCTACGACCAGTTCGTCGGCGGACTGCTCAACTCGGCGCTCGTGCCGGTCTTCTCCGATTACGCGCACGACGAGGACCGCGTTGAACTCTGGCGGGTGCTCAACTTCGTTTTCTCCTTCATCACACTGACGCTCGGCGTGCTAGTGCTTTTGGTGGAGATCGCCGCCCCGTGGATTGCCCGCGTGTTGGGCGAGGGCCTTGATCCTCTATACCTCGATCTTGCGACGGCTATGATCCGTATCACAGCGCCGGCCGTCTTCTTTCTCAACATGGCCGGGTTGTTTTCCAGCGTGTTGTATGCACTGCAACGTTTCACACTGCCAGCCTTTACCGCCGCCGTGTTCAACGCCACAGTCGTTGTAGTCATTTTTGCCGGACATAGGACGTTGGGCGCGCGCGCGTTGGCGGTGGGATGGCTCTGCGCCAGCATCGCGCAGGTGCTCTTCCAATGGCCTGGCCTGCGCGGCGCGCGATTGCGGCTACGTCTGTCCTTTCCTCTGCACCCAGCGCTGGTCAAAATGGGACAGCTTTATCTTCCCATTGGATTGGGCCTGCTGGTCGATCAAGCTGCCGTGGCGTTAAGTTTCAATATCGCCTCGCAGACCGGCCCCAGCGGTATCGCGTGGATGAAGTACGCCGCCACGTTGATCCAACTTCCGCTCGGATTGGTTGTCACGGCAATCTCAATTGCGATTCTGCCGACGCTGGCACGGCACGCCACCAACGCTAATGAAGATGCCTTCCGTGCTACGTTGGCACAAGGGCTGCGCCTAGTGCAGATTCTCGTGATTCCGGCGGCGGTTGCCCTGTTCGTGATGGGCGAACCGCTTGTGGCTCTCATCTTCCAGCGTGGCGAGTTCATGCCCGCCGATACACTCGCCACGGTCGAGGCGCTACGTTTTTCGATCCTGGGACTGGTTTTCGCGGCGCTCGATCAACCACTGGTTTTCGCCTTCTATGCTCGCAAGGACACATGGACGCCTGCACTTGTCGGTGTAGGGACGGTGGCACTCTACGTCGCGTTGGCTATCACCCCGACGCTGTTTGGCCCGCCCCAACTGTGGGCACTCATTCTAGCGAACTCGGTCAAACTTATGGCCCACGCGCTGTTGATGCTCTACCTCTTCTCGCGCAAGGTGGGCAGCCTGCGTCCTTATCGCATCAAGCGGACGACGTTGGCGGCGCTGGGAGCTTCGGCTATTATGATAGCGCCGGTGATGCTGACGTTGTCGGCGCTTAAAGGTGTCGTTCCTCCGGGAGCGCTGGGTTATCTAATCCGAGTGCTGGTAGCTGGTTTGGCTGGTGGCACAGTCTATCTTGTCGCATTACGTTTTATGGACGTGGAGGAATTGGCGCTGCTGCGTCAGGCCTTCCGCCGTTCACCGATTGTTGAGGCATAAGTATCTATGAATTACATAACGCGGATAACGTGTGTGTTTCTCGTGCTCATTCTCCTCCTGTTGGCGGGTTGTGCGGGAGAGGCGCAATCCATGCCGGAGGAGCAACACATTATCGTTCTCTGGCACGCTTTTACCGGTGCGGAATCGCAGGCGTTGCAGGCGCTGACCGATCAGTTCAACGCGCAAAATTCGTTGAACATTGTCCTGCTGACCGAATATCAACAGGATATCATCGCCAAAATTGCAGGCGCTACCGCAGAGCATCGCCCTGACCTAGTGATTCTGTGGCCCAAAGACTTGCAGTCTTACATCACCGCCGGATTGATCAGTGCCACGCCCGACCTTTCGCCAGCCGTGCGCCGCGATCGCGCCGACCTGCTCCCAATGGCTGAGGCACTCTATTCAGTTAACGATACAATGCTGGCGCTGCCCCTGGGTCTGGCGACCTATATGTTGTATTACAACGTGGACTGGTTGAGCGATCTGGCCTATGTGCCTGAGACGGTGACCTGGGAGGATTTCCGCCGGACGGCCTGTGCGGCGACGAACCCACCTGGCGGGCAGATAGGTTTGGGATTGCCTGCCAATGCCAGCAGCTTGCTCTCGTTGCTGACCTCCGGCGGAGCGGAAATCGTCGGTGCAGATGGCTATTACAATTTCGCTGACAACGCCGGCCAGCAGACTGCACTCGTGCTGAACGAAATCCTTAGCGGCGTGTGCGGCATCGTCTACAACGATATGAGCGATGGCATCGAGCGGTTGAGCCACAGTTCGATGGCGATGCTGGTGGAATCCAGCCTGCGGCTCAATGAAATCGACCAGACCGTGATCGCCGGGCGTAACTTCAAACTCGGCGTGAGCGCGCTGCCTGGGCCGGCTGGACCGGGACCAACGCTGTGGTATGGGCCAGGCATGGTGATCGTCGCGCCTGAAGGCGGGCGGCGCGAGGCGTCACTTAACGTGCTGGGGTGGTTCTTCTCCACGGAGGCGCAGGCCATATGGAGCACCAATACCGAGTACCTGCCGGTGCGCCGTTCACTCGTTCAAAGCCGGCTGACAACCGAGGGACTTATCCCGGTTAAAGTGCATTTGTTGGAGATGACGTTAGCCGCGGCGGATCAGCAGAGCTGGGTGGCTTGGCCGCGCTTCACGGATAACATGGCGTGTCGCGCCTCACTGCTGCGCGGGCTGCTTTCGATTGGGCCGGGAGTGACGATGCCCGGCGCTTACATCGACACCGCCGTTACCGCTTGCAATACGGGAGTCAAACCGTGAGCGACCGGCTAACTATGTGTCGCTATGTAAAACCGCGCGGGCTGCGATATGCCTTGGCTGTGCTGATGGCCCTGGTGTTCCTGGGCGGATGGCGGCATCCGGCAGCGCAGCAGAGCAGCCCTATTGTCGATCTATATCAAGCGATCAATCACGCACGGCTCAACGAGGGGGCAACCCCGTTGGGGCTGTCAACGTTGCTCACCCAGGCTGCCCAGCGTCACGCGGACGACATCGCCAAACGTGGCATCGCATCACACGAGGGCGCGGACGGCTCCGACTACCGGCAGCGTATCCGCGAAGCTGGCTACCGTGCATGGAACGACGGTCTGATGGTCAATGAGGTGGTGTGGTTGGGGTTGGGCGGGCCGGCCGACGCGCTCAACTGGTTCCGCAATCGCGCCGATGAGTGGATGATTTTTAGCGATGCGCGCTATCGGGAAATCGGCGTGGGGTATGCCGAAGATGGACAGGGGGTGCGCTACTTCGTAATCACATTTGGCGCACGGCCCGGCGTGCTACCTATCTTTATCAATGATGGCGCCGAGGCGACGGATTCTCCGGTGGTGGCTGTCCGCCTGACGAACGAGGAGGCCGAACCGATAGGTGAGGGCACGTGGATCGGCAGGGCTATCGAGGTGCAGTTGAGCCACACGCCCGACTTCGACGGTGAGCCCTGGCAGCCCTGGGAACCACTGTTGCCCTGGGCGTTGGCAGGGATGGAACCCGGTGAGTATTCCGTCTACGTACAATTCCGCGACGGTGCGAACCGTACCGCCATCGCTGAAGCCACCATCCGCCTTGTTGCGCCCGGCGAAGCGCCCCCCACACCCACACTGTTACCGGAGTTGACCGGCGAAGCGTTGCCGTCTCCCGAAACGCCGCTCCCCGAAATGGAAGGTGAACCGCGACCGTCACCCGAAATGGGTACGGAATTTCCCATCCCACAGATGGGGACGCCTATGCTCACACTGGCCCCAGAGTTCGTGGAACCTTTGCCAACGTGGACGCCCCTCGCCGATCTGGAATTACCCACGGTGGAGGATAGGCCGTCGAATTGGCCGGTGATCGCGGGATTCATTTTGCAGGGCGTGGCGCTGCTTCTGGGTGCTGCTGCATTCTTGCGCCGTCGGTAATATAGTCTTGAGGTGCAACGCACACAACGGTGCGTTGCGCCTTTTTGTGTCTGTGTCCGGAGGTCTCAATGAAAAAACTGAAACAACATCCTAAATTCGGCGCTTTTATACGCGGTCTTTACGATTATGCTCTTATCTTCATCGGGTCGGTGATCCTCGCTGCGAATGTGCCGCTGTTTCTCGAGCCGAATCGAGTCGTCTCCACCGGCGTGACCGGCATCGGTATGCTGGCGTATTACCTGTGGGGCTGGCCCATCGGTTTGGTGACGCTGCTGCTCAATATCCCGCTGCTGCTCGCCGGGATCAGGTGGGGTGGCGGGCTGCGCTTTTTCGTCCGCACTATTTTCGCAGTCGTGGTGATGACGGTGTCCATCGATGTGCTGAGCCGTTATCTGTCTCCCGTCGGCGGCGATCCATTGCTCTATACGCTCTTCGGCGGGCTGTTGGACGGCATCGGCATAGGGTTGGTGCTGCGCGGGCGCGGGACGACCGGCGGCACGGACATTGCTGCGCAATTGCTGGCGCGCCATCGCAGCATGTCGTTTGGGCAGGTGTTGATCGGCATTAACGGCGCGATTTTGTTTGGCGCGGCGGCGGTCGTGGGCGTTGTGCCGGTGTTGTACGCGCTGGTCGTCAACTTCGTCTCCGGGCGGGTGGTGGATTTCGTGCAAGAGGGTGTCGGCTACGCGCGCTCGGCGGTGATCATCTCCGACCGACACGTCGCTGTGCGCCAGGCCATTCTGGAGAAGCTCGGACGTGGCGTGACGCAGCTCGAGGCGCGCGGCGGTTACACGGAGACGGCCCGCCCGGCGCTGTACGTCGTCGTCTACCGCACGCAGGTGACGCAACTCAAAAATATCATCGCGGAGATAGACCCACATGCCTTTGTCGTGGTCTCCGAAGCTCACGAGGTACTTGGGGAAGGTTTCCGGCCAGCAACCGGGGCCATTTAACGTGTACCAAAATGTGCACAGTGAACAGGGGGTGTCGAACTTGACGCCTGGATAAAAACATCTATACTTACATAAAAGTATTGATTTTTTTATCCATTCACAAGAGGTAAGAAGTGGACATCACTCCGACGATGAAAGCTGCGCTCACGTTGTTTCGTGAACATACGGGTATCCTGCGCACATCCGACGCACTGCGTCTGGGTATCCACCCACGCACGCTCTACGCGCTCCGTGATGCTGGTCTGGTCGAGCCGTTGAGCCGGGGACTCTATCGCTTGACCGAACTGCAGCCACTGGCTTACCCTGATCTGGTGACAGTCGCTCACAAAATTCCCCAGGCTGTCGTCTGCCTGGTTTCGGCGCTCGCTTTTCACGGGTTGACCACACAGATTCCTCACGCTGTGGATATTGCTTTGCTGCCTCAAGTTGCGCATCCAACTTTGGCTTACCCACCCCTGCGTGTGTTTCGTTTTTCTGGCCTGGCTCTCAGTGAAGGGGTTGAACTCCATACCCTGGACGCCATACCGGTACGCATCTACGCGCCTGCCAAGTGCGTGGCCGACAGCTTTAAGTATCGGCGGAAACTCGGTTTGGATATTGCACTAGAAGCTTTGCGCACCTACCGCGTCCATCCTGCCTTTCAGGTGGATATGTTGCTCAGATACGCGCAAATCTGCCGCGTGGATAACGTTATGCGTCCCTACTTGGAGACATTGCTATGACCCACAATATCGCGGCTTCGGTTCATCAACGCCTGCTCAATCAGGCGCGCGCTCAAGGACGTCCCTTTGATGAGCTACTGCAATACTTTGCTCTGGAACGGTTTCTCTATCGCCTGGGACGTTCGCCCTACGCAACGAAATTCGTTCTCAAGGGCGCTTTGATGTTCAACGTCTGGCAGGGCGCTTCAGCGCGTTCTACCCGCGACGTGGACTTGTTGGGGCATACGGATAATCAAGTCGTTTCCGTGGTGCAGGCAATGCAGATTGTCTGTCGAGAAGAACCGCCGGATGAGGACGGGCTACGATTCAATGCCGAGGCTGTCACCGGCGTAGCCATCACTGAAGCCGCGCAATACCATGGGGTGCGCGTATACTTGCCCGCGACATTGGGCAATGCGCGTATTCGTCTGCAAGTGGACGTGGGATTTGGAGACATTGTGGTGCCCGGCCCGACGTTGGTACATTTGCCGACAATCCTGGATAATTTTTCGCCGCCGAAGCTCCAAGGTTACAGTCGAGAAAGCGCAATTGCAGAAAAGTTCCAGGCTATCGTGTATCTGGGCTTGGTGAATAGCCGGATGAAAGATGTTTACGATATCTGGTCGCTGGCGATGCGTTTTGCTTTCGAGGGCCCGGTGCTGGCATTGGCGCTAGGTAAGACTTTCCGCCAGCGTCAAACACCCTTTCAAGTGATGCCGGTAGCTTTCACTCCGGCGTTTGTAGATAACCCGGAAAAACAGGTGCAATGGCAAGCCTTCGTGCGCCGCCTTCCCCAAGAACCCGCGCCGCCGACATTGGATGTTGCTGTTCAGGGCGTTGCTGCGTTATTGCAGCCGGTCGTTCAGGCTTTGGTCGAAGGACGAGATTTTGAGGAATATTGGGAGCCGGGTGGGCCGTGGCAGGAAAGACAAAGACGTGAGTGAAAATGATTCAGACCCTCGGTATTGATTGGCTCAATGTCCGTAAACAGACACATGGAGGGCGTTGTTGCTGTTGAATGGCTCTCGGTTCCAGCCTCCCCATCGCTCCTTCAGTCGCAGATCCGCAATCCGCGCCATGAGGTCAAGCTCGCACGGCCATGCATACCGTTGAACGACCGGGTTCAGACGAATCCCCGCTTGTGAAAGGGATACGTGACTTTCCTCAATCATTTGCGTCGCTGCGTCATGCCGCAGGACATCGAGTTGCACCCTATCGACTTCGATGCTCTCTGCATCCACGTATTGATCGTTGTGTAGCCGGTAAAGGAAGGTCGGCACATAAGTCTCGATCACAAACACACCATCAGCCGTGAGATGCGCGGCGACGTTCTGGAAACAGCGCACCTGGTCTTCCTGGGTCAACAGGTTGAAGAACGTATTCCACACGACATAGATCAAGCGGTAGACGCCGGTTACGGCTACATCGGCAAAATCGCTGACTGTGACCGAGATTTTATCGCCACCCGGCTTGGCTCGCAACTGGTCGAGCATGGCAGGCGCTATGTCGATACCGTCTATCTGGATGCCCTGCGCGGCAAGCGGCAGTGCAATCCGACCGGCGCCAATGGCAAGTTCCAGTGCTGGCCCGCCATTTGCTAATTGGGCGAGGAACGCCACCGCCGCGCTCTCGTCGCCGCGTTGGACATCACAATACGTCTCGGCGACATCCTCTCCAAAACTGATGACCGGCTTGTAACCTTTCATCAGGCACGAATTTCCTGTCCGAAGTCAGCTTCTCCCGCCAGCACGGTTTCCAGCGCGGTGATGGCGACTTCGAGCATACTGTCGTCCGGCTCGCGGGTGGTGAGCTTCTGTAACGCCAGATTGGGAGTGATGATGGCGCGGATGATCGGGTTGCTGGCGTGTTTGCCGGTGAAGCGCAGCACTTCGTAGGCGATCCCGGCGATGACCGGTAGGAGCAGCAGCCGTGACGCGATGCGCACCAGGAATGTTGGCCGGCCCAACGGTGCAAACACAAGGATCGAAATGAAGACGACGATGAGCAGGAACGCCGTCCCGCAGCGCGCGTGGGCTGTGGAAAACGTGCGCACGTTTTCCACGGTGAGGGGGACGCCCGCCTCGTGCGCGTTGATGGTTTTGTGCTCCGCTCCGTGATAGGCGAACACCCGGCGGATATCCTCCATCCGCCCGACGGCAGCGATGTAGCCGATAAGCAGGCATAGCCGGATGAGGCCCTCGACGATATTGAACAGCAGCGCCCCTTTCGGCACGAGCAGCCCCGCCAGGAACGACGGCAGCACCATGAAGAGCGCCGCGCCGCCGAGCAGTCCCAGTGCGCCAGTGGCAAAGCCCATGCCGCCGCTCATCTTGAAGTCCGGGTCTTCGGCCTGCCCGACAACCTCCGCGGAGAAGAACAGCGCCTTCATCCCCAGACCGAGTGAATCCCACAACAGCGGGATGCCGCGCAGGAACGGGACCTTGCTGAAAAAGCCCCGGTAGAAATTGCCCAACGGCTCTTGTTTGACGATAATCTCGCCTTCTGGTGGACGCACGGCAATCGCGGCGTTGTACTTGCCGCGCATCATCACCCCTTCGATGATGGCCTGCCCGCCGTAAGACCAGCCGAGCGTTTCACGTTTTGTTGTTCCCACAGTATCTTCTGACATTGGTTCTCCTGTTGAGAGGTATAAGGAATCGGTTACTGGTAATCAGGGATTACCGATTATCAATCCATGATTACCGATGTCCAGTCGCTATAGACGGCGGGCTTTTTCCCACGCGCCCAAAATCGCGCGTTGAACCAACACCTGCGCCATTTCCAGGCGATATTCGGCGCTGCCACGGAAATCGCCTACGGACTTCAGTTCGGACAGGGACGGCGGCAGCGCGCCCGCGACCTTCTCGCGGGTGAGCAGTTGGCCCTTAAGCAGATGCTCGGTCTTGTAGAGCCGGGCGGGTTTCGCATCCACGCCGCCGACGGTGGCCCGCACTTCGGCAGGCAGGCCCTCATCCACGGCGACGTAAGCCGCCGCGCAGACGATGGGCTTGTCCTTCGGCGAGCGTCCCACCACCTCGAAGGCGGCGGCGCTGCGCGCGGGTGGGCGCCTGACGCGCACTTCGGTGATGAGCACGCGCGTTTTGATGAGCCGGTCGCGGTAGGCCACGAAGCTGGTGAACGGCGCGGTATGCACCACCGGATCGGCGTAGAGGACGTCGGTGTTGAGGACGAGCAGCGCCGTTGTGAGCGGGTCCGCTGGCCCGGCGACGATCAACGTGCCGCCGAGCGTGCCCTGCTCGCGCAGATTGCGCGATTGTGTGTAGCTCGCCGCCCGCGCCAGAATTCCGTCGGCAATTGCGCCCGCGTCGGGATGGTCGATGATGGCCTGGAGCGTGACGGTGGCGCCCATACGCACGCCATCAACGTTGCCTTCGAGGACGTTCAGGCCCGCTTCCTGCAAATCGACGACCATCTCCAACTGGGCATCTCCCTGCGCGACCGTCGACGCACCGCCGCCGATATAGATGGCGTTCGGATTCGATTGCACCAGCGCGACGGC
>DAIUDK010000108.1:0-20071 GCA_036845725.1 Chloroflexota bacterium
CTAGCGGGGCTCGAGGAGTTGCTCTCTAGCTAATTTTGCTACTGTAGTTTTTTTACACGCTCAATGCCGGTCTCTAAATATGGCCAGGCCGATATGCAATCCTCCTTGATTCCCTCCAAATCGATCCGATTCTGCGCTTCATCGGTGTTGTCGTAGAGGATACGCACGATCCAGTCGGTCAGGTCTTCGAGAGTGCGGCGATAGAAGTAGAAGGCAAACAGATTGGGGTGCAAAGGTGGATTGCCGGTCCAACGCCGATATTCGGCCAGAAATAGCGGAAAATGATCGCCGGTGAACATAAAGAGATCGTGTTCCCGTGGAGCGAACATTGCGCCCTCCCAATCCAGGATATACAGGTCGCCCGCTGCGTTCAACAACAGGTTCATGCGATGGATATCGGTATGGCACAAAACCAATGGCGGGCGTAGGGCGCGCGCGCCGTCCGCCAACCTATGCAAGTGGTCCAGATAACCCAGGATCGCCTCGCCATGCGGCATAAGCAGATCACGTAACGCCAGCCGCCCTTCTCCGGCACTTGCGGTAACGGATTCCAGCACACGCAGACCATCGCGCAGCGCTGTCTCAAAAGGGATCGCGAAGGTCTCGGTCAATGGGCCGGAGCCGGCAAGACGCGACGCGCTGTTGTGGATTGTCGCCACATGTCGCGCCAGTTGCCGGCAGACTGCAAGACTGTGCAACATCTCTTCGTCTGGATTCTCTCCCTCTATGAAGTCGAACAGAATCAAGGGATGGTTATCAAAGACAGAATAGAATGCGCCATCAAGTGTTTTGACGGGGTGCGGTAGATGACGGAATATGCCTTCCGTATACAGTTTGCTGGTCAGTGGAAGATAGAAATCGAGCCGACCGGCACTGGTTCGCGCCAAACGTGTGTTGTCCAGTACTTTGAGGTAGTACCGGACGCCATCCACACATGTCACACGATAGCTATACGCGACCTCACCTTGTGGCACGAAGGTCAGGCACTCGACAGACAAGCCATAATCGCGGCGCACAGCGTCTGCAAGCAGAGCGTGATCAAATGCTGGCTCAATGCGCATCACACAAACAGCGGCGCCATCTCCTGCGCGACGACCAGGTCCTCCATCTCCGCGTCGGTGGGACGCTGCGCGAAGCGGCTGGCAGCATCCAAAACCTTTGGCAGCAGGTGGATATCGCTCAGCGTGTTCAGGAAAAGCTCCGGACGGCCGAGCACCCAATGCACGGCCTTGTCGATGTCCGACTGTTCCTCCAGTGGCTCGTACCAAGTTGCGCGGGTGTGCGGGCGGTCATCCCAGGGACGGCGGCACAGCGATTTGATGGTCTGCACAGCCACATTGCGCTCGCGGCACATCGCTACCAACGCGTCGAAATCGGCCGCGTACTGTGGATTTTGTTTCATCGGGTAGTTCCAGGGCAGCAAAACGGAATCGAAGTCGAAACAGTCCAGACTGCGCATGTGCATCCTGGCGACATTGAGGCCGTGACCGGTGACGCCGAGGTAGCGTACCAACCCTTGCGCGCGCGCCTCGATGAAGGCTTCCAACGCTCCGCCCGGCCCCATTGCCACTTCCCACTGCTCCGGATCGACCAGCACGTGCATCTGCCACAGATCGACCGAATCCACGCTCATCCGTTCCAGCGAGCGTTGGAGTTCGTCCAACGCCTCCCGATAGGTGCGCTTTTCGGTCTTCGTCGCCAGAAAGAAGTCTTTGCGGTGGGTTGGCATCCACGGGCCGATGCGCAGCTCCGCATCCCCATAGGAGGCCGCGACATCGATGTGATTGATGCCATACTTCAGCAGCACGTCGAGCGTCGCATCCGCCTCTGTCTGCGTGACGCGACCAAGCGCCGCCGCTCCAAACAATGTCCGGGTGCTCTCGTGCCCGGTCCGACCAAAAGATGCTTTTGCGATCATTGTAAACCTCCTGTACGAATTACGAATTGTGAATTGCGAATGGCCGAAGCCTCAACGCGATGCGGCTTCCTGTGTGCCGGGTTTTCGCACGTGGCGGATGATCACGCCGAACATCGCCAGATTCAACAACAAGCTCGCCAGAATGATGAATACCATTACCTGTGGGCCGGTGGACTCAAACCATTGCCCAATCAGCCAGGGGATGAGCATCCCGCCGCTGCTTCCGCCGACGAAGAACCAGGCAGTGGTCTTGCCGGTGGTCGTCATATGACGCCCGGCGAAGGAGATCATCGTCGGGAAGATGGATGCCATCGAAAATCCCGCGCCGAATGTGCCGATCCACAACGCCGCAGAAGAACCAGGCCACGCGATGACAACGAGTATGCTGAGTAAGCAGCCTATCAAATCGCCCAAAAGCAGCGTCCGCGGGCGCAGCCGCGCTGCCAACGGGATAGACAACAGCCGTCCCAGCGTCATCGCGCCCCAGAAAACCGAAGTCAGATAGGCCGCTGTAGTCGCGTCGCCCAGACCGGTCGTTTTGGCATAAGTCGCAATCCATCCGCCAAAACTGCCCTCCGCTCCCACGTACAGGAAGAAGAACAGGGCAATCAACGCGACCAATACTGCAGGAGTACTCCGCAGTACAGACGCGGGCTGTTCGCCCGGCGCAGTGTGCTCCCTGACAGGTGAAGATGGACTCGGCAGGCGCAACACTGCCACAGCCACGGGAACGATTAGCAAAGCGAGCGTCCAGTAAGCCCAGGTGACACCACTGCCGGCTGCCAGCGCGCGCGCAACGAAGATCGGAGATAAAAAGGCCCCAATCCCGAAGAAAAAGTGCAGTGCATTCATATAGGGACCGACCTCATCGCCATGGATCCAGACCAACAATGTATTGCCGCCCACATCTACCACGCTCTCGAACAAGCCCACCAGCAACAGCATTGCGATCAGCACCCAAAGAACAGGGATCAGTGGGACAAGCGCCATACTGAGCGCCATTAACAGCAACGTTGTACCCATCACCGGGTTACCGGGGCGACGGTCGTACAGCCGCCCGCCGAGGACAGAGCCGACCAGATATCCCAACGCACGAGCGGTGAAGCCGTAGCTGATCTGGGCCAGGGCCGCGCGCGTGTTGGTCGCCAGGTCGGTGAGTGTCGGCCCCAACGAGGCGTTGGCCAGTCCCAAAGCGACAAAGGCCGCGCAGTAACCGATGGTCACATAGAGTCGAGTCCGATTCGAAGAAACAGGTTCGATTGTTGTCATTGTGCTCCTGAGGAAATCAGAAATGGGATTGTATTGGACTCTTGCCCCTGGTTTCTTGCATCTTGCCTTTATG
Organism: Chloroflexota bacterium; assembly: GCA_036845725.1. Classification (GTDB taxonomy): domain Bacteria; phylum Chloroflexota; class Anaerolineae; order B4-G1; family SLSP01; genus DSWT01. The sequence goes on from DAIUDK010000108.1 coordinate 3,261, forward strand.
TGATGAGCGATCTGGGCAGGAAGTCGGCACGGTTCATGTAGACGAGACGCAGGCGATCCAGGTCAAAGTCGATCCGGGTGATGGCCGTGTTGTTCAGCCCGAACCAGCAACGCCGGCCCGCGGGGATATCCAGCAGCGCCATCAGGAGGTAGTTGTAGAAGCCGCCGTGCGTCACCAGGACGACGTGATCGTCGGTATCACCATGGTGAGCCAACAGCATATTGAGTATGCGCTGCGCGCGGGGCGGGATTTCATCATCCTGTTCGCGGGGGCGATTCCACCAGCCGGTTTCATCCACGGACTCCGGCAAGCGTAGGGTCGGGTAATGCGTTTCGAAGTAGCTTCGTGTCCTACCCGGCAGGCCGACGGGTTCGCCGGTCTCAGGGTCCATTTGATAGATGCCGCCGGTTTCGTGCGCGCTGCGCAGCCCCACGAGCGGCAAACCAAGCGCCCCGGCAATCGCTGCGCCGGTGGCGGCTGCACGCACCATCAGGCTGCAGTAGACGTGCGTAATGCCGAATCCGGCGATATTCTGCGGATCAGATGCCTTATCGGCCCGCGCCGGGTCGGTTCGCTGCAGAAACTCGGCCACGAGCGCGGCTTGCTGCTGCCCTACGGGCGTCAGTTCCGGGTCCTCGTGACGCCCCACGTTCGATCCCGAGGTGGCCCATAGATGATTGTTCTCTGATTGTCCATGACGAATAAGATACAGTTGCATGATGCTCTCCAAGGAATTAGAATCAGCGAATCAGTAACGAGTAACCAGTAACCTGAAAACCAACCAAACTTTAACGCAATTTGCCGATTGTGCAAACACACAAAGACGAAAAACGCTGTTGCGCAAAACGGAGAATCGAGTAAACTACACAAACACAGCTTGTAACCATTTCACCTAAGGAGCAAAATACTGTGACAAACCAAGTAAATTTTATCGACTTGACATTACGCGACGGGCAGCAGAGCCTGGCCGCGACACGGATGACCACCGAGCAGGCGCTGCGCGTTCTACCGATGATCGACGAGGCCGGCTTCACCGCTTTCGAATTATGGGGCGGGGCCACCCTCGACAGCGCCATCCGCTTCCTCGACGAAGATCCATGGGAGCGGATAGACCGTTTCTACGCCACGCTTGGCACCGCACACAAAACGCGTGCCTTATTGCGCGGGCAGAACCTGTTCGCCTACCAGCCTTTCGCCGACGACCTGGTCATCGCCTTTATCAAAGAGGCCGTACGCTCCGGCGTGGGCCTTATGCGCATTTTCGATGCACTCAACGACTGGCGCAATATGCAACTGGCGATGCTGGCAACGAAGGCCTACGGCGGCAAAGTAGAAGCAGCGCTCTCGTACACCACCAGCCCCGTCCATACGACGGACTACTTCGTTCGCCTGGCGCGCACGCTTGAAGAAGAGGGAGCCGATCAGGTTGCTATCAAAGACATGGCCGGTCTGCTCCACCCCAGCGAGGCGATGAATCTCTTCAGCGAACTCAAACGCCACCTGCGCGTCCCCGTCAACTTCCACAGCCACACGACCACCGGCGTCGCCACCCTCAACTCCGTCATCGCGATGTATGCGGGCATCGACTGCATCGATACCTGCATCACACCCTTTGCCGGCGGTCCTTCGCACTCACCGGTAGAAGTCCTCATAGTCTTTGCGGAGGAAATGGGGATCGAGCACGGGTTGGACAAGGCGTTGATCCTGAAAATCCAGCAGGAACTCTTCAAGATCTTTGACGAATTACAGCACACCATCCCGCTCCACGGGAAGTATTACCGGCCCGTCGCCTACGACGATGTCGACCGCCATGTGGTCGAGCAAATTCTCGCATACGTTCAACGCGGTCGTGAAGAGGATATCGAGGCGGCCATCCCACTGATGCGCGATCTGCTGCACGACCTGCACTATCCCGCCTATGACGATGAAATCTTCCAGGCGCAGATTCCCGGCGGGATGCTTTCGAATCTGCAAAACCAGTTGAAGCAAATGGGGAAACTCGATCTGATGGACACCATCACCAAGGAAATTCCGGCCGTGCGCGCCGATGTGGGCTATGTGCCGCTGGTCACGCCCACAAGCCAGATCGTCGGGTCGCAGGCCACGTTCAACGTGCTGATGGGCCGATACCAGATGGTGTCCAACGAGTTCAAGATGCTGCTGCGCGGCGAATTCGGGCATCTGCCCGCGCCGGCCAACCCGGAGGTGGTGCAACAGGTGCTCGGGCCGGGAGAGAGCGTGCTGCGCTATCGTCCGGCGTCGTATCTCTCGCCCGTCTTGGAGGACGACTACGACCTGCCGTTCATCAAGACCCAACGCGATTTGCTGCTGCATTTGATGCTCAAGCAGCCCGCGGACGACTTCCTCAAACGCCGGTACGGCATTCCCAACAACAACAACAATTAAGTCAAACAGACCGGACAGGTTTCAGAAAACCTGTCCGGTTTTTTCATCTAGCGCGGCGTGCCGAAATCCGCGATGAAGTAGTAACCGCGCCCATTGGCGGCGGGAACCACCCCCACCCCCACTTCAGTCAGCCACGTGCTGAGGATCGTGCGGCGGTGGGGATCGTTCGGCGGGACCTCGTCCATCCACATCGCCACGGCCATCTCCGGTGTGCCGTACCACGCCCAACACTCGGACCAGCGCACCGGATCGTAGCCTTGGCGGATGATGCGTTCCTTCATCGTCGAGCCATCCGAGCCGGTGTGACCGCACCAGCCGCGCGCGTAACAATCGTCGGCGTGAAGTTGCGCGGCGCGCGCCAGGGTCGCGTTCCACGCCAGCGGCGCAAGGCCAAAGGCGGCACGCTCCGCGTTGATGCGCTGGAAGATTTCGGCGGGGAAACCGGCCACGTCGGCGGGCAGAACCGGCGCTGCAACCGTAGCAACAACCGGCGCTTCTGTAGGAGCAGGCGCGTCCGTCGGCGCGGACGGCGCGTCCGTTGGCGCGGATGGCGTATCTGTCGGAACAACCGGCGCGGCAGCAGCCAACACCTGCGGGATGGACGTTGGGGTAGGCAATGGGACCGCAGTAGGCGGAGTGGCGTTGGACGCGAGAGCGATGTCGGCCGGCCCACTTAGCGGCAGGACCAAAGGCTGCCCGATGCTGAGCAAATCCGCATCTGCCAGTCCGTTGACGTTTTGTAGCGTTGTCACATCGAAGCCGAAGTTAGTCGCGATGGCGCTCAACACGTCCCCACTCTGCACCTCATACACCGCCCAAAACGGTGACGCCCCTTCCCATCCCACCGCGGGCGGAATCTCCAGCACCTGCCCGGCCCACAGCATGATCGAATTCCCCAGGTCGTTCTGCAATTGGATAACGGCAATCGGAACGTCATACTTCAGCGCCAGGCCCAAAATGGTATCACCCGGCGCGACGGTGTGATAGGTGAAGGGTAACACATCCACGGGCGACTCGGACAATACAGAGCCTTCCGCAACCGCCCCAGCAAACGAAGTCGCTGGCGTCGGCTCGCCACTGTATCTCGCATCCGGAATGGGCGTGAACGTCGCCACCGCCATGTGCGGAACAGGTAACGGCGGAGTCGCTGATGGCAATAGCGGCGCTATAACCTCTACCGTGACCGGCGCACACGCGCTCAACAGCAGCGCGCACAACACAAAACGAATCCATCTATGGATCAATCGCATCATCGACGCCCTCCGCCAGCCACTATAACCAATCTGCAACAGACGTCAAGCATGGAGGACTACAAAAGCCTTCGACTTTCGACATTCGGCTTTCAACAGTATAATGGCGACATGGCTCAAAAACACATCACCATCTACACCGACGGCAGCGCCATCGGCAATCCCGGCCCTGGAGGCTATGGCGTCGTCCTACAGTACGGCGAACACGTCCGTGAGCTTGCCGGGGGCTTTCGGCGAACAACGAACAATCGCATGGAGATTCTGGCAGCGATAGAGGGACTGCGCGCGCTCAAAGAGCCATGCACAGTCACGCTCTACAGCGATTCGCAATACCTGGTCAATGCCATCACCAAAGGCTGGGTGAGGCGCTGGCAATCCAAGGGCTGGATGCGCACCAAAGACGAGCAGGCGCTCAACGTCGACCTGTGGCTCCAACTGCCGCCGCTGCTCGAAAAACACGATGTCACCTTCGTTTGGGTGCGTGGCCACGTCGGTAACCCCGACAACGAACGCTGCGACATCCTCGCCAAACAGGCTGCCACACAAACGAACCTCCCAGCCGATGAAGTTTACGAAGCAGAACATTCACGTAATGCGACCAACCCCTTGTTCCCATAGATGCACCGAGCAATTCGTCCTTACAGGGAGGTCATCAAAATGAGCATAGAACCTGAATCCACACAGCCGCCAGAAGCCATCATATGCGATTGCACCAGGCTGCTGCGCGAAGATACCACGCGCATGGTACTGGAAGCCGCACCCATCGGCATCATCGCCGTCGCCACTGACGGACACATCGTCCTGGCCAATCGCAGCGCGCAACACCTGTTCGGCTACAGCGAACTGGAACTCATCGGCCAGCCGTTGACGATGCTCATTCCGGAGGAATCACGCGAAATCCACTTGCAACAATGCGCAGAGTTCACGCACAACCCCCACATCCGCCCAATGGGCAGCGGCCTCAATCTCAGCGCCAGACGCAAAGATGGCAGCGTCTTCCCGGCCGAGATCAGCCTGGGCTTCACCGAAACGTCACAGGGATTGCTATCCATCGCGTTCATCATCGATATCACCCGGCAACGCGAAGCTGAACAACTCCGCGACACAATGATCCACACATTGATCCACGATTTGCGCAATCCACTCAGTGTTATTCGTACCGGTCTTGAATTTCTGGACATGGAAGTAGCAAAACTGGACAGCGATCAAAAAGCAATCATCGCAATTGCGATCAACAACACCGAGAGAATGCTCACATTCGTCAATACCATCCTGGAAGTCAGCCGGCTGGAAAGTGGCAAGGTCGTCCTGCACCCCACAGTATTCCGAATCCAGGATCAGATTGCCGAGCTACTCACGTCCCTCGCGCCACTGGCAGAAAAGAAAACGCAAAAGATGCTCAACAGCGCCAACACCGACCTGCCACCGGTTCAAGCCGATGTCATGATGATTACCCGAGTGCTGGAAAATCTGCTCGGCAACGCGCTCAAGTTCGCGCCAGACTATGGTGTAATCAAGGTTAGCGCGCGGCGCGACGCCGGCAATCCCAGCAAGCTACGCATTGAGGTCAGCGACAACGGCCCTGGTATCCCGGCCGGCCTTCAAAACCGCATCTTCGAGAAATTCTTCACCAGTGGAGGAAAGATACACGGATACGGACTGGGGTTAGCCTTCTGCAAACTAGCACTCGAAGCCCATGGAGAAAGTATCATGATGGAAACCGCGCCAACCGGGACGACCCTCAGCTTCACACTGCCTGTCGCATCGTCAAATCCGGACAACTGAGGCGTCGAAAACCTAGAACGTCAAAGCGGGGAAGTGCAAGATTTCCCCGCTCGAGATCACACGACAAAGTTATGTTAAAGGCAAACCCGCCTTAACTTTGCAACTACACAGTTTGCATTACCGAAGCCCAACAGGCTGCACTACCCCCGAATCAGCGAAACGCACACCCGAAAACCAACATTCCGATATCTGAAATTCGGTAGAACCCTGTTACGAGACGAACTGCCGGCTTCGGTTCGGTCGGCGTCAAAGGAACCACCCCGCAACACCCGGAGAAATTCGCCTCCAGCCCCCACATTTTCCCGTCTGCCCTCCACACGATAAGGGTACTTGAAATCCGGCCGGTTGAAATCCCTGCCCCACAGACTGCGGGTCCACACCCATACATTTCCGGCCATATCCAAACACCCGTAAGGGCTGGCCCCTGCGGGATACATTCCTACCGGAGAAGTCGTTCCCAGGCCACTCTCGCTTGTGTTACACTGCTCTGCGTCCCACAGATTACCCCAGGGGTAGACACCTGCCCCCTGTCCTTCTCCCCTGGAAGAGACACCACCCCGCGCTGCTTTTTCCCATTCCGCTTCACTGGGCAAGCGCACTTCCTCACCTTTATCGATCTTGCCCGCCTCACGCCACACGCCGGTCAGCCATTGACAATAAGCCCGCGCATCGTACCAAGTCACCCAGACGACCGGGTGATTGGCAATGCCCCGCAAGCAATCCGGATCGCGCGGCCGGTACCCGCTCGTTCTGACGAAGTTGCGGAACTGCCCCACCGTCACCGAATACTTGCCGATTCGGTAGGCCGGTAGTGTGACCTCGTGGTATGGCCTGGCGTGATTATCGACATCGTCTCCCATCCAAAATGAGCCTGCGGGAATTTCGATCAGCGCGTCGAAGTCGCGGTCGTCACCTAGAATCGCCAGCGCACTGCCCGCTTCCAGACGATCTATCGGGGGCAACCAACCGCGTTCCACGATGGCCCGCAGCCACAGCCGGATGCGTTCCAATTTCGGCGCATCCCATTCCTCCACAGCGTTCAAGCGCGTTCCCAGGTTTTCCTTCAACACCTGAGCCGCCAACAATGCCCCCCACATCCCTTCCTCAGTCCCCTGCGTCATGGGCAAAGCAGGCGAGGGTACGTCACGGGGGCACAGCGCCTCAGACAGATACCACGCATTGGACAAGCTGCCCCGTGACGCCTTAGCGCCTGCGAGCAAGACGGCTTCACGCCAGCGCTGTGGATCGGTCCGCAGCAAATGCGCGACCTGGCGCGGAAATCCATGATCGGTGAGGAAGCACGCCGCCAGGTATTCCTGGAACGTGCGGTGTGGGAAGGTATACACGCCCTCGCCGCGCGCCACCAACAGCCCGGCCCGGTCACGCAGATATTCGGCCAGTCGCACCGGGTTGACCTCCGGGTTGGACGTAGCCCGCATCAATCCGTCCACCAACCGTAGTTGCGCGACATCTGCCGTGCCCTCGAGCCGCGGTTGATCGCGGTGAGCCTCAAAGGCCATCCGTTCCAACTCCGCTCGCACTACCGCCCGGTCGACTTTCAGCCATTCCGCCAGACTCGGCTGCTGGACCTGCGCCTTTCCCGTCACATCGCGCACAACCTTGGGGCTTTCCCACTGATCCAACAGCAAAGCCACCGTGTCGGCGTACAATTCTTCCCGTTTCTCCGGTAGACTGCCACCGCGCCAGGCATGGAGACTCGCCATCAACGTAAGCAGCAGAGGGCGCGTCGCCAGTTCCGCCAGACGCTCATTGCGCTCGATGGCCGCCTTGAGCAAAACAGCGCGTCCAAGAGCGTCCGCCACATCCATCCCGCGCACAGCGGCGATGTGCGCGTACCAACCATCGATGAAACGCGCCACCTGTCCCGACGTAAACGGGTTGAGCACCACCTCGATGAAACCGTCTAGCTTCCAATCCTGCCGTTGATAGGCGTAAGTACGGCTGGTGATCAGAAACCGGCAGCGCGGAAAACACATAGCGAAGTCCTGTACCGCCGCTTTAACCTGCACCCGCCGCTGCGCCGAATCCGGGACTTCGTCCAACCCATCCAGAAGGATCATGCCGCCACGTTCCAGAAGTTCCTGCTTGAGATGCGGCATGTATTCCCTGAGTGTCTCACCGACTTCGGCAGCGATGAAAGCCCACAACGTATCGCCGTTGACCGTGCGACACGCCGGATCATCTGGCGCGGGCAGACCGCGCGCGGCGAAATCGCGCAGCACGATGCGCACCGGCAACAGCGCACCGTGATCCCAGGGCTGCGGTCGAGGTTGATCGTCTTTGGAGCGCTGCCATTCCGGGCGCTCGTCGGGCAGTGGCGCGGTGAGCATCTGCAAGTTGACTTCCTCGTCATCCAAGATTTCTCCGGCCAGACAGAGCGCCACGAAGTTGACGAACGTGGTCTTTCCGCTGCCAGGATCACCGAGCAATACCAGGCACGGCTCCGCGTTCAGCACTTCCACGGCGGAGAGACGGCGCAGGTTCCACTCCGCGGACGCCTCTGTGTGGCGCGCCCCGACCTCTTGGCGTTGGGTCAGTAGCGCCGTGTACACCGCCGACAGACGCAACTCGCCGCTTTGCACATCGCTGGCGGATTTGGGGTCGACCCCACCCAGGGGCAGGCGGCGCGTCTGTTGCATCAGCCGGTGCAGGTACGCCTGCCGCAACGCCCCCACCTGTGCCGGTGACGCAGAAACAGCGGAGACATCTGTATGGCCAACGGTAGCGATTTCCTGCGCCAGCGCCATAAGGTGTTCGCGGCAGGCGTCGCCGGGCGGGGTATTCTCGGCCAGGACACTCAGGAGCAGGGCCAGCGCATTTTCTCCGGCAGGATTGGCACGCCGGCACAAGGCATCGATGACAGCCTGCACACGCTCGACGCGATGGCTCGCTTCCGGCAACAGGTCACGCCAGGCACTCAAGCGCGCGTCCACAAAGAGGGAGCGCAACGCGCGGTCGCTGTCGAACGGACCGCAACGCAACAGCGCCGACTGCACACGCCCGTAGAGGTCTCCGGGAATTCCGATCATATGCGATTGCCTCCCGTCATAGATGATGAAGCTTATGCCTCGTATAAGATGCTACTTCGGTTCCACCACATTGAAGTCGGCCAATTGTTTTACACGCTCCCAATCCGCATCACTCTTGAAAAAATCACAAGGTAGCACAGTCAATATCCCATCCACCGTTAACAAGACGATCATGTCAGGTTCAATTTGTTTCTTCGAATACTGCTGCCATTTGTATTCTTTCTGCGAACGGGAGGATCTGTACATGATGCCCGATGAGGTGACAGCTCCGCTCTGAAGTGCTTGAATCGAAGGATCACGCCACAACTGCGCGGCCGTACGCCACGAGCGAAAGTATGGAACCAACAGAACGCAAAATGCGGTAAATAGAGACAACAATGTCCTTAGCGTACGGAACGGCGCAGTTTGTTGAGTACCGTCAATCAAAATATTTACAATCACCGCCACAGTCAAGACGGCCAGAATCAGGCTGAAGACCGTGCGCAGAGGGCGGTCACGCCGCGTCGGGTTACCGGCTAATGCTACTGCACGATAAAACGACTTCTTATTGTATTGTCCTTGAAATTCAATCTCCATACACAGCCCTCTGCATCACTACAGAAACAGATCGCGAATAAAAGCGTTTCTGGGTCGGCCAGAGTCTACCATAAGGGCGATTTCTTGTCCTTCTCTCAATACACGCGTCCGTTTGCTCTTTGCGACCGCCATGCCGCTCGCGTATTTTTCCTCGTACCAGATATACACATATTCTACTCTGCCCCGGCCGCGAAAAAAACTGACGCGGCTGATAGTGCCTGGGGTCTCAACGCCTTGAGTAAAGGCTGACAGGATCTTCCAGTAACGCCACATCAATACAAGAAATCCGATCACCGTGACCACTAAAGCCACATAGACAAGCTCAGGCCAACTCCCTTCCCCCAGAACCATATCAAACGCATAAACCGCCCAGAAAACAATAGGGAATAGAAATGCGACCAACGCGATATAATCATTTTGAATGACACGCAGAAACAGGGGTCTCTTATCGTCCACTGGCATCCTCTTGTTCAAAAAGATGGCATAGTCATGGTAACTAGTACCGCAGAGAACGCTGAATTCGCAGAGATTTCGCGCGTAATAAACGACGCCAATCCCTCAGCGACCTCAGCGACCTCCGCGGTAAAAATATACCTACGCCGTATACGTGGACGAAACCGCCGCCGCACCGGAACCGATCCAGTCGGTGTGGAAGAACTCGCCACGCGGGCGATCCACGCGCTCGTAGGTGTGCGCGCCGAAGTAGTCGCGCTGGGCCTGGGTGAGGTTGGCGGGCAGCCGCGCGCTGCGATAGGCGTCGTAGTAGGCCAACGCGGAGAAGAAGGCCGGCGTGGCAATACCCCGGGCAACGGCAAATGTGACCACATCGCGCAGGGCCGTCTGACGCGCGGCAACTGCCTGGGCAAAGGTTTCGTCCACGAGCAGATTGGGCAGATCAGGCTGGCGCTCAAAGGCGGCGCGAATCGTATTGAGAAAGCGCGCGCGGATGATACAACCACCGCGCCAGATGCGCGCAATCTCGCCATAGTTTAGATTGTAGCCGTATTCCTTGCTGGCGGCGCGCAGCAGCCCGAAGCCCTGCGCGTAGGAGCAAATTTTGGCGGTGTAGAGCGCGTCCTTTACAGCATCGATCAACGCTGTGCGCCCCATCTCCGGGGCAGAATGCACCGCTGTAAACGACAAGATGGCGGAAGCCGCGACACGCTCCTCCTTGTACGCGGAAATAATGCGTGCTTCGACAGCCGCATTAAGCGTCGGCGTCGGCGCGCCAAGGTCGAGAGCGCTCTGTGCCGTCCACTTGCCTGTGCCCTTCTGTTGCGCCATGTCGAGGATCACATCGACCAGCGGCTTGCCGGTGAGGTCATCCGTCTTGGTGAAAATATCGGCGGTGATTTCGATGAGGTACGATTGCAGCTCACCTTCGTTCCACGCCGCGAAAACCTTGTGAAGTTCCGCCGCTGTGAGGCCCAAGCCACGGCTGAGCACGTCGTAGGCCTCGGCGATAAGCTGCATATCACCGTATTCGATGCCGTTGTGTACCATCTTGACATAATGCCCCGCCCCACGTGGCCCGATGTAGCTTACACATGGTTCGGGACGACCGTCTTCACCTTCCACCTTAGCCGCAATCGCCTCGAAGATCGGCTTGACCAGCAGCCACGCCTCCGGCTGCCCGCCGGGCATGATCGACGGCCCCCACAGGGCACCGTACTCGCCGCCGCTGACACCTGTGCCGATGTAATTGATGCCCAGCACCGACATCCCCGCGGCGCGGCGCTCGGTGTCGGTGAAGTGCGAATTTCCACCCTCGATGACCAAGTCTCCCGGTTCCAATACGTCCCTGAGACCCGCTAGTACCACATCTACAGGCTTGCCGGCTGGCACCATCACCATCATCCGGCGCGGTTTGTCTAATGTGGCGACAAAATCATCCAGTGTATGACAACCGACGACGTTTTTATCCGTGTGAGCAGCAAACGCCGCCACCTTCTCAGGGTCCAAATCGTAACCGGCAACACGAAACCCGTTACGTTCCATGTTCAATGCCAACATCCGCCCCATAACCCCAAGCCCAATGATTCCGATGTTCGCCTGATTCTGCATAAGTGCCTCCTGATGCCTCAAAGTGAAAATTAGTACTAGTTAAACGAGTCACCCATGTCGTCCGCCACAGTGGCCTTCACTTCCTTCTGAAAGGTCGAAGTGGCGATAAGTTGCTGGAGTTTCGCTTCGTAGGCCGCACCATCGAGTGGCATTTCCACAGGCCGGCCGGCCAGCGTCGAGTACAACATCGCGTTCGCCAGCTCGACGGAATGGATACCCTCTTCGGCGGGCGCGATGAGCGGCGCGCCGGTCAGAATCGCGCCGGCGAAGTTTTCGAGGATCGCCATGTGCTGCCCGCCGTGGTTATCGAAGGTGAAGGTCTCCACTTCGGAGGGAGGTCGCGCGAAGGATTGCTCGGACGTGCGCAGGAATTCCGTCGCCGGGACGAGGTTGCGTGTGAAGACGATCTGGTCGCCTTCGTAGACCAACTTGCCGTTGTCCGCCGCGATCTCCAGGCGGTTGGTGCCCGGTGCTTCGCCGGTGGAGGTGACGAACAGACCTGTACAGCCGCCGGGGTATTCCAGGAAGGCCGTGACCTCGTCTTCCACCTCGATGGTGTGGCGCTTACCGATCTCGCAGAAACCGTGGACTTTCACCGGCATCCCGGTGATCCATTGCAGCAGATCGAGGTTGTGCGGGCACTGGTTGAGCAGCACGCCGCCACCCTCGCCGCCCCAGGTCGCCCGCCAACCGCCGGAATCGTAGTAGCTCTGCGTGCGGAACCAGTTGGTAATAATCCAGTTGACGCGCACCAGCTCGCCCAACTCGCCAGACTGCACCATCTCCCGAATCTTCTGGTAGAACGGGTCCGTGCGCTGGTTGAACATCGCCGCGAAAACCTGCTTAGGATTGCGCTTGTGCGCCGCAATCAGCCGCTCGCAATCGGCCTTGTGGACAGAAATTGGCTTTTCGACGAGGACGTGATGCCCGGCGTCGAGCGCTGCAACGCCAATCGTCGTGTGGAAGTAGTGCGGCGTGGCGATGATCACCGCGTCGCAGACCCTGTCCGCCAGCAGCGCGTCCGAGTCGTAGTAAGCTTTGATGCCATACTTCGCCGCCGCCGCGTCCGCCTTTTCTGACACAATGTCACAGACGGCGGTAAGTTGTACTTTAGGCTGGTTTTCGATATTGCCCAGGTGCAGATTACCGATGTTGCCGATGCCGATAACGGCGAGTCGTACTTTGTCCATAATTCTCCTCCATTAAATTGAATAAGAATCTATCCGAAAATTCGCCGGGTGCAGTATTTTGCGCCTAAAGCCGCCCATACCGACGACAGTGTGAAACCGCGGTAATTTTCGGGTAGACTCTAAGTCAGTCCGGTGGCTCAGACACCAGGCCGATGTTCTTCGGCCCCTCGAACTCGAACGTTACGCGCTCAAAACGCACGTGATGCTGCCGGTAGAAATCCTCAATCGCCTCGACAAGCTCATCGCGCCCTAGCTTTTCCTCAGACCAGAAATTGCAGCAAGGGATGAGCACCGCCGGACGAACGAGCGCGGCCTCTGCCACCGCGCGCGTCGCCTCATCGGGATGCAGCCCCACGATCAGATCATAGTAACCGGCCATCGACGGATCGAGTTCAACCTGGCGGTTGTCCACGCCCTTCAACGTCCACCCGCGCGGATCGATGACCTCACATTCGTAATTGTACTTTTTCTGCAAGATACGGCAGAGCATCCCGCGCCCTCCGGCAACGTCGGCGATGTACTGGATGTTGCGTCCATAACGCTCGTAGATGAACGCGGCAACCACTTCGAAGCGGTTGGCGTCGCCATGGAAGCGGTGTTGTTTTCTACCCATGATCCTCTTTCAGACGATACAACATCTCACCAGCGCGCGGGACCAATAAAATACCCTCATGTTCGAGGCCCTTCCACTCATCCAGGTCGATCCGGGCAGGATCAAGATAGCCCAGATTCACTTTTTCGCAACGCGCTTTTGACACGCCGGTCGCCAACGTCACTGTGATGCGCCGCGTCTCAATGCCTGTCTCCGCGTCATACTCACCCATCCCGCTGACGTGCGTGGAATGCGCCAGCACGCCCCACGGATAGTCCTTAAACTTGTCCCACTGCTTGAGAAAGTAATCACGGCAGTGATAGCCGACTTCGTCCAGGATTTTGCCGTGCGTGTACGAAATCTCGTCGATGTGCGGCGCATAGATGATGACCTCGCCGCCAGTGGCAATCGCCGGCTCCATCTTGTACATCCCCTTCGCCGCCGTCCAGATGTCGTCGTATAGCTCCGGCATCACGGAGAGCACGCGCTTGAACGGCTCCCGCACGTAGATGACGTGGTGCTGCGCCGACAGGTCCGCCGCCGCACTGTAGGCATCTTCCGGCGTCCCAAAGTACAACCCCACCAGATCATGGTGACCGCCGGAGTGCTTTCCTCCGGCTACTACCATGCTAAAGCAAAGTTTCGGGACGTCAACAAAGGATGCCGCTTTGTTAATGATGGCGCGCACCGGTGTGGATTTCGTGCCGATCACTTTCCAACTGGTGATCACCGCCCCAAGCCAATGTGAGAAGTTGATGACCTCTGGCCCGGCGACGCCGGGGAAAAAGTACTTGTTTCCACCGGAGAAGCCCACCACCTCATGCGGGAACGTTGGCCCGCAGATGATGACCTGATCGTAGTCCCACAGCTTCTTGTTGATCGTAACGGGGACGTCCATCCGCATCAGGCCGCCGGTGATGGCCTCGATCTCGTCAGCCGTAATCACCCCGATCTGTTTGAACGTCTCCGGCTTCTCCCACGCGTGGTTGAAGATATTGACCTTCGCGTACTTGCCGGCCTTGGAAGCGCAAGCGACGCGTTCCTCAGCCGTGAGGCCAAACAACTTGTTCAGTGCCGCCTCGTCCATCGGGATATGCGTGCCGAGCGCGATGAGGTAATCCAACGCGGCGACCTTCTCACCGAGCACATCGTAGAACACGCGAAACATCATGTCCATCGGCCCAGAGCGGGTGGCGTCCGGCGTGATAAACAACACACGTTTGCCGGTCATATCGTGTTCAGCGAATGCCTGCGCCACAATTTCACGAATTTCCGCTTCGGTCATTGTGTGGTCTGTATAGCCCTTACCAATTGTAGCCATTTTCACCTCGCCTGAAATGAACCATGAAATTCACTATTAGGGGGAAAAACTCCCTGTGAGTGATAAAACAAGTGTTGCGATGTTGGCCATAAACAAAAACGCCTGATCTGAGGTGTAGCCTCTTGACCATATGTAGAAACCGTGCTACTATGACTGTGAGCGCTCACGTTACCGCTCACGTCATCTCTATTATAGCAGGTGCACAGTGAATAGCAAAAAGGTCACCATCCAGGACGTTGCCGCAGCCGCTGGCGTTTCCCGACAGACCGTCTCGCGCGCGATGAACAATCGGGGAGAAATCAAACCGGAAACGCGCGCCCAGATTTTGCGCATCGCAGAGGAAATGAACTACCGTCCTAGCAGCATCGCCCGCGGACTGGCGACCCAGCGTACCGGCACACTCGGCCTGGTTGTTCCGGATGTCGCCAATCCCTTCTTTGCCGAAGTTGCACGCGGCGCGGAACGCGAGGCCTACGCGGCGGGGTACAGCGTCTTCCTGTGCAACACCGACGAAGAGCCACAACGCGAAATCGAAGTATTGCGCTCGTTGGAAGAGAAGCGCGTCGATGGAGTCCTGCTGTGCAGTTCACGCCTCGATGAAGACGCGCTCCACAAGTCGATAAGCCGCCACGCCAGCGTCGTCCTCGTCAACCGGCAACTGAACGGCTACGAGTTTGGCTGTGTGCTCATCGACGACGAACAGGGCGGGAAAAACATCACCCGGCACCTGCTCAATAGCCAGCACCGGGCCATTGGATTTTTGGCCGGACCACCTGCCTCACGCAGCGGACAGAAACGTGTGGATGGGTATCGCGCAGCTATGGCTGAATCGGGCATCGTCTACGATCCAGATTGGATTCGGCCTTGCCCGCCCAGCGTCGAGGGAGGCCACAAAGTGGCCAACGGGCTGCTCAACGACCATCCAGAGATTACCGCGCTCTTTTGCTACAACGACCTGGTCGCCATCGGCGCGTTACAGGCCAGCCACGACCTGGCGCTGACTGTCCCCGATGACCTCGCCATCGTCGGCTTCGACGACATTCCCCTAGCCGCACTGGTCACCCCGGCATTGACGACGTGCTATGTCTCGCGCTACGAAATGGGTGTCCAGGCGATGATTATGCTCATGGAGCAAATCAACGGCTGCACCACGGAATGCCAGCAAGTGATCCTCCAGCCCGAGCTGATCATCCGTGCCAGCGCGCCGTAGAGTCAGCAGATTGAGCCGATTTAGCAGATTTCTGTCAGTTGTTGAACAAAACTGCTGATTGAAACTGGAACCGCCACCTTACGCTGGCTGCACACGCACCACGTTCGTCGCGGTCCGGCCTTCCTCGCAAACGAGCGCTACCGCGCCGCCGGCAAGTAGCTGTGCGTCGGTTACAGTGAACAACGCCACACCGTCAATCCACGCCCGCACCACCGCGCCGGCGACTTCCAGGCTTAACGTGTGTGTCTCACCGAATGCCCAGGGAAAATCAACCTCGGCAAGTATTTCGGGTGTATCGAGCATCTTGACCAGACGGGTTTTCGTGGGTATATCGGCGTCATCGCGGCACAGCAACAACGCGTAGTAGCGCCGCATCCCCTGCGCGCGAGCGGCGATCCCCGCGGATTTAACTAGGTGCGGCGTTACGTCGGCGGTGACGCGATAATCGGTCCACTCGCGCGTTCCCTGCATCAGCAGGCCAATGCCCTCATTCTGGATCAGCCGATACGACTCTACCCCGTGCTGCACTTGATCCACGCCATTGACCCACGCGCGCTGCCACATCGTCCCTGTATAATCGGGTCGCGTGAGTGTGATGTCTGGCGCGCCGCCCCACGTGAGGTAATCCAGGTAGACGACGCCATCGGCACGTTTCACGCGGCTGATTTCCACGCCAACTTCGGCAACCGGCGCGCCACCTGTATCGGGGATGCGCCACGTGAATTCGTGGATTGCGCCCGGTTCGAATTCCACTTGCGGGCCGGCCAGGCGTTCCAGGCGATCTTCGGCTCCGTAAACGCGCAGATATAACCCGCACGTGACCGGCATGGCGTTGTCAGCATCGGCGGACAAACGCGCGCGCACCGTCTGGCCTGAATACAGCGTTGGCGACGCCAACAAGCCGTAGCCCGGCATACTCGCCGCATCCGGCGGTGTGAACGTCGCCGTTGCCGCACGCGCCGGACGTCCTGTAGCGACGCCGTGATAGCGTAACGCCAGGCTGCGCGTACCGAGGAAACTGTGCCCGGCGACGTTTTCTAGCGTCAGCGTGCCGCACGCTTCGATGCTGTCCTCCGGCATCCAGCCCTGCACCGCGCCCGGCAGCTCAAAGTGAAAGCGTGCGCCAGCTTTCGGGGCAAGCGGTGCCTCATCCGCCAGCACGCGCCCGATGTTGATAATGCGATACGCCTCGGTCACTGCATCAGTAATCGCGCGCCCGCCGTCCGCCGTGGGCAAAAACATGCGGTCGGCGACGGGGCCACGATAATCGGGGCCGGTCTCGATCCCCGTCAACCCGTTCTTGATGCCCATCAAACGTATCTTATCAATAATCCGGGGGAGACAAACTCCCGCCGAAGGCACTTGCC
>DAIUDK010000109.1:0-20036 GCA_036845725.1 Chloroflexota bacterium
ACTCATCGAAATCCGGCTCGAAGAGCAGCCGCTTGATGACAAACGTCTTGGGCTTGCGGTCGGCCTTGCTGTCCAGCCGCGCGACAAACCGGTCGCCCCACAAAATGGGTAAAACGAAGTAGCCGTATTTGCGTTTAGCCTCGGGGAGGTAGCACTCGATCGTGTACTCGAACCCATCGAAGAACGCCTTGAGCCAACGCCGGTCGATGATGAGGTTGTCGAACGGCGAAAGGATGTGGAGGTGCGGTTCCCCATTCGGCGATTGCGACACAGATTCCAAAACGTCGCTGAGCGCGTAGCACGGCTCGCCGTTTAGCCCTTCGACTTCGAACGCCGTGACTTCGCCTTTATCTACCAGCGTTTGCAATACGGCGGGATCGGCTTTTTGGCGCGACCATTGGACTTCGTTCTCCCGCAGCACACCGCTGGTATTCAGGGCGAATCGCACCATGAACCGTTGAAGCTCCTCGTCCGTGGGCGGCGTGGTGTCCACATCCGGCGGCAGCACGCGCTCGGTCAGGTCGAAGATGCGCTGGAAATTTTGGCGGCGCGTCACCATCAACTCACCCATCGAAGCGAGGATTTCCAGGGCTTGCTTGGCCGGTTTCCAATCCCACCACCCGGTTTTGAAGGACGCCGGCTTCTCGAAATCGGATGCGCCGAGCGGCCCTTCGGCGCGGATGCGGTCTTTGACGTGGGCGATGACGTCTGCATATTCGACTAACCACTCGCGCTGGCGGCCCCAAAGTGCCTGGTACCCCATACGCGGCGCGTAGAAGCGATAATCGCGCATCGGGATATAGGCCATCGCGTGCGTCCACCATTCGAACACGCGGCGATCTTTGGCGAGCAGGTCACCCAACATCTCCGGCGCGTACTGCGGGAACCGCGTCCAGAGCGTGTGGTGGTGCGCCCGTTGGATAACGTGGATTGTGTCAATTTGTACGTACCCCAGGCGTTCGATGATCTGCGCAGCGCCCTCCTTGTCGGGCGGCAACGTCCACCCGCCGTCGAGACCGTGGGCGCGCAGCGCCAGTTGCCGGGCTGTGGCTAGAGAGATCTTCATATTAGCCTCCGTGAACGGTGATGGCATCCATTATACCGCAAATCCTGAAATAGCATAGAACGAATGTTCGTATGAACCTTTGCTTATTCTCCGGTGTCTTGTAAAGTAGAGGGCAGAATGCAAACGCAATCCGACGAGACCCTGATGGCCGGTATCCTCGAACGCGACGCGCGCGCGTTCGAGACGCTGTTCGACCGTTATGCCGAGGCACTGCACCGTCATGTATGCTTTATGCTTCACGATGATGCCGCCGCGCACGATGTGGTGCAAGAAGCGTTTCTGCGCGTGTGGCTGCGCGCCGAGCAATGGGACGGTCGCGGCACGCCACGCGCCTGGCTATACCGTATCGCCACGAACCTCACGCTCAACTATCTGCGCACTGAACATCGCCGCCACGAGTTGCCATTGGAGCCGCCACCTGACCCGGAAGACGACGAGGACACAGGCGGCTTCGTCCCCGCGTGGATGATCGACAACGTCACGTTGGGACCGGAAGCTGCCGTGGAACTTGCCGAGCAGCGCGCGTTCTACCGGCATGCTCTGGCCCGGCTGCCGGACGACAAACGTGAAGTCTTCCACATGGTCCACGACCTCGACATGAGCCTGCGGGATGCGGCGGACGCGCTGAACATTCCCGAAGGCACTGTGAAATCGCGATTGCATTATGCCCGTAAAGCATTGGAGCGGGAGATGGGGGATTGGTAACAAGTAATGGATAGCCGGCAACCAGTAACCAGTTATCAATTACCGGTTTCCGCAACTATAACCGAAACTGGAGGTTAAGCAATGGCTCTGAATGTAAGCACTCCCTGGCACAAGGCTTCTTACGAAGCGTTTTTGAACGAACGGTTGCCGGCGCTGTTGACCGAGCGACTGCCCTTGATCGGCTACGCAGTGGAGGCGATCAGTACGTATACTTGCCGCGTCACTGTCACGTTGGCGGTGACTACGAACGGTTGCTCGGGCCGGTCTCCGACCGCGCCCGCGCCTGTCGTCACTTTCGATCTACCCCAACCTGATGACGCGGGGCGTTTCAAGGTGGATGATGCGTTCAAAGTCGTGGTTCCCCTGGCGGATCGCGCCGAGCTGGATCAGGCCTACATCCACTGCGTTGGCGAGCAACTCTACGACGTCATCGCTGCGCGGCTGGGGCAAGCGCCCGTGGATCTGCCCTGGGATGATGCTCTGGCGCGGGCATGGCTGTCGTTGGATGCCTGGGTCACTGATTTCCTGCGCGATACAGCACAAGCCCTTGAATCCCTGAACTGGCTTGCCGAGCAGACGCATCTGCGCAGCTTACTGCTACCGGAGGGCGCGCCGGTGATCGCGCCGGGACAGCGCGGGCGTGTGTGTCCCTTCGAGACGCCCGAAGGCCCGAACATTGGGCGTGTCTTGCGCGTCGCTTTAGGCGCGGACATCCGGGACGGCAAACTCGTTGTGTTGGATGAGCGCCCGCAAGCTGTTATGGGCCTCTCCGCAGCGATGATTCCTTTCCTGGAACACGACGATCCCAACCGCACACTGATGGGTGCAAACATGCTGCGGCAGTGGATTCCGCAGCAGACACCCGAGCCAGCATGGGTGCAGACCGGCAATGAACCGAACGCGCCACACTTCTGGAATGGGCGCAACCTGCTGACGGCGTTCGTCTCGTGGGGCGCGGGGACGTTCGAGGATGGCCTCGTCGTCAGCGAATCGTGCGCGCAGCGCTTCGACACACCCTATCCGTTACACATCGGCGACAAGATGAGCAACCGCCACGGGACGAAGGGCGTCGTCGGCCAAATCCTGCCCGATGCTGCGATGCCTCATCTTCCAGATGGAACGCCGGTGGATATTGTCTACAATTTCGCCAACCTGCACCGCCGGATGAACTTCGGGCAAATCCGCGAGGCTGTGATGGGCCGCATCGCGCAGCGCGAAGGTCGTCCGGTGATTGTTCCACCTTTCGAGGCGCTTTCGGCGGATGCATTGCGCGCGCGTCTGGCTGAGGTGGGGTTGCCCGACTCCGGTATGGAAACCCTCACCGTCGGGAAAAACGGGCTGGCGCTTGAGCAGCCGAGTACCGTGGGCTACGTTTATTGGGGCCGGCTGGTTCACCTGGCGCAGGATAAGTTGCTTGTGTACATAGATGGGTCGTGGGGGCAAGTGCAGGGCGAGATGGAAAACTTCATGTTGCGAGACCTGGGCGCATTCAAGAACATCCGCGAGAACCTCAACACGCGAGCCGCGCGCCGGCCCGATTCCGCTACGCTGGCCGCGCGCGTCGTCGCCGGGCCGGTGGAACAGGCCGCGCCACCCACGCCGCTATTCGCCGATCTGACGCGCCGCCTGCGTGTGGCCGGTATCGAAGCGGCGTTGGACGGTGACAAGCTGGCGTTCCGTTTTGCGCCGCCCGCCGCCGACGCGCTCAAACTGGCCCGTCCGCTTCCGCATCCCTGGTTACCCGGACGCCAACTCACCGCAATCGGAATTCCCGACGCGCTGGCTGAGGGAGACGACACGGTATGGAGGTTGTTTGCGCCTCCCGGTGGATGGCAGCACGTTCCGGAAACGCCGCCTGCTGTTTACACCGCGCTGGTCGAGGCTAACGACCGGTTGGCGCGGATGCTGGAAGGTCGCGCGCCTCAGAAGTTGGTGGAGAGCACCGCCGCGCAGCTCGAAAGCCGCGTGCAGGCGTTCTTCGACGCGCTGCTCACCCCGGTACACCTGCGTCTCTCCGAGCGCCTGCTCTTCAGCGGGCGGACGGTGCTTGCGCCCGACGCCGGGCTGACCCTCGAACAGGTGGGGATACCCGACGCGATGGCCTGGGCCTACTTTGGCCCGTTCGTGACGCGGGAACTTGCCGGAGATGTGGAGGCGGTCGCCGCGCGCACCGAACAGGCCGCGCAGGCGCTCGACGCGGTGATGGCGCACGCGTGGGTCATCGTCAACCGCGCGCCTACCTTCACGCCGACGGCGTTACTGGCGTTTCACCCGGTGCGCGTCCCCGGATACGCGCTGCATCTGCATCCGCTGCTCTGTCACTGGCTTAACGCGGATTTCGACGGCGACCAGGCCGCTGTGATGCTGCCGGTCACAGCGGCGGCGCAACACGAGGCTGGTGAGAAACTCTCCGTCGCCGGGCACCTGGCCCGCGATCCCGGCCTGCTGGATTCCCTGCTCCCTTCACTGGATGCGCTGTGGGGACTGGCGCGGCTTAGCCTCACCGCCGAAGGGCTGGCGGAGATCGCGCAACTCGTGGGCGAACCGGTGGCTGCGCCGGGCGGCTTTATCACCCGTGCGACCTTAGCTGAGGCGATGCATAAAGTGCTGGCACGGGATGGCGTTCAAGCTGTTCTGTCTCGTCTGGAAGCGCTGCTGCGACGTGGTTTCGCGGTCGCGCAGGCATCCGGCGCATCGCTTAGCCCGTTTGTGGACGCGTCCCTGCGCCAACCGCAGGCTCCGGTGAGTGGTGACGCCGACCAATGGCAGAAGTACGCCGGAGTCGTCACTGAAGCGCTCGCATCAGGCGTGGATTACCTGGAGAGCGACCTGGGGCCACAGCGGTTGATGGTCAAGGCACGTGGGGCAGGGCTGGAACAGCTCGCCTGGCTCGTCGGCGGACGGGGGCTTGTCACAGACGAGTGCGGCAATGCCGTCGTTATTCGTCACGGGTATGCAGAAGGCTACACCGCCGAGGAATTACTCGCGTGTGTGGCGGGCGCAAGACAAGGGTTTGCCGAGGTGACGCGCGAGTGGGAACGGCTCGGGGCGAGCTTCCGCGAGCGCAACGTGTCCCGCAGTTTCAACGTCCTCACGCGGGCGTTACGCGCCAAACATCCCGGGCTTGTGTTCGCCAGCGCTGCCGCTGCAGGTGAAGTCGATCCGCTGGCAGATGTCGAGAGCCGCCTGTTGGTGGGGTTGCCGGTATAGTATTGTCACACCTGACAGGTCTTCCGAGACCTGTCAGGTCTATCTACTCGAATCGCCCAAAATTTCGCAGCGTCTTCAACGTCCGCAGCGTGATCACGCCGGCCCACTCGCGTTCGGCGATTGGCCAGGTGTCCGGGTACAGGCCAAACCACGACCACTTGGGATACCACGCGCCGTCGGCGGCCTGATGCGCGACCTCGAAGTCCAGGTTTTGCACGATAACGTCGCCAAGCGCGCCTGCAAACGGCGAGTCAGGCGAGTCCACCAACTCCAACGGCATGAGATTGTACTTTTCCCACTCGGCAGGGTCTTTGACGACCAATCGATCCACCAGCGGTGTGAGTTTGGCGATGAGCGCCGCCCGCGTATCGTCCGGCAATGTACGGGTTTTGATCAGCCGGTTGTAACACAGCAGGTCGAACATCTGGATTTTGTCCGGGTGTTCGTCCGGATAAGCGACCGCAGCTTCTGTGAGCCGCTCCCGCACCCACGCCGGCAGGCCGGGCGGCGCGTAATCGTGCAGGTAGCCTATGATTTCCACACGCGGGTTGACCAGTAAGCCGTTCCAACTGTTCTCCACATCCTCGCCGTAAGTCCACCAGGGGGCGTGCGGGGCGTCGTCTGTGTGCGGCGGGGTGATGGGCCAGGCCATCGCCGCCGGATTGAAGGTGTGCAGCAGATAGCGCATCGCGCCGCGCACCAGCGGGTGACCGGCGGGCGCGTCGAATTCGCGCAGCACTTGCAGTCCCACCGTCGTCGCCAGGACGGACGAATCCGGCAGCCGCAAATCCGGTTCGAGCGCGTTGCCGAAGCCGCCGTCGGGATTCTGAAACGCCGCCAGCGCCTCAAAAATCGCATCTTTCGGCCCCTGCTCGAACTCGTAGGCGTAAATCCGCTGTTCCAAAGGCCGCGCATGGCGCTCGATGAACGTCTTTGCGCGCGCTTGTGCTTCACGTGATAGTCTCTTCATAGAAAGCCTCCTATAATCGTTTCGGTTTACAGGTTTAGGGCGCGCTTTTTTTGCTTCGAGCGGATCGCCAGATCCGCGTGTTAAGACGCCTCTTGGCTCCAAACGGGGAACTGACGTTCCCCTTGGAGCCAGAGGAATCACGATTCATGATTCATGATTCTATCCGCCGCCAGCACGCAGAAGATGTAGTTCGCCGCGCCGGGCATCACGTACTCCGTTTGCTGCCAGAGATGGGGCCACGGGTCTTTGAGTTCGGGGAAGTCCGGGCGGATGAGGGCGACGCCGGAGACCATGCCGCCGGGGATGTACGACCACTCGGCGCGATTGACGCCGTAGGCTGCCATGATCGACTTCGCCCCCACGCCCGACGTGAACGAGACGTTCGACACCGGATGGCATCCCAGGACGTAGTTGACCGCGCGCAGGATGATCTCCCGGTCAATCAGGTCGGGAAAGACGCGCCAGATTTGGTATAGCTCGACGGCGTACTGTTGAATTTTCCAGCCCTCGCCCCAGACATGCGGATGCCAGTTGACGCCAAAGGGATTGGACGCCAATTCCGCCGCGAATTCTGCCTGACCTGCTTCTAGCACGGCCCGGAAAGCCGCTGTGAAGTCGGCATCGTCAATGGCGGGCAGTACGCGAGCGATTGCACCGCCGACCCACCAGCCAACCTTCTCCAGAAGTGGCTGTAGCTCCAGCAGGCGTGTGCGATAGCGTTCCTCGCCGGTCGTGAGCAGCAATTCCACCGCCGCGACGATCTCCTGCGCCTCCACGCCGCGCGGGACGTAGGCCGCGCGCTGTTCGACCGGCGCGTGCGTTTGTTCGTAGTCCCACGCCTGAATGGCCGTGCGCAAACATTCGTCGGCTAGGTCGTCCTCGTAGCCGCGCAATACGCGACTGGACGCCGCCAGCGCTGCCGCGACCATGTATTCGAGCGCGCTGTCGTGGTTGGTGAACGCCCAACGGTCGTCGTTCTTGCTCGTGTAGATGCGCCCGGCTTCATCGCAGCGGATCTGGCCGGGGGCGAGACTTGGGTCGTAGATGCGGTTGTCCGTCATCGTGGCGGCGTCGCCGAGGTGGACGTACTGCGCCAGCGTGGCCTCGATGATGCCGTGGAAGCTGTGGGGGTGTTCCGTGCCCGCCGTGGCGTGGTAGCCAGAAAGCATGCTCAGCGCGCCGTGCGCTACCTGCTCGACGATGTCGGGAACGCCGTCGGGCGTGTGGAGCAGCACCAGCCGCTCATCTTGCTTCACCGTGGTCTGGTCGGTATCTATGCCGAACAACTCGCGGATAAGGCAGAGCGCGTGCGTCGTGCGCGCCTGTGATCCTGCCGCCAGGTCGTAGTCGCCGGCGTCATGCCAGCCGCCCACGTCCAGGTGGGGAATGTGCTCGCCGGGCGCGTAGGACGTGTCGGTGGCGTCGTACTGGCGGTAGCCGTCGAAGTGGACGTGCGGTGTGGGCGCTTGCAGCGCGTCATCCAAGTGGCACGCGCCGTGCCAGACGCGCGATCCGTCGCGCACTTCGACGTGGCACATTTGCACCGGGAAGTAGGTTTCCAGCGTTGGCTGCCAGACATTGTGCTGGTAAACCTCCGGGTGGATGGCGAAGGGTGGGGTGCGTTGTTCGCTGTACTGGACGACGTACATGCCCGGTTCGCGCACGGCGCTGAAGTCGAAGATCGCGTACTCGTGAGCCAGCCAGCGGCCCCAGCGCGTGGGCAGGTTGGCCCAGGTGGTGGTGAAGCCGTCGGCGTCCAGGCGTTTGAGGACGGCGGTATCGAGCACCTCGGTGCGCGGGTCAAGTTCGAGAATCGCTTGCTTCACCTGGTCGGGATGGTAGCCAACCTGCGAAACGCAGATCACGGGGTCGCGCCGCCACTCGGGGATGCTGTGCGGTGTGATGCGCCATTGCAGCGCGTTCTCGGCTGCGCCGGAACGGATGACCTCGCGGGCGACGAACCAGCCGTTAGCGTCGGTGTCGCGCCCGTCATAGAGCAGGATTTCGCCGCCCAGCGATTCGATGACGAGGTGGTGCAGCGGGTCCTCCGGCGCAACGGCGAGGGTGGGGCCGTTCGCCAGCGGAACCGGACAGTGCGGACAGTCGCCGATGTGCTGCATCGGGCCGTTGGCCTGCTGTGGGAAGACGCGGGCGGTCGTCCCTAAATGGAATGTTTTGCCGAACAGCGCGCCGGGGTACAGCTCCAGGTTGAAGCCGACTTTGCCTTCCCAGGCGGGTGGCAACGGTTCGGCCAAATCTACGGCGACACGCAGACTCTCGCCTTCTGGCCAGATACGCACGCTATAGCGGATGTCTGCTTCCTCAAAGTGCGCCGGGACACTGACGCACTCGCCTTCCACCTGCCGCTCACCGACTTTGGGCAGCGATCGCCACTGGCCGGGCGTGGGTTCCAGGCGCACATCGCCACACGCTGCTACGCGCTCGCCATGCTGGATGAGCGTGATCCCGCCCTGTTTGCCTTCGGGGTAGAAGTCGTGGAAGACCGTCGCCGCCAGGCCGGGCGCTTCGTAATACTGTCGATCGTTCAAAGTCCAGAAAGTTGTCATAGTTTTCTCATCCTTACTCTCATTATCAGGTGAAAATCCGGGAGGGGGGACTGTGGGGGCGGGCACCCCCGCCCCCACACCCCCACTTTTCTTGAATGGCTTAAGCAAGAGCAAAAAGGCGATGGCCGAGAGCAGGCGCAACGTGCCCGACAGTCCAAACGTCCAATGATAGCCGAGGGTGCTGATGACCAGGCCGCCGGCGAGCGGGGCGACGATGCTGGCGATGTTGGTGAGGGTGGCGTAGCTAGCCGAAGCCTGTGTGCGCAACTTTTGATCGGGCAATTCCAGCAGCAGGTTGAAGCTGGCGACGTTGAAACCGGCCCACAAGAAGCCGCTTTGTAGGGAGATGAAGACGACGTGCCATGGCTCGGTGACGAGCATCCAGACGAATGGCATATTGGGGATGAGCAGGCCGCACAGCGTCATCACCCAGCGCGAGCCGCGTTGGTCGATCAAACGTCCCCACACGCGCTGGCCGATCAGGCTGGTGAGTGACGTTACGGTCGTCAGAAGCCCGATGAGGCGGGTGGTCGATTGCAGCACGTCTTTTTGGTAGACGGTGAAGTATGTCCCGGCGACCTGCACGCCGAAAGTCCAGAACATCATAATGATGGTGAAGTACAGGAAGGTGCGATTGCCGCGCAAAGCTTGCCAGAACGAAGTGCGCTGCGTGTGCGGGTCGGCGGCGAGCGGCTGCTCCGGGATGCGTGAGTAGGCATACGATGAGGCCAGACCGACGACGAAGGCCAGCGCGAGGCTGACCTGATAACCGGGGATGCCGCCAAAACCGTCGATCAATTGCCCGGCCACCGGCACGAGCAGCATCGAGGCGAATGCCATGGCCATATTGCGCGTCGAGAAATAGCGCCCGCGATGCTGGAGGGGGACGACTTCCCCGGTCATCGAGACCCAGGCCGGATGAATCAGGTTGCTCAGTCCCGCCCGCAGGGCGAACAGCCCGATCACGATATAGACGGCGGTATAGCCGGTGAAGAACAGCGGGACGAGCGCCGCCAATAAAATCAGCATGCGGACGAACGCCGAAACCCATACAATGAGGGGCTTGCGGTGGCCGAGCTTTTGCACCAGCGCTGCGCCGGGCAGCGGCGTCAGCGCGCCGAGAAAACTGGAGGCTGAGGCGAGTGTCCCGATTTGGGTGCTGGTGGCGCCCAATGCCAGCGCATACAGGGAGACGTAGGTGTCTACGAAAGCGGCGGACATCGTCGCCAGTAGACCGTCCCACCAGAACATTTTCATGCCTTTGTGGTGACGGCGCGGCACGCCGTCTGTGGCGAACAGGTCCAGGTGCCGAAGGCGATCCTTGATCCCGTGCCACCATGCTAAACGGTTCTTTCTCACAAGCTTATCCTCAGGAGTGTTCAAAGTTCGTCTATTCTACCATACAAAAACTGCCTGAGAAGTTCTCAGGCAGTTTGTAAGAGTGTCTTCCGCTGACAGTTATTTACGCGGCGTTGCGGAGGTCCCGTTATACAGGTAACATTTGACAAGCACACCGTCAACGTCGGTATCCTTGGGCGCTTGTTCTTTGCATATATCCATCACATGAGGGCAGCGCCCGGCGAACTTGCATCCCACCCGCATATATTCCTCTTCCTCGGTTTCTGCGAGTACGATCCGTTTGCTCCACCGCTTTGTCGGATCTGCCTCTGGGATGGATTCTCGGAGGAGTTGCGAGTAAGGGTGTTTGGGTTCCATCAAGACCTTCTCTACCGGCCCTATTTCGACGATGTTGCCTCTAAACATAATCGCGATGCGCTCGCTCACGTAGTAGGCGGTCGCCAGATCGTGCGTGATGTAGAGCACGCCCAGGTTGCCCTCTTCTTTGAGCCGTTTGAACAGGTTGACGATCGACATTCTGAGAGAGGCATCGACCATCGAAACCGGTTCGTCGGCAATGAGCAGGTTTGGCTTGGTCAGCAAAGCTCTGGCAATGGAGACGCGTTGCAGTTGCCCGCCGGAGAATTCGCTGGGGTATTTCCCGGCGAATTCTTCGTATGAAAGGCCCACCAAGCGCAGCGTTTCGTCGATCACGTCGATGGCTTCGCGTTGTGTTGCTGCCAATTTGAAGTTCTGGACAGTCTCGAAGAAATACCGGTCAACGACGCGCAAGGGATTGAACGTGCCAAAGGGGTCTTGGAAGATGGCCTGGATGCCCTCTTCTTGCCAGACTTTCTTGCCTTTGGTTTCTGCGCGATCTTTGCCTTCGTGGATGATCGTGCCAGACGTCTGTTCTTCGAAGCCCAGAATGATCCTGGCCGTTGTGGTCTTGCCGCAGCCACTTTCACCTGCCAGGGTAAAAATCTCGCCCGGTTTGATGTAAAAGGACACGTCATCGGTGGCTGTTAATCTGACTCTTGAGAGTATACTCCCCATGGTGAATACTTTGGTCAGGTTCTTGACTTCAAGCAGTTTTTCCATGCTCTCCTCCAACCAACCAGCAGGCGACTTTGTGGTCGGCATTCAGTGTGATGAGGTCTGGTGTCTGTTCCGTACAAATTCCCGTCGCATGGGGACACCGGGGGTGGAATGCGCATCCACTTGGTAAATCGATGAGCGAGGGGGGGCTTCCGGGCACGCTTTGGCGTGTCGACTTGTCGCCAAACTGCGGGAGTGAATCGATCAAGAATTTGGTGTAGGGATGCTGTGGATCGCCGTAAATCTTCTCGGTGGTCGATTCCTCGACGATTTTACCGGCATACATAATGCCAACCCGATCGGCGATATTGGCCTGCACGCCCATATCGTGTGTCACCAGGATGATGGTGTTTTTCAGTTTCTTCTGAATATCCATCAAGAGCTGCACGACGCCGCGCTGGACAACCACATCGAGTGCCGTGGTT
This sequence comes from Chloroflexota bacterium, assembly GCA_036845725.1. Taxonomy (GTDB): domain Bacteria; phylum Chloroflexota; class Anaerolineae; order B4-G1; family SLSP01; genus DSWT01. The sequence continues at coordinate 11,380 of DAIUDK010000109.1, forward strand.
GGCTCGTCGGCGATAATGATGCTGGGCTTTAACAGCGCCGCCAGCGCGATTGTCACCCGTTGTCGCATCCCACCGGACAACTGGTGTGGATATGAGTCCAAAATCTTGGGTGGCAGGCCCAACTCCGCAATATGTTGCTCGGCGAGCTGGATGGTTTCTTCTTTACTTTTTCCACTCACGTGGCTGCTGATGAAATCCTGGTAAGTCTCTTTAAGCTTGATTACGGGATTGAGCGCGCTCATCGAGCCTTGGGGAACGTAAGCGATGTAGTCTAGCCGCAATTTTCGCTTGGCTTCCGGACTCAGTGTGGCAACATCGATCGCTTCCCCATCGACGTAATAGAAGATATATCCATCGACCAGACGCAGCGGGGGCTCGATTGCGGCGGCGAGGGCTTTCAGCAGCGTCGTCTTTCCACAGCCGCTTTCTCCGGCGATGCCGTAGACTTCGTTTGTCCGAATATTGAGATTGACGTCGTTGACTGCCTTCACGATCTTCTGGGTTCCAAAGACGTCGAGTATGTAGAAGGTTTTCAGCCCTTCGGTTCTGAGTATGGTTTCGTTCATGATCACCTCATTGCGCCCCAACGCGCTGGATGCGGGTTCTTGGATCCAGGTATTCGCTGATGCTGACGGAGAGCCAGTAGAGCGCAACAAACAAGCAGAGCGACAAGCCCACCGGCGTCAAGATCCACCACCAGCGTGCTAGCAGAATGGACTGGTAGAAGAGCGCCCAGTTCAGCATCGTACCCAGGGTGGGAATATTAAGGTTGACCAACCCGAGGATAGCCAGTGTCATCTCTAGCCCGATCGCCCAGGCGATGTTGTTAATCAGGGTTGAAAAGATCAACGGCGTGGCAAAGGGTATGTATTCCTTCAAGACCAGTTTGACTGTTCCCGTACCCGAGAGGATGGCCGTCTTGGTAAAGTCTCGCTCACGCAAGCTCAAGATAATCGAGCGGATCAGGCGCGCGTCCCATGCCCAACCGAAAAACGACAGCAACAATCCCAGAACCACCAGATTCATAAATTGCCGCACCATCATGGCCAGCATAACCATAATGAGAAAGATGGGGATCACCAACAGGCTGTCGCCGATAAACATCAGTACCCGGTCGGCTGTCCCGCCTAGATATCCGGCGACCATGCCAACGATGATGGCAATCACCCGCGAAATCAACGAGGCAATGAGGGAGATGATCAGGGAATTGCGCACCGCAAACGTCGCCTGCCAAAAGATATCCTGACCGTTTGAATCGGTGCCCAGCCAGTGTTCAGCCGATGGCTTGGTATCTCTCGGGACGACATTCCATAGCGTAGGATCATAAGGTGAAAAGTAGGATAGGAGGGCCATCACCACAATAATCACCAGCACGCTAAAGCTGACGAAAAAGCGATAATCTCTGAAAAGATCTTTAAGGATTCTCATGGGACCGGTCTCCTTATGTGTATCTCACTCGCGGGTCGAACAGGGGGTATGTCAAGTCGACGAGCAGAATTGCCGTCGTGATGCCGAAGATAGAAAAGATCGTGATTCCCATGATCAGATTGTAATCCCCGTTGATAATAGCTCTGTAAAGCAACATACCCAGGCCGGGATAACCAAACACGATCTCGGTAATCAGCGCCCCGCTGAAAATTTGCCCCAGCCCAAGCGCCAGGCCGGTAATTTGCGGCAGCATAGCATTGCGAATGATGTATTTGCCTACGATGCGGCTTTCTTTGACGCCGCCCAGTTTGGCGTACTGGACGTAATTCTCCGCATTGATGTTCTGCACCAGGAGTTTCATGGTTTGGAAGTTGACCGCGCCTCCCAGGACCATTAACGAGATGGCAGGTAAGGCCGAATGCCAGAGGACGTCTTTGATAAAGGGCCAGGTGAAGGTGGGGATAGCGCCCAATGACGCCCCGCCTGTAATGGGGAACCAGCGCACGACATAAGAAAAAATCAGAAGCAGCATGAAGGCGAAGATGTAATAGGGCAGCGGTCGGGTGACCATAGCGGCGGCATCCAGGACCCGAGACCACCCCTTACGCGAATAGTAACCCGCTAACCCGCCAATGATATTCCCTAGTGTCCACGTGATGGCGGTCGTGGTCAACAGCAGCCCCAAAGTCCAGGGCATCGCGTTGAAAATGAGCTTGTTGACGCGGGTGGGGAATTGGAAAAAGGAAACGCCAAGGTCGCCGCGGAACAATCTACCCCAAAAAGCCCAATACTGGTCGAACCAGGAACCTTCCAGGCCATACATCTCGGTCAGGTCGTTGATAACTCTGTCCAGCGTGCCTGGTTCCATCAATGAACCGCGCGCCTGCATCTGATCAATCATTCTCATAACCGGGTCATTCGGCGTGAGTCTGGGAATGAAGAAAACAACAGTGATGCCCAGCCAGATGACCAGAACATATTGAATCAGACGAGGGATGAGATATCGTTTCACGAATGTCACAGTGATCACCTCACTTGTCAAAAGTAATCCTGGGCGAGCGAGGCGCCCGCCCAGGATTATTATACCACAGACCGCACAACTACATTCCGGTAGGTTCCAGGAATGGGGTCATGTACTTGAGGTTGGGCCAATGTGTATAAGGCGCACAGTAGGGATTTTCGCTACCGGGCCAGTTGGTCCAGTAGTACTCGTCCCAGCCGATAAAGCCGATATACCCAAAGGTCGGGATGCCAGGCATATTCGTGACGGCTTCCTTGAGGCCCTCGATGCCGACAGCGATGACGGCTTCGGTATCGAAGGGATCCGTCTCGCGCAGCTCCTTGATGATGTTATCCATCTTTTCACTCGTCCAGCGGCAGGAATGGCCCTGGGTGCGTTCGCCAACCGGCCGGATGTAGGCCGAGTTCCATCGGTCGATCACGCGATACAGGTCGGGGCCTGCACCCCAGGGTTCTTGCGCCGGCCAGTCGCCGCTCACATCGAAGTCGCCGACAGCGATCAAATCAGCGCGCGCTTCTGAGGGGAGTACTTCGGCATCGATGCCGAACTTCTTCCACTGCTGTACGGCCGCCGCCGCATTGCGCGCATTCATGCCGGAGAGCGTCGTCTCGCACAGGAAAGAGATCTTAAACGGCTTGCCATCGGGTAGCAGCCACTTTCCGTCCGCGTCCTTCGAGAAACCATTCTTCAGCAGCAGCTTTTCGGCCATATCCGGGGCATACTTGTACCAGCCCAGGCCGAAAGCCTGTTCGATGAATTCCGGGGTATCCGGGAAGACGTAACCGCGGGTTCTGGCGTAGGCTGCGACGCGCTGCGACGCTTCGGGGTCATACGGCGCGAAGGCTTCGCCATCGACGTCGATGGTGAAGGCCTTCAACCAGTCCTGCATCGGGCGGATGTAGTCGCGGGGGTATGCACCCAGGTGCGGGACGTGTACCGCGCTCAAAGTGCCCGAGGAGTCGACGGCGATGCTCGTGTATTCGACGATATCAATCGCCAGCACCAAGGCCCAGCGGACATCGAGGAGATCGAACGGCGCCCGGGCGGTGTTGAAGTTGATGCCGGTGATGCAGGGGTCGTTGTTGACCACGAAGGGGAAGGTCGGCTGGTAGGTGCGGGAGGTCTTGGACTGCGCTAACAGCGCCTTCTGCCCATCGGCCGAGAGTTCCGCCACATCCAGTTGGTGGGTCAATTGCGCCAGGATTTGCGCGCCTTCATCGGCGAAGAACTGGAAGATGACGTACTTGGGCTTCGGCATACCGTACATAATGCCGGTGGGGCTTTTGTCCCAATCTTCGCGCCGTTCCCAGGCTGTCCAGGCGCCCTGGGGATCGAAGCTGTGCAGCTTGTAAGGGCCACAGCCGACGAACGGATTGTGCGTAAATAGCACCGGGTCTTCTTGCTTCTCGAAGATGTGCTTGGGCATAATCCTCGTGGCGCCCCAGCGGTCGAGGAAGGTGGTGTGGAAGCGGGAGTTGGCCTGGTTTAGCACAACTTTGACCGTGTAATCATCTACGGCGGTGACAGAGGCGACGTTATCCACCATATAGTTATGGGCGCCGAGCTGTTCGTACGCTTTGAACGTCTCGATCGAGTAAACCACATCGGCAGCGGAGAAGGGTTCGCCATCCGCCCATGCGACGCCCTTGCGCAGCGGAATTGTACATTCCGTGAAGTCTGCATTGTAGATCGGGTCGCTCTCCGCCAGGCCGTTGATGATCTCGCCCGTGGCGAAATCAACCGTCCAGAGCGTCTCGTCGGCCACGTTCTGCATACCGCGATCCGACGATTTCCAACCCACCCACCAGTTGAAGTTGTCGGGTGTGCCGACGCGCCCGGTGAGAATTCTAGCGATGAGCGTCTCACTTCTGGGGAAGGTGCCAAGCACGGCGGGTGCTTCTTCTTTGGGGGCTGGGGGTGGGGCGGTCGCCGTCACGACGATCTGTTCAACTTCGATCACTTTCTCGCCCTCGACTTCGACGACGCGCGTGACCTCGATCGGGACTTCTTCTCTTTGTGTGATGACCTGAGGCGTGGGTTGGGTGCAGGCTGTCGCTACCATCGCGGTCGTAAATACGGCCGCGCTGCGCAGGAACTCTCTGCGCGTGAGTTTCTTTCTACTCTCCTTCATCTTTTCCTCCAAATATTTTCTGATTGAAACTTGACGAATTTACTAACCTTGGGACGGTGCACATCGTTTTTGATATACGGCTTGTATCACCTCCTCTTGCAAAGTCGGCTAGAAATTATTGCCAGGGAATTCGGGTTTGAGAAAGACTGTTGTTACAAATCTTCGCATGTAAATTGTGAATGGTCACATTACTTAATATAACACACTTCCTTCTAGAAGTCAATACCCGAACGCTTTTATATGCGTTTTTCAGTTTTTTAAACGGCAACGGATGGTCTTTCGACTGTTTCACCCAAAAATTGACAGAAAACCATTGCATTTAGTGAAAAGGTAGAGTATAATGATGAGTGAGTATTGTGAAGGGTCACAATTCGAGTGTTAAGGAGCTATTTATGCCCGAATCACAAGCTAGACGATCGACATTGCGCGATGTGGCTGAACTGGCTGGGGTCTCTTATCAAACGGTGTCGCGCGTCATCAACCAACATCCTAACGTTGCCAGGCATACACATGAGCGCGTTATGTCAGCCATCCGTCAGCTTGATTATCGTCCTAATCAGGCGGCGCAGATGTTGGCGACGGGCCGCTCTTATATGTTGCAGCTGATCATGTTCGACATCCGCTACAGTGACCCGCTGCCGGAGATGATTTATGCTGCCCGGAAGGCTGGTTACACCCTGTTGATCTCGGAGCTTAGTCCTTTCGCGCCCGAAGAGGAAATTTATACTGCGTTGGATGATCTGACTGCCCGCATGATCGATGGCCTGGTCGTGTATACGCCCCGTCCGTTTTCCCCTTACGCGGAGATGGTGCGTCTGTGCCGGGGTGTGCCATTTGTCCTGGTCGGCGCGGCGATGGGTATCAAGTCGCCCTCGGTGGTGTTCGATCAACGGCATGGCTGTGAACTGGCCGTTCAGCACCTATTGGATTTGGGGCACAAGCGTATCGCCGAAATTACCGGGCGATCACAGCACATCGATGCGCAGCTACGCCATGAGACGATGGAGGCTATGTTGAGGAAACGGGGGTTGCCGATGGGACCAAGGGCTATGGGAGATTTTGAAGTCCCTAGCGGTTACGCCGCAGCCAAAGAGCTATTGGACGGTGGAGAGCCTTTTACTGCGCTTTTTGTGGCCAATGATCGGATGGCGCTGGGCGCCTTGCGGGCGCTTCACGAACGAGGTATTCGTGTGCCCGAAGATGTGTCGGTTGTGGGCTTCGACGATATGGGCGAGGCGGCCTATCTCACGCCCCCCCTCACCACAGTGCGCCAGGATTTGCAGGTGTTGGCGCATCAAAGCATCGAGTATCTTGTCTCCATGATTGCCAACCCGACGATGCCGGTGCAACAGCGTGTCCTGTATCCCGAATTGATCGTGCGGGGAAGCACAGCCCCATTGAACCCTGCTTTCGCTTGACAGGTTGAGGTGTTTCCCAAGGGCGATTGTGCGCCTTTGTAAAAGTGGTATAGTTTGTGCTACTTGTTGTCATCCAGACCTCAAAGGAGCACAAACGATGAATACTGCGTCCTCTTTCGAAACGCGGCTCCAGTTTCTGCGTGAGCAGCACATCGCATTGACCGACCGCAAAAACACGATCAAGCTTGCCTGGTCCAGCGGCGTTTTCGAACGTTGGGCGTACCCCGTTCTGACTGCCGCACATACCCCCCTTTTCTGGCGGTATGACCTCAATCCCAAGACCAATCCTTACCTGATGGAGCGTATGGGCATCAATGGCGTGTTCAATGCGGGTGCGATGGAGCTGGATGGCAAAATCTTGCTCGTTTGCCGGGTAGAAGGTTATGATCGTAAGTCCTTCTTCGCCGTGGCTGAAAGTGAGACGGGTGTGGACGGTTTCCGCTTTTGGGATTATCCCATCGTAATGCCGGAGACGGATGATCCCGATGTCAACGTCTACGATATGCGTGTGGTGCAGCACGAGGATGGCTGGATTTACGGCGTCTTCTGCACTGAGCGCCAGGATCCCGACGCGCCGCCCGGCGATTTGAGTAGTGCGGTGGCGCAGACCGGTATCGCCCGCACCCGCGATCTCGTCACCTGGGAACGCCTTGACGATCTCAAAACGACCTCGGCGCAGCAGCGCAATGCCGTCTTGCTGCCGGAATTTGTCCAGGGAACTGACGGAAGACGTCAGTACGCTTTTTACACCCGCCCGCAGGACAGCTTTATCGAGGCTGGGAAGGGCGGCGGCATCGGCTTTGGTCTGGCGGATGACATTGCGCACGCCGACATCGCGGAGGAGACGATCGTGGACCCGCGCGCCTATCACACGATCAAGGAGTCGAAGAACGGCGCTGGCGACGTCATCAAGACGCCGGCCGGCTGGCTGCACATTGCCCACGGCGTGCGTGCGTGCGCGGCGGGCCTGCGCTACGTGCTCTACACCTTCCTCTGCGACCTGGAAGATCCCGGCAAGGTTATCGCCCGGCCCGGCGGCTACCTGATGGCCCCGATAAGCGAGGAGCGCGTTGGCGACGTCTCCAACGTGTTGTTCTGCAATGGCGCTGTCGCCCGCGCAAATGGCGACGTCTTCATTTATTATGCCTCATCCGACACGCGCATGCACGTGGCCACGAGCACTGTGGACCGGCTGCTGGATTACGTCCTCAACACGCCGGAAGACGGGATGCGTTCTGCCGCCTGTGTCGCGCAGCGCATCGAGCTAATTCGCCGAAATCTGGAGATGGGTCATCGGTGATTGGTAGATTTGTCACAGATCTTTCAATTTTCGAACTTTAGATTGATTCGCGGAGGTGATTGCAATGAAAGCAGCTAGGATAGGTCGATTGGTAATGGCGTTGGCGGGCGCTTGTATCGCTTTGGCCTGTGTGTGGTTGGCGCAGCGACCTGCGATGTCCTACGCGCAAGAGGGCGCTATTTACGTTGACAAGCAATTGGGGCGTGTCAGCAACGTAGTTTATATTGGCGAATATCTCACTTTCACCATCTATATTCGCAATGACTCGGCCTTCACTGTCACGACGTTGCCTTTGACGGACGATTACAATGGGGCGGTGTTGGCTTACGTCGATGCAAGCATCGCGCCGGATAGCGTAGACGAGGGCGAAGGCCTTATCAACTGGAACGATTTGACCGACTCCGTGGGCGATTTGCCGCCAGGTCAGGCAATCACGGTGATTGTGGGCTTCATTGCTGAACATCCTTCGCCGAGCGTCGTCAATGCGGCGGAAGTTCATGATGCGATAAATTCGGAAGGTGAAGTGGTGGGCGGTGACGATAACAGCGATGAAGGTGAATCTGTGGGCGGTAGCGCGCCCGTCACTAAAACGCTGGTCGAGCAGGCCGGAGTGTTGGTCACGTTCACCGTCGAAGTGTGGAATCATGGTCACACAACAATGACGCAGGCTTTGTTGGAGGACACCTATGATCCTACCGCGCTGGCCTTTTTCGATGCCGATCCGCCGCCAGATGAGTGGGATCTCAATGTGGGCCTGCTCCGCTGGACCGATTTGACGTCCTACACTGGCGACATCCCGCCGTTTGGTGTGGTGACGGTGACGACGGTTTTCACCACGATTGGCGACATCGGTGCCGGGACGGCAAATGAAGCCCGTATTGTCGCGGCGGGCGATTGGTATGGCAACGATGTGACCGGCGGTGGCGATCAGGTCCCTATCGTCATTATCGATCGTCCTGGAGGGCCAACGCCGACACCTTCGCCGCCCCCCACATCTCCTCCACCGACAGCGCCTCCTCAACCTCCACAACAACCGCAGCCAACGCCTACACCTGAGATTGCGACGGCTACTCCGGTTCCCATAGTGCCTTTATTACCCGAAACCGGCGTGGGAGGTGTTCTGGGTGGCTTGTTCCTGTTTGTTGGGATGGGGGTGTTACTCGTCGGCTGTGCGCTCATACGCCGGAAATCGATCTGAGCGGGCCGTCGCAGATATATTTGCATCGACCTGTAACGTGCAATTTGTAACTATTGTAAGGAGGTTTTGCCATGGAATACTGATCATTAGGACGGACGGGCGTGATGGTGACGCCGCTGTGTCTGGGGGCGATGAACTTCGGCGGGCCGACGGGCGAGGCC
>DAIUDK010000110.1:0-16990 GCA_036845725.1 Chloroflexota bacterium
CGTTATCTCAGAATTTCCTCAACGGATTGAACGGATTTTAACGGATTTCTTTCCGTTTAATCCGTTCAATCCGTTGAGATAGAAGGAGGCGTTATGGCGAAACAAGAATGGCGATTGTTGCTGACCGGCGACATGAGCGCCTTCGACAACATGGCGTTGGACGAGGCGATTTTGCGCTGCGCGGTGGCGGGTGCGTCGCCGAGCACGCTGCGCTTTTATGGCTGGAAACCGTCGGCGGTGTCCATCGGCTACTTCCAGGGCATCGAGCAGGAAGTGGACCTGGATGTGTGCCGCGAACAGGGCGTGGACGTGATCCGCCGGCTCACCGGCGGCGGCGCGGTCTTTCACGAACACGGTAGCGAGATCACCTACTCGCTGGCGGTCAAGGACGACTATCCGGGGATTCCGAAGAAAGTGCTGGATTCCTACACGTTGCTGTGTGCCGGGCTGGTCGCGGGCTTCCGGCAGCTCGGCCTGGACGCCGAATTCAAGCCGATCAACGACATCCTCGTCAACGGGAAGAAGATTTCGGGTAATGCGCAGACGCGGCGCTTTGGCGGCATCCTGCAGCACGGCACGCTGCTCTGCGTCGTGAACCCGCACCTGATGTTCTCGCTGCTCAAAGTGCCCAGCGAAAAAATCCGCGACAAGCTCATCGCGGGCGTCGAGGAGCGCGTGACGTCCATCCGCCGCGAGATGGGGACAGTAGATCACGATGCTGTTATCGAGGCGATGTGCGCTGGCTTTGCCGAGGTGTTGGACATCCGGCTCTCGCCGGGAACGGTGAGCGACGAAGAACTGGCGCTTGCCGAGCGCGTGAAGGAGGAACGCTATGCCAATCCAACCTGGAACTTCAAACGCTGACGTCAGAAGCGGCGACTACAAAGCTGTCGGCGGCAAGCTGTTGCGCGTGCGGATGACGGTCACTGCGGATAACCCGCCGGTCATCCAGACGCTCCGCATCACCGGCGACTTCTTCATGCACCCCGAAGAGGCCATCGAAGACCTCGAAGGGCTTTTGATCGGCGCGCCGCTGGATGAGACTGCGTTACGTGAGCGCGTGCAGACATTCTTTGCCGGCGATGTGCAGGTCGTGGGCGCGGACGTGAGTGATTTCGTCACAGCGTTGTTGAAGGCGGCGTAGCGTGCGGCTCAAGACCTACTACCCGCTCCCCAAGTTCCCGCCGATCTCGCTCTCCGGCGCGGCGTGCGCGCTGCACTGCGCTCACTGCGACGCGACCTACCTCGGCGGGATGCTGCCCGCGGACACGCCGGAGGCACTCGTGGAACGCTGCCACGTTCTGCGGCGGAATGGCGCGCTCGGCGCGCTGCTCAGCGGCGGCTCGAACGCGGACGGCGCGCTCCTCAACCTCGCCGTGCTGGTGGACGCCATCCGACAGGCCAAACAGGAAACGGGACTGCTCTTCAACCTCCACCCTGGCCTGATCGACGTCGCCACGGCGCAGCGGCTGGCGGGCGTGGTGGATTTTGCCTCCCTAGACATCCCGAGCGACAACGTGCTCCGGCGCGTGCTCGGCCTGGACGCCACCACCGCCGACTACATCGCCGCCTACCGCACATTGCGCGCTGCCGGGATCGATGTGACGCCGCACGTCACCGTCTACAACGGCGACGAAGCCGGGCTGCTGCGGCCTGTCGCGGCGGCTGGTGACGCACCACACACTATCGTCGTCATCGTTTTCTCGCCCACGCGCGGCACGCCGATGGCGGATGCTCCCGCGCCGGGACCGGAGGCTGTGGCGAACGTCGTCGCCGAGGTCAAGGCGCTGTTCCCCGCTGCGGAGATTTCGCTCGGCTGTATGCGCCCGCGCACCCGCGCCCTCCGCGAGGCCATCGAACTGGCGACGTTGCAGGCGGGCGTCGCGCGGATGGAACTCCCGTCGCAGAAGACACTTCGCTATGCTCGCGATGCAGGGTATGAGATCGTTTCAATCAACGCTTGTTGCGCACTGCCTATAACTTACGAACACGTAGCCGTTAGACCTACACAGGATTGTTTCTAGGTCAATACACTGATGGTGCGGAATGTATTCACTCTGACTATAGTTTTATGTACACTTGCTGTTTTGGCAGGATGTACTGCTATTCCAATGGGGCGAAAACCACTGCCAACACCGGTATCGGCTACGCCTACGCCGCATTATGTACCTATGACCGGCCTCGCTTTTGTGAAGAGTGAATTGTCGTTGTTACGAACCCCGGATCCGACTGGTTACGCAGAGATCAGGATACAATCTGGGGCACTCGTAGAAATATTGGAAGCGAAATGGTATTATGGCCAGTTCAGATATGGCGACATCTATTGTTATATGTATCGTGTGCGTGTACCGGGTACCGAGATTGAGGGTTGGGTAGAACAAGACTATATTACCTCCCAACCCGGCGGCGTTGTCCCAGTTGAAGCGCGTTGTTTCCCTGAAGGGGCAATTCCTACCCCGTCGTATGAACCCTTGTCGGGAACTGTTTTCGTGAATGTAGGAGAGGGCTTTGGCGCTGCAGGTACAATACAACGCGATCCTCGTTTGATCATTCGTTACGTTTTAGCGCATGGTACACGCGTCGAGATCGTAGAATCCTATTGGGCACATTACGCGGCGAATCAGAAGTTCGCTGAAATCCTATGCTACGTGTATAAGGTACAAATGACGGATTCGACTCTTGCACTTTGGCTGCCAGAAGATGTTTTGAGTGCGACTGTCGAAAACGGGCCTCGCCGGGATTGTTTTCACTATCGAATCCCACCTTCAGTTTTACAAATTTCTCCTGAGTTGCCTAAGGGATATGAGCTTGTTACACCTGAACCACAATCCAATTCTTGAAATAGAGGTCATTCTATGCTTATCCTGAAACGTCTCTTCGCTCACGTACGACCGTATTGGAGGCCGTTGCTGCTTACCGCCATTGCGATGTTGCTCGCCACCGGGTTGAGCTTGGTGCCGCCGTTGTTCCAGCGGGCCATCATCGACGGCGTGCTCGTGACGGGCGACATGAGCCGGCTTTGGAAGCTGATCGCCGGGCTGGTGGGCGTCTACGCGCTTTCGCAGGCGGTTAGCATGGTGGAACAGTACGTGCGCCACGTCCTCGGCGCGCGCTTCATCCTCGACCTGCGCGTGCGGCTTTACGCGCATCTGCAACGGCTGTCACTCTCTTTCTTCGAGCAGACGTCCACCGGCGAGCTGATGTCGCGCGTCACCAACGACGTCGAGGCGTTGGAGAACTTCGTCACGCACGGCGTCACGCTGACCGCGGTGGATTTGCTGCGGCTGTTGGGCGCTTCGGCGATTCTGGTGGCGATGGAGTGGCGGCTGGCGCTCGTTGTGCTGATTCCGGTGCCGTTTATCGCGCTCGGACTGCGCTATTTCAACAAATATGCGCGCCCCATCTACCGGCAGGCGCGCGACCGGCTGGGCGACATCAACGCCCGGCTGGAGGACAACCTGGCGGGCATCCGCGTGACGCAGGCTTTTGTCCAGGAAGAGTCGGAGTTGGCGCGCTTCAGCGACGCCAGCCGGCAGTATTACCACCAACGGGTGCGCAGCATCCGCGCGTGGAGCACATTCTTCCCCGCGCTGCGCTTTCTGGCGCTGCTCGGAACGGCGCTGGTGTTGGGCTTCGGCGCGTGGATGGTCGCCAACGGGCAGGTTACGCTGGGCACGCTGGTGGCCTTCCTCGCGTACAGCACGTCGTTCTACGAGCCGCTGAACCGCCTGACCGAGATCGACAACATCCTCCAGCAGGCCATCGCCGCCGGGGAACGCATCTTCGAGTTGATGGATGAAGTCTCGGATATTCAGGATGCGCCGGACGCTATGCCGCTTGCGTCCATCGAAGGGGACGTGGTGTTCGACGACGTTCACTTCCGCTACCAGGACAGTGAGGAAGTGCTGCACGACGTCGACTTCCACATCGCGCCCGGCGAGGTCGTGGCCCTGGTTGGGCCGAGCGGCGCGGGCAAGACCAGCATCGCGCGCTTGCTGAGCCGCTTCTACGATCCGGTGCATGGACGGGTGCTGGTCGATGGGCACGATGTGCGGGACGTGCAGCTCGCATCGCTGCGCCGCCACGTCGCCGTGGTGTTGCAGGACACGTTCCTCTTCAACGCCAGCGTGCGCGAGAACCTGTGCTACGGCAAACCCGATGCTACCGACGAAGAACTCGTCGTCGCCACCACCGCCGCCTACGCCCACGAGTTTATCGAGCAACTCCCGCAGGGCTACGACACCGAAATCGGCGAGCGCGGGGTGAAGTTGAGCGGCGGGCAGAAGCAGCGCCTGGCGTTGGCGCGCGCCATTCTGGCCGATCCGCGCATCCTGATCCTGGACGAAGCCACGTCCTCGGTGGATGCCGAAGCGGAGTACCTGATCCAGCAGGCGCTCGACGAGGTGATGAAGGGCCGCACCGCGCTCGTTATCGCGCACCGCCTGAGCACCATCCGCAACGCCGATAAGATCGTGGCCCTGGAAGGCGGCCGCATCCGCGAGATCGGCAGCCACCAGGAGTTGCTGTCTCGTGGTGGGTTGTACAGCCAGCTCTACCAGCGTCAACTGGAACTGGCCGTCAGCGAGGAAAACTGAGGACTCGAAGAAACGAAACTTTCTATCATCCTCTGCGTAGATAGATTGAAAGCCTGAGCTGGACTTTCAACTTTCAACGATTCTGATAGGAGGATATCATGAAACTGCTCATTCGTTGGGCGATTAGCGCATTTTCTTTGTTCGTGGCGGCGTGGGCGGTAACGGGCATCCACGTCGATGATAGTGGCGGCTGGGTTGTCTACGCTGTGATGGCGGTGATTCTGGGGCTGGTCAATGCCTTCGTCCGTCCGCTGCTCAAGCTGCTCACCTGTCCCTTGATCCTGCTCACGCTTGGCCTCTTCACACTCGTGGTCAACGCGTTGACTATGCTGCTGTCGGCGTGGGTGGCGAACAACCTCTTCAGCGTGGGCTTCTACATCGATGGCTTCTGGTCCGCCTTCTGGGGCGCGCTCATTGTCAGCATCGTCAGCGTGGTTTTGAACGTGTTTGTCAAGGACGACGACAAGAAGGATTAGGATTGCTAACGTATTAGGGGCTTTCTAACCATTCGATTTGGAGGGTGTTTCGTGGTTGTGGCTACGCCCGCAACCACAAAACACCCTTTTTAGTGATAGTCTTAGCCGCAGAAATCCGTAAGTGGTCGGATTCCTTTAAAGTCTAAGAAATATTTTGATGACTTACTTTCTAACCCTTGCGTAAACCCTATAAGTGTGTTATAATCCAATGCACAAGGGAAATAGATGCGCCATTGCGCACCAGAAAAGTGGGGAACTTCCCCACTTTTCTTTGTAAATCGTACCTGATGGGGATGCGGGAGGCAGATGGGTCATGAAAAGTGAGTTCTCCCTGGCGTTTAATCAAATTTGCGCTGAATATAGTTTGCCAAGGGAGGTTGTACTGGACGCCGTTCGCGCGGCGCTGGTTACCGCTTACCGACGCGACTGGAAAGTCGGAGCGACACAAAACGTCACGGCTGATATCAGTCTGGAGACCGGTTTAGCACGCATTTATCTCGAGAAGGCTGCCGTCGAAGAGGTGGAGGACACAATCACCCAGATCACCCTGAAAGAAGCGCGGCGCATCAGTCCTGGCGTCGCCATGGACGATCTGTTGATGGTCGACGTCACTCCGCGCGACTTCGGGCGCATCGCGGCCCAAACGGCCAAGCAGGTTATCACCCAGCGGCTGCGTGAAGCGGAACGCGAGAGCCAGTTCAATCGCTTCAGCCGCCAGGAAAATGAGATTATCATCGGCACGATTCAGTCGGTAGCGCCTCACGGCGTCACCCTGCATCTGGATCGCACGGAAGAGGCGCACATGCCCCGCCGCGAGCAGATTCCAGGGGAACGCTATATGCTCCATCAGAAAATCCGTGTCTACGTCCTGGAAGTGAAGCGCAGTTCGCGCGGCCCGGAAATTGTCGTCAGCCGTAGCCACCCGTTGATGCTGCGCCGTTTGTTGGAATTGGAGGTGCCTGAAATTCGCGCCGGGCAGGTGGAGATTAACGCTGTCGCGCGTGAAGCAGGGATGCGCGCCAAGGTTGCCGTCTCTACGCGCCAGGCCGGACTGGATCCGGTAGGCGCGTGTGTGGGGATGCGCGGCATTCGCATTCAGACGATTTCCAACGAACTGCACGACGAGCGCATCGACGTGATCGAGTGGAATAAGGATCCCAAAATCTACATCGCCAACGCCCTCAGCATGAATCAAGTGCTCAGCGTTGTGTTGGACGAGAACAATCCCGGCGGGCGTACCGCTTCGGTGATGGTGCTGGACGACCAACTTTCGTTGGCGATTGGCCGCTCTGGGCAGAACGCGCGCCTGGCCGCCAAGCTGACCGGTTGGCGGGTGGATATCCAGGGGGCGACGGAGGCTGCATTGTGGGCGTTGGAACAGGTCAATAACACGCCAGAACTGCTGGACGTGCTCAAGACCAACGCTTCGCTGGTGCCGCACCTGGCGACCATCATGCGCACGCACGAAAGTGACCGTTACCCATACACCGATGAGGAACGCCGTATCCTCAAGAGTACTGTGGAAGCGGTGCGCGAAGCCATTATCACGCGGCGGGATGCGGAGCGCCCGGCGACGCGGCAGGCGCGCGCCCGGCGTACCGCTCAAGAGAGAGCTGACGCCGAGCGCCGTGAGGCACAGCAGACCGCGCGCGCGCGTGTGCCGGCTGCGGCTTACGACCAGCCTCTTACCGTGCTCAATTTGTCGGACAAGGTCCATAGCCATCTTGCCAGCAGCGGTCTTACCAGCGTTGGCGACGTGATGGAACGTATGGCCTTAAGCGATGAGGCGTTGTTGATGATCGAAGGCATTGGCGTGAAGGCGCTGCGCGAAATCAAAGACGCGATGGATGCGACCGGATTGCGGTTTATCGAACCTGTTGCCGAAGGTGTCGTGCCGGAAGAGACCGCGGTTATCGTCAGTGCTGAAGCCGAGGTTGAAGAGGCCGAAGCTGCCGAGTTGGTGAGCGCGCCTGAGGAAGCGGCTGACGTTTCCCCTGTTGCGGAACTGCCAGCAGAGGCGCCTGCGCTGCTCGAGGCCAGGGAAGAGGTTGCGGTCGAAGCGGAAGCGGAAGTCGCAGAGGAAGCGCCGGTGGATATCGACGCTCAGGCTGAAGGACTGGTTGTAGAAACGCTCGGTGAGGCGGCTGAAGTGTTTGCGGCCGTATTCGAGGATGAAGAGTTTCTGGATGATGATGAAGATGAGCGCAAAGACAAACGGAAGAAGAAAAAGGGCCGTACCATGGTTTTCGATGACAAAACTGGGGAAACCTTTGTCATGCGCAAGCGACGGCGTCATAAGGATTTGTGGGCAGATTTCGACGAAGAGTTCTAACGTTGAGCACGTGCCGGTTTTGCAATCTTTGGGTTAGTCCTAACCCGGATAACCTGGAACCAAACAGGGTCTCGGTCACTTGTTTTCTTGCCTGTCGGGCAAGAAAGCTGGTGGAGAGACTCTAATGGGCATCGGGATTGTTGTGATGATGCCGATACGACGGTTGAGGTTATTCTAGCGGGATATAGGCGGATGTTTGCATCCGCAACTGTCCTGAAACATAAGGGACGCCATAAGATTGCTGGCGTCCCTTTTTGTTGTGTGGTGAAATATGGCAAAGAAAAAGCAACCGTCACGACCAAAGCACATTCCGGAGCGCACGTGCGTGGCATGTCGTGCCCACGGGGCGAAGCGCGCGCTGGTGCGCGTAGTGCGCCTTAGCGAAGGTGGTGTGGTGGTCGATGAGATCGGCAAACAGAAGGGGCGCGGCGCGTATTTGTGCCGCCAGCGCGTGTGTTGGAACCAGGCGCTCAAGCGGGGCGCGCTTGAGCGTGCGCTACGCGTGACTTTGACCGCGGAAGAGGTCGCGGCCTTGCAGGCGTATGCGGCTGCGCTTCCCGAAACGTTGGAACCGGACGCGGCGGACTAGGCTCCAAGCGTCATTCCGAGGGATGAAAACTGTAGTCGGCTGAAAAATTAGCAACGGCGACACGACGGACGGCTCTCGGACTATTTTTGCAGGAGGAGGTTTGAGTATGGAACAGAAAGAAGTCACGATTCCAGAGATTATCACTGTACGTGATTTGGCTGAATTATTGGGGGAGACCCCTATCAAGATCATCAAAATTCTGATGAGTAACGGTGTTCTCGCCAGCATCAACCAGCAAATTGACTTCGACACCGCGGCGGTCATCGCCAGCGAGTTTGGATTTGAGGCAAAACAACCCTATGCAGAGCTTGATGAAGAGGAAAAAGAAACCGAACTCTCCGCATGGCAAATTCTGCTCTCAGCGGAAGCGCCGGAGGACCTGTGTAACCGTCCGCCGGTCGTCACCGTTTTAGGGCACGTCGATCATGGTAAAACCTCCCTTCTCGATGCAATCCGCCATACGAATGTGGTGGGTAAAGAAAGCGGCGGTATCACACAGCACATCGGTGCGTATCAAGTCAAGCACAATGGCCGCCGTATTACCTTCCTCGACACGCCCGGTCACGAGGCGTTCACCGCCATGCGTGCCCGTGGGGCGAACACAACCGATATCGCGGTACTCGTGGTCGCCGCCGATGATGGCGTGCAGCCGCAGACAATCGAGGCGCTCAACCACGCGCGTGCGGCGCACGTGCCCATTATCGTCGCCCTGAACAAGGTCGACAAGCCGAACGCGCGTCCTGAAGTCGTCAAACAGCAGTTGAGCGACCAGGGGTTGACGCCGGATGAATGGGGTGGGGATACGATGTTTATTCCCGTCTCCGCCCGCAACCAACTCGGTCTGGAAGACTTGCTCGAAGCGATTCTGTTGATCGCGGACGAGGCATGCGTCCAGGCCAACCCGGAACGGGAAGCTGTTGGCACGGTCCTCGAAGGGCGTCTCGACAAACGCCAGGGGTCGCTGGCGACCGTCCTGATTCAAAACGGGACGTTACGGGTTGGTGACGTGATCGTCGTTGGTAGGACGTGGGGGAAGATTCGCGCGCTTCAGGACGAAAACGACAAACGCCATCGGACCGCGCCACCCGCCACCCCCACCGTTATCGTCGGGCTGCACGATGTTCCCGAGGCCGGGGATCGCATGGAAGTGGTCAAAGACGAGCGCACCGCCCGCGCGATCGCGCAGAAACGTCAGGAAGAGGCCCGGGCCAAAGACCTGGCGCGCACGGCGATGCGTCCGCTCTCCCTGGACGATATTTCCAGCCGTATCCGCGAGGGGGAAATCAAGGAACTAAGCATCGTCCTCAAAACCGATGTGCAAGGCTCGATCGAGCCGATTGTCAACAGTCTAAAACGGCTGAGCAACGATCAAGTGAAGGTCAACGTCATTCATGCGGCTGCAGGCAGTATCAGCGGGTCCGACATCGACCTGGCGCTGGCTTCTGAGGCTATCGTCATTGGCTTCCGCGTCACCGCGGATACTTCGGCGCGCCGTATGTCCGATATGGAAGACCTGCCCATCCAACTGTACGATATCATTTACGAGATCATCGATGACGTGGAAAAAGCGATGAAGGGCATGCTCGCGCCGGTCTATGAGGAAAAGGTCATCGGTGAGGCCCAGGTACGCCAGACCTTCGACATTCCCCGCGTGGGGCGTGTGGCTGGCTGTTACGTCACGGATGGTGTCATCCAACGCAATGCCAAGGTGCGCGTGTTGCGTAATGGCAAGATGTTCCACGAGGGCGGGCTGGATTCCCTCAAACGCTTCGAGAAGGATGTGCGCGAGGTGCGCCAGAATTTCGAATGTGGTATCAAACTGGCCAATTTCGATGCAGTTGAATCAGGAGATCGCCTACAGTTCTTCGTGATGGAACGGGTTGCGGTAGCCTAGGGAGGTGCTTTATGGGAAAGAAATATATTGGGCGCGTGAGCCAGTTGATCCGCCGCAAAGTCACGCAGTTGCTCATCGAAGCGAGCAATGATCCCCGTTTAGAGAATGTCACCATCACCGACGTGGTTGTGAACCGGGACACGACTCGTGCTCAGATTTTCTACAGCATTATCGGAACGGCAGAGGACATTGCCGTGACGCAGACCGCGCTCGATGGCGCGGCGGGCTGGCTGCGCAATGAGATGGCGCCGACGTTGCGCCTGCGCAATCTGCCCCAGCTGGTGTTCATCTATGACCCTTCGTTGGCGCATGGCGCGCGGATCGAGGAACTGCTCCACGAATTGCATGCGGAAGATGGCAGTCTGGAAAATGCAGAAGCGGATGACGCCATGGCAGACGACGATTTCATAGACGACGACGTCGATGCGGGTGATTTCGATGACGATGATGAGGTCTAATCTGTCAGCAGAAGCGCTTCACCAAGCGGCGGCGTTGCTCAAACAGCGCCGCCGTCCGTTACTCATCTCTCACCCGCGTCCCGATGGGGATACGATTGGCTGCGCGCTGGCCTTGCGCCTGGCCCTGTTGCAGATAGACAAATGCCCTGTGTTGGCCTGTGTGCACCCCATCCCGGAGAACGTCGCCTACCTGCCGGGCGCGGAGACTTACGTGCGCGATGTCGCAGAAAACGCCGACATCGACCTCGTGATTGCCGTGGACATGAGCGATTTGAGCCGCACCGGCGGCATTTATAAGGATGCTTGGCGTGGGAAGTTGCCTTTGCTGGTCGTCGATCACCATGCGACGAACGACGCCTTTGGGGACGTCAACCTCGTCGATCCCGATGCGGCGGCGACGGCACTGCCGATGGCGGCACTCATCGACGCGCTCGGCATCCCGCTGACCGGCGACAGGGCGACATGTCTGCTTGCCGCCGTGCTCACCGACACGCGCGGACTGCGCACATCCAACACCACACCGGAAGTCCTGCGCTTTGTCGGCCAGTTGATTGAGGCGGGCGGCGATTATGCCGCTGTGATGGAAAACACCCTGGACTCGGTCCCTTACCGGCAGATGCGCGGGTGGGCCGTGGCGCTTGACCGCCTGCAACTCGACGGCGAACTGGCCTGGGCCACCTTTCCGCTGGCAGAAAAGATCGCCCTAGGCATCGAAGACCACGATGACCTCGACCTGGGCAACCTGCTCAGCCGTGTGGCCGAAGCGAAGATCATGGCGACCTTCCTTGAAATGCGCGACGGCACGGTGAAGGTGAGCCTGCGCTCGCGACCCGGCTACAACGTCGCGTGGATCGCCAAGGCGTTGGAGGGCGGTGGCCATCACCAGGCAGCCGGCTGCTCCGTCACCGGCGACCTGAACGCGGCGCAAGCCCGTGTGCTGCCCCTCGCGCGCCAAGAACTTGCGCAGCATTCTGAGAGTCGCGGTTAACACTGTTGAAGGCTGATTGCTGATAGCTGATTATGAACGGCTTTCTCATTGTCAACAAACCCGCCGGGATGACGTCACACGACGTCGTCGATGCCGTACGCCGAATGGCGGGGACGCGGCGGGTGGGGCACGCGGGTACGCTCGATCCGTTGGCGACGGGCGTGCTTGTATTGGCGCTAGGCGCGGCAACGCGGCTGGTGCAGTTCATCGACGGCAGCGACAAGACTTACCGTGCCACACTCCGTCTGGGTGAAACGACGACAACCTACGACGCCGAGGGCGACGTGGTGGAACGCCGCCCGGTGACGGTGAGCCAGGCAGAGGTCGAAGCGGCGCTGGCGGGATTCCGCGGGGACATCGCGCAGATACCCCCGATGTATTCCGCCGTCAAAGTTAAAGGGCAAAAGCTCTACAAACTGGCGCGGCAAGGGAAAGAGATTGAACGCGCCCCGCGCCCCGTCACGATTCACCGGCTGGACGTGCTGGATTGGGCGCTGCCCGACGTGACCATCGAAGTGGTCTGCTCGGCGGGGACGTACATCCGCAGCCTGGTCCATGATTTAGGGCAAGTCCTCGGTTGCGGCGCGTATCTAACCGCGCTGACGCGTACAGCAGCAGGCGTGTTTCAACGTGAGGACGCTTACACGTTGGAGGCGCTTGATGCGTTAGCGCAGGAGGGCCGTTTGGCGGAGGCACTTTTGCCGCCGGAGACCGCGCTCACGGCGCTGCCGGTGATCGTTCTCACGCCGGAGCAGGAGCAGGCGGTGCGCTTCGGCCAGGCGGTGATGCTGGACACTGCGCTCGATGTGGAGATGGCACAAGCGCGCGCCGCCGCCGGACGGCTCGTCGCCGTGATGCTCCCGGTCGAACCGGGGTTGTGGCGGCCCAAGATCGTCTTGCCTTAAGTACACGGATCAACACGGAAATCACGGATTTTTCTGAGAATCCGTAGAATCCGTGAAATCCGTGTCCCGTTCTTGCTGAGGTTGTATGCCGGACGTTTATTTCAAGAAAACGATCGATTTTTATCATAGCGGGCACACCTTGCACTTCCACGTCGCGCAGGATTTGTTCAGCAGCCACCAGATCGACGTGGGCACAGCGCGGTTGTTGCGCGCTCTTGTGGATGCGCCGCCTTTCGCCAAAATCCTCGATCTCGGCTGCGGGTACGGTCCCCTGGCGCTGACGTTGAAGGCACTGTACCCGGAAAGCGTCGTCCACGCGGTGGACCGGGACGCGCTCGCCGTGAACTACGCGCGCCAGAACGCGGAACTGAATGGACTCGCAGGCGTCGAAGCCTACGGCAGCTTGGGCTACGACGATGTGCCTGAACGGGACTTTGATCTCATCATCTCCAACATCCCCGGCAAGGCCGGTGAGACGGTGATTACCAGCTTGCTGCGTGATGCCGCCCACTTCTTGACACCGGGCGGTCTGGTCGCCATCGTCGTGGTGGCGGCGTTGGAAGGCGTCGTCGCGCAGGCACTGGACGATCCAGGCATCGAAATCGCCTTCCAGGAGGCCCGCTCGGGTCACGCCATTTTCCACTATCGTTTCACCGGTGCCTATCGTGTCGCGCAGCCGCCGTTCGCCAGCGGGTTGACGCGCGGTTTGTATCATCGGGATGTTGTTGACATCACCGCTGGCTCATTGACCTTCCCGATGCAGACGGCGCGCGGCCTACCGGAGTTCGATTCGCTGAGCTATGGCAGTCTTCTGTTGCTGGATAACCTGGCGCGTTGGCAGGGGGGGAACGTAAAGCGCGCAGTCGTCCATAATCCTGGGCAGGGCTACATCCCTGTCGTGGTGTGGAAGCAGTTCAACCCCGACGCCATCACCCTGGTAGACCGGGACTTGCTGAGCCTGCATTACGCGTGCGAGAACCTTGTCCAGAATGGCTGTCCGGCATCACGGATTGTCACGGCGCATCAAGCTGATTTGGCGCTTGAGGGCGAGGAACAGACCGCCGATTTGATCGTTGGCGTTCTGCGTGAAGAGGAAGGCCAGGCGGCAGCAGAGCAGTTGGTGCGGCAGGCGGCGGCGTTGCTCACACCGGACGGCGCGCTCTGGCTGGTCGCCGGTTCGACGCCCATCACCCGGTTGGAAAAGGCCATCGAGGTCGCGAAACTTTTGCGTGTTACCAAACGCAAGCGCGACAACCGTATGAGCTTACTGATGATGCAACGCAGGGCGTGATGCGTGATACGTAACTCGTAATTCGTATATGTGGATTAGACGGGATATTGACTCTCTAACGCTATCTGGCCCGACCGGGTTGACGATTGGCGCGTTCGATGGGGTGCATCGCGGTCATAAAGCCTTGATCCGGTGGATGGTCGCCGGGGCGCGGGAGGCCGGAATGGAGGCCGTGGCGCTGACCTTCGATCCGCTGCCGCGTCTGGTGCTAGGCCACAGTACAAACGGTGCGCTGTCCACGTTGGAGGAGCGCCTCGACTATATGGCCCCCCTGGAATTGGATGGCGTGATCGTGCTCCCCTTTGACCGCCAGACGGCGGCGATTTCGGCGGAGGACTTCGTAACCTGGCTCGTGGAGAAGCTATCGCTGGCAGGGTTGTGGGTTGGCCCGGATTTTGCGCTCGGCCATCACCACGAAGGCAACGTCCCTTTCCTTGAGGCGATGGGCGCGCGGTTGGGGTTCACGGTGTCGCAGTTTGGCGAAACCGTTTGCCGGGACGGCCTGCCCGTCCGCAGTAGCCGTATCCGTCACGCGCTGACAGCCGGTGACCTGGCGCAGGCCAACGACTGCCTGGGACATCCTTACCGCCTGAGTGGTGTCGTCGAACACGGTCACCAACGCGGGCGCGTGTTGGGATTCCCCACTGCAAACTTGCGTCTCCCTGCCGAGCGGCTATTGCCTGCGAACGGCGTTTACATCTGCCGAACACATCTGCACGGTGAACGTTTTGATGCGATTGTCAATGTGGGTACGCGGCCCACGTTCAACTATTATCCGCCCACCGTCGAAGCGCATCTGCTCGACTTCTCGGGCGACATCTACGGAGAGCGCGTGCACTTGGATTTCCTGCATCGCCTGCGCGCGGAACAGCGGTTTGCCTCGGTGGAAGCGCTGGCGGAACAGATCCGTGCAGACCGGGTCGCCGCCCTGGCGTGGTTGCAAGCTATAACTCTACGTACTCCGCCCGGATCAATGCCTCATCGGGCACTTTGAGCGTTTTGAGCAGTTCGCCGATAAGCGCCGCCTTGCGTTCCGCATCCTGCCGCGACCAGGTGCGGCTTTTGATCTCCAGGTACGAGCCGCCGTCCTCCGGCTTGATGATCTGATCCAGGTTGATCGCAAAATCGGTGCCGCCGTAGCGGATGTGGTAGCGGCGGCGCGTCTTATGGATCTCGATCACGCGCTGTGGCTTGAAATACTCCTGGTAGAAGCGCCGGCTGCGCGTCGCCGCCGCGTCGAAGCGCGCGCGGGAGAGCAACACCGAGCACTCGTACTCGCGCTCCTTGGCCGTCGTCGTCAATGTCAGGCGGTAGATCACGTCGATCAGCTCGTCGGTTTCCAGATGGCGCACCTCGTCCTCGCGGTAACGCAGGCGGCTTTCTTCCTGATCGTCGAAGATGAAGTAAGTGTCGTATTGCGTGCGCTGCGAGCCTCGGAGAAAGGTGATTTCGGGTGAGGCATGCAGGCGCAGTTTGAGCGAGGTCAGGTCATCGCTGCGCACTTTCACCTGCACCTCGAAGGTCTTGTCCTGCGCCACCCCACCGATGGCGACGAGTTTGTTCAGCACACTCTCTTCGCGGCGGATGAGGAAGGCGTCGATTTTGTGCGCCAGCGCGCTTGTCTCTTCGCGCAATGCCTCGACGTCCACCGTGAGCAGGCGGCGGTCGCGCAGCAGCCACACGCCGTTGACCATGACGTGCCGCACGTCTTCCTGGTTCATCGCGTAGGCCAGCCGCCCGTAGATACTGTCGGCAAAGTGGCGGAAGTAGGGCATGTGGCGCGCGTCGTTCATCGAGACGACAATCAAGTCGGCGCGTTTGCCCGCTTCCAGCGATCCGGTGAGGTGGTCGATGTGCATTGCGCGCGCGCCCATAATCGTCGCCATCTCGATCACCTGCCGCGCGGGCAGCGCCGTCGGGTTCATCGTAGCGACTTTGGCGAGGAAGCTCGCCAGGCGTAGCTCCTCGATCATGTCCAGATCATTGTTGCTCGCCGCGCCGTCGGTGCCGATGCCGACGTTGACGCCCATTTCCAGCATCCGGCTGATGGGGGCCATGCCGCTGGCCAGTTTCATATTGCTGCTCGGGTTGTGCGCCACGCCGACGTTGTAGTGTTGCAGCGTGCGAATCTCGCCTTCGTCCAGGTGGACGCAGTGCGCGGCCGTCGTCTTCGCCTCGAAGACGCCGAGTTTCTTTAGCCAGGCTACCTGTGGGATGCCGTACTCTTTGCGGTGATCTTCTACCTCCTGCGCTGTCTCCGCGACGTGGATGTGCAACGGCGCGTCGTATTCCAACGCCAGGCGCACGGCGGCTTCCAGCAGGTCGGTGGTGATCGTGTAGGGCGCGTGCGGTGCAATCGCTGGGATGATGAGCGGGTGATCCTTCCAGCGCATCAGGAAGTCGCGGGTGCGCGCCAGCCCTTCATCGTAGCTGCCCGCATCCGGCGTGGGGAAACGCAGCACGCTCTGCGCGCACACCGCCCGTATCCCGGCCTGCACCGCCGCGTCGGCGACAGCTTCCTCGAAGTAGTACATATCCATGAACGTCGTCGTGCCGGAGCGGATCATCTCGGCGGTGGCCAACTGCGTGCCCATCCAGCAGAAATTCGGGTTGACGAAGTTGCCTTCTACCGGCATCATATAGCCCATCAGCCACACGTCCAGTCGCAGATCGTCGACCAGCGCGCGCAGCAGCGTCATCGGCGCGTGCCCGTGCGTGTTGACGAACCCTGGCATCACCACTGCGTTCCCTGCGTCCACGCGCTCTTTGGCGGCGTAGGCCGCGGTCAGTGTGTCGCGCGGACCTACAGCCACAATGCTATCGCCTGTCACTGCGACCGCGCCTGGCGTGTAGACATCGTAGGTGGGATTCATCGTGATCACGAAGTCCGCGGTAATCAGCCTGTCCACAGTTGTTTTCGGTTCATCGGCCATGTCGGCTACCTCCTGATGATTGATCTATCATAGCATAGAACAGGATAGCTTCAAATAGCGTACAACTTCACCTGAATTGTGGCGTACATGGCTTGTGCTACAATTGTCAAAGTGAATCGTAATTTCACAGAACTGATCGCGGCTGGAGGAATGATATGGTAGGCAATGAATTGGAAAAAGCCAAAGCGGCCGACCAATTGGGTTTTCTGCTCAAACCGTTGTCGCTGCGTGGTATTCCGGTGTGGCTGGTCTATTTTGCGTCACTGGTAGGCTTTGTCTACATTTTAAATCCCACAATAGGCGTGTTTGAACTGATTCCGGACAATTTGCCCTTGGTCGGCAACCTGGATGAGGGTGCCGCATTTACACTCCTATGGTATGGTCTGGTAGAGCTTTTTGAGGGCAGAAAATTCCGTCCTAAGAAGTGAAGTGAGGAACAGGCAGATTACAGACTGAGAATTCGTCGTCTTGCACCCTAATTCTGGTATAATAAGCCGCGGAGGTGACGCTATGGCCGTGAATATGACCT
>DAIUDK010000110.1:17090-19981 GCA_036845725.1 Chloroflexota bacterium
CCTAATTCTGGTATAATAAGCCGCGGAGGTGACGCTATGGCCGTGAATATGACCTTGCGGGAACAGATTTTGATGCGTCTGGTCGAAGTGATCGATCCTGAAACCGGCATCGATGTGCTGCGTATGCGCCTGGTGGAGGACCTGACCGTCGATGAAACGACGGGCATCGCCACCTACACCTTCCGCCCCTCCTCGCCCTTGTGTCCCATCGCGCACAGCCTGGCCTTGGATATCAAACGCGCCGTCGCCAGCGTCGATGGTGTGCGAGGGCAGAAGATTGCGGTCGAAGGCTACGTCAAGGCGTGCGAACTGACCGAATTGATCAACCAGGATGAGGCGTGATCGGTAATCAGTGATGAGGCCAGCAGCCTCCCGATCACCAATCACCAGTTACCAATTATCACTTACCAACTGAGGTGAGGAATGCCGATTTACGAATATAGTTGTCCAGAATGTGGCAAACGCTTCGACGCGCGCCGCGCGATGAAGGATGCCGATGCGCCGATTGCCTGCCCTGCCTGCGGCGCGGATAAGTCCAAGCGGGGGCTGTCGCTGTTCTATGCCGCCAGCAGCGGCGGCGGTGCGCTCAAGGGCGCGGGGGGCGGCGGGGGCGGCTGCGCTTCGTGCAGCAGCACCTCCTGCGCCTCGTGTAGCGGACATTAACCACTTGCTGATGGAGGAAGCTTTACCACGAATCCACACGAATTTTCACGAATAGAAAACATTGGTGAAGATTCGTGTGGATTCACGGTCTGTTCTGAAAGGAGCGCGCCATGCTCTACACCCTCAGCGTGTTGGAGGATATCGAAGACCGCTCGCTTGCCCCGTATGGCTTTCGCAGCCGGGATTCACGCGGGCGCGCCTATCCTCAGGACGAACCGGACTACCGCACGTGTTTCCAACGCGACCGCGACCGCATTCTGCATTGCACCCCCTTTCGCCGCCTGGAATACAAAACCCAGGTCTTCGTCAACGATGAGGGCGACTACTACCGCACGCGGCTGACGCACACACTCGAAGTCACGCAGATTGGGCGAACGATGGCGCGCGCGCTGGGCGCGAACGAGGACCTAGTGGAGGCCATCTGTCTGGCGCACGATCTGGGACATCCCCCTTTCGGGCACGCCGGCGAGATGACGCTGGATCGGCTTATGGCCGACCACAGCGGCTTCGACCACAACAAACAATCCCTGCGTATCGTCGAAAAGCTGGAATGTCGCTATCTGGAGTTCGCCGGGCTGAATCTTACCTGGGAAGTCCGCGAGGGCATCGTCAAGCACGAGACGGAGTACGACGTCGCCGACGCCGGGCGCTATGATCCCGACAAGCTGGGGACGTTGGAGGCGCAACTGGCGAATCCAGCCGACGAACTGGCCTACACCGCGCACGACCTTGATGACGGCCTGCGTTCGGGCCTATTGACCCCCGAAGAATTGAACGGTGTGGCGTGGTGGGAATTTCTCAAGCAAAGCCTGGCCTGGGATGGCACTGGCTTCGACCGCTTGTGGCGACACCGCCTGGTGCGTCGTCTATTGGGGCTACTGATCACCGATACGATTGAGGAAACCGCGCGGCGTATCGAGGCTACGGGCGTGCAGTCGCCGGATGACGTGCGCGGGTTGCCGGAAAACGTCGTCGCCGCTTCGCCGGAGACGCGCGCGATGACGCGCGAATTAAAGCGCTTCCTCTACGAACGCCTCTACAATCACCCCCGCGTGGTGCGGATGCAGATCAAGGCCGAGCGGATTCTCACGGCGTTATTCGAGGCATATCTAGCGGAGCCGGGCCAACTGCCCCGCGAAGAACAGGCTAAGCTGGCGGAGCGTTCCCTGCACCGCGTCATCTGCGACTACATCGCCGGTATGACCGACCGCTACGCGCTGCAAGAATATGCCAAGATGTTTGATCCGTTCGAGAGAGTGTAGTTACAGCCCCGCCTTAATCTCTGCTATGAGCGCATCCAGTAGTTCGCTCTCCGGCACGGTGCGCACGATTTCGCCCTTGCGGAAGATGACGCCCTTGCCCTTGCCGCCCGCCAGCCCGAAGTCCGCGCCCTTCGCCTCTCCCGGTCCGTTGACGATGCAGCCCATCACCGCCACTTTGATCGGCTGTTCGATGGCTTTCAACCGCTCGCTTACCTGCTGTGCCAGCGCCACCAGATTGATCTCCGTGCGTCCGCAGGTGGGGCAGGAGATCATCACCGGGCCGCGTTGGCGCATGTCGAGCGATTTGAGGATTTCGTAGCCCACTTTCACCTCGTCCAGCGGATCGCCGGTGAGCGAGACCCGCAGCGTGTCGCCCAGGCCCATGTGGAGCAGCACACCCAGTCCCACGGCCGAACGGATCGCGCCCACGTCGGGCAGTCCAGCCTCGGTGATGCCCAGGTGCAGCGGGTACGGCGTCAGCTCGGCGATGCGCCGGTACGCCTCGATGGTGGTGGGCACGTCGAACGACTTGACCGAGAGCTTGATCATCTCGAAGTCGAGGTCTTCCAGAATTTTCACGTGCCGCATCGCTCCAGCGACCATCTTGTCGACGGCGGAGAGGGTGGGGTCCTCGTCCAGGTCTTTGGGCAGCGATCCTGAATTGACGCCGATGCGGATGGGAACCTGGCGTTCCTTCGCCTTGCGGACAACCTGCTGCACGCGCTCCTCCGCACCGATGTTGCCGGGATTCAGGCGCAGCCCGTCCACACCGGCATCCAGTGCCGCCAGCGCCAGTCGGTAATCGAAGTGGATGTCGGCGATGAGCGGGATGTGAATGCCTTGCTTGATAGCGGGCAGCGCCTCGGCGGCGGCACGGTCCGGCACAGCCACGCGAATGATCTCGCAGCCGGCCTCTTCCAGCGCGTGAATCTGGCGGATGGTGGCCTGCGCGTCGCGTGTGTCGGT
>DAIUDK010000111.1:0-19783 GCA_036845725.1 Chloroflexota bacterium
TCAGAAATATCTGAAGCGATTTACGCCCCGCCGGAAAGGCAGTGTCTGGTCCGAACGGAATCGGGCATTAGCTGGGAAGCTGATTGCAAATGGCAGGATGACGGAAGCGGGCCAGGCGGCGATCGACCAGGCGCAAAAGGCGGGAACCTGGGATAGCCTCAAGCCGGCCCCCATATCGGAGGCGCACATTGACATCTTATTCACCCCGTGGTCGGAACCGGCGCGTGGCGAGTCGAGAGTGCAAGTCGTCTTATTGTGACACGTGCCCGTTTTGCCCGTAAAAATTGACTTTTCCTGAGAAACGGCATATTATGGAAAAGGGCCTGCGGCAAACGTCACGCCGCGCGGGATGGAAGTGTGGGATACGTTATGAAGCGGACGCGTTTGAAACTGCGCGCGGCACGAAGAAACAGGTGGAGAAGTACGGTGATCGGTTGGTGTGTGCGTTACCGGTATGATGAGGCACAGGGCAAGTAGAATTCTTTGACCAATTCGGTCAACGCCTGGGCTTCAAAGTTGGGCGTTTGACTCCCTAAAATACATGCGTCATTTCAGCAAACCCCAAATGAACTTTGCAGCTTTCAAAAAGGAATTGAAAATGAATTCAAAATTGGTTCGCCTACTCAGTCTTTCGGGCGTTGTTGCAGCCGTGTTCTATTTTCTTCACGTATACTTCGGCATACAAAACTATCCTAACTACAACAGTTTGAGTCAAGCGGTAAGCGACCTCACCGCCATAGACGCACCTTCCTTTGTTGTTGCTTCAGGGCTTTCAGCACTCTATTCTATGTTTTCTGTTCTTGGTTGCACATTTCTTTGCCTGATAGTCTCAAACCAGATAAACAAGACTTTTAGACTTGGCATCTATCTTTACACAATGATGAATTGGGTATCAAGTATTGGCTACACTTTGTTCCCACTCAGTGGAAAAGGTTTTCAGGGCACTTTTCAAGACATAATGCATTTTTATGTGGTAACAATCACTGTAGTACTTCTCTCTATTGTTTCTTTGATATTAATATTCATCGGTGGGCGGCGAAACAAAGAAACAAAGGTGATAGCAATTCTGGGACTCGTTGCATTGCTATCAATGTTTTTAGGTTCAATTGGTACTGGCGTCGCTCCAAAAGAGTACTTTGGCGTGTTTGAGCGTTTCAGTGTTTTTAGTGTTGTAATCTATACAGCATTGCTAGGACTGTTTGGATATACATATAAAAATTCTCAGAAACCGCCAGCGTAATGCCATCACTCAAAGTGGCGTTTCCTCATCCCGTCCACCCGCGGGTAACGCTCGCTGTTGGCCTACTACGCCGAGTTGAAAAATCTCCTTTTCTGCACAATGCCAGGCATGGAGATCCCGAGAGTCTGAGTTTACCGCACTTACGCATTGGCGAACGTACCGATGCACCAATGCAGGAGGTATACTATGTGGGCGACTGTTGCGTTTGTGGTTGGAGTTGTCAGCGCTGGGATTATCCTGGCAGTTACTCGCGCATGTAAACCGGACTCTGATGACTCGACAACACAGCCAACCGCACTTGGCTGGTTGACCCTTGCGTTTGGAATAATTGCCGCTACAACCTTCGTATTCGGGATGCTCACGAAAACCGGAATTGGCGGCAACCTGGTATCTATCAGCGCTGCATT
This sequence comes from Chloroflexota bacterium, assembly GCA_036845725.1. Taxonomy (GTDB): domain Bacteria; phylum Chloroflexota; class Anaerolineae; order B4-G1; family SLSP01; genus DSWT01. The sequence continues at coordinate 1,648 of DAIUDK010000111.1, forward strand.
TACCACGATCATCGTCGGCAGCGGGGCTATTCTAAGGCATGACCGCTGCTGGCCAACGTGGGTTGGTTTGGTGGCCGGTGTGATTCCAGGTGTGTTTTGGATTGCATTTGCAATCGGGAATATACTTGGCCTCGGAAACTAGACTGTAGACGATGGCTGGCACGTCTATACCGGCAACGCGGACAGCGAGGTTTTTTCATGACGGTTGTTGAACTTGTTGCCGCGGCTGCGGTCATTCTGCTCGAACTTTTCCTCCCAACCCTGGTCATCGTGGGCATGATTTTCGTGTCTCTGCTCATCCGGCGCGAGCATATCCGGTCGCTGGGATTCGAACGCCCCCAATCTTGGCCGCACATGGTCGGCTTTGCCTTCACTGGCGCTGTTTTCCTGCAACTGTTTGATGTTGGCGTGGTCATGCCAATTATGAACCGTCTGACTGGTACAACCATAGATTACAGCGGGTTTGCCCATCTCAGGGCAATTTGGGACAATTGTTGTTTCTTCTGGTGCTTTCCTGGACGCTGGCTGCTCTGGGTGAAGAAATCGTTTATCGTGGCTATTTCCAAAAACGGCTCACTGACGTGTTGGGGAGCAACCTGCCCGGGATTTTGCTGACGATCGGGATTTCCAGCCTGTTGTTCGGTCTGGCACACACCGAGCGTTGTTCTTTGGCTGGCTGAAACGGAAATTTGACGACAATCTGTGGGTCACCATCCTGGCCCATGGTTTCTATAATTCCATCGGCATGATCGTTTTTTTATTTTATGGGGCCGATCTACGGTCTCTGATAAGAAACCTTGTTTCGGTGTCCAGTTTTATAGGGTCAGTTTACCCCCTTTCTGAAATGTCTCCCCTCCTTATGGGGTTTTGACTCCAACGTAGGTTGCGCTATACTGGAAAGCAACATTGGCGCGCCCACACACGTATTGTGTTCAGAACCGGCGAATCGTCGCCCTTTGAGGCGAATCGTCGCCCTGTGCTTTTGGACTTGAGACTATTTTGCAGGAGGGAACTATGAAACTCGTCACCTATCTTATCGCTGCCGTTGTCGCTTTGTTTGGTCTGATGTTCATCATCGGCGCGCAGGGGCAAGTGATGCGCTTTGTGGTCGGCATCGTGCTGCTCGGCGCGGCCGGCGTCCTCATCTACCTGACCCGCGTGCAGCCCAAGAAAGAGGAAATCACCCACGTCCAGAAAATCGACCTCACCGGCGACGTGCGCCTGGAGGCCATGAAGTGTACGTCCTGCGGCGGCGCGCTGGGCAAGGACAACCTCATCGTGCGGGCCGGCGCGATTTTTGTTGATTGCCCTTACTGTGGAGCCTCCTATCAGATCGAAGAAGCGCCCAAATGGTGAGGGAATCAAGAATCAAGAATCATGATTCTGGCTGAAGAACGATTATGGCAATGAATGGGTTTTGGAACGACCTACGCCGGGAATTGGCAAGGGTGTGGCCTGCATCGCCCGAGCTGCCCGCGCCGGGATTGTACACGTATCCCATTGCGCTGGACGGCGGGCAGCGGCGCGTGCATCTGCGCGTCGAAGGGGACGGCAGCGGCATCCTTTTCATCGACGTGACCGAGGTGATCCACCTCAACGCCACCGCCGTGGAGATGGCGAAGCTGGCGCTGGACAATGTCCCCCAAGAGCGCGCTCGGGACATGTTGCTGCGGCGCTTCAACCACGTGGACAAGGCGCGCCTCACCCGTGAGTTGGCCGTCGTCTACACGATGGTGCAGCGCCTCAAGGAGACCGGCGACGGCTGCCCGATGTGCGCGATTGCCAGCCAGGTCGCCTTTAACCCCATTTTCAGCACGCCCGTGCATGCGCCCTACAAAGCTGATGTCGCACTCACCTACGGGTGCAACAATGCGTGCGCCCACTGCTACAACGAGCCGGATCGCTTCACGATGGCGTCTTTGCCGTTGGACGACTGGTTCCGCGTGCTCGACAAACTTGCCGCCATCGGCATCCCGCACATCATCCTCACCGGCGGCGAGCCGACGTTGCACCCCGACCTGCCTGCCATCATCCGCCACGCCGACGGCCTGGGGCTGATCGTGGGGATGAACACGAATGGCCGACTGCTTTCGCACGCGCCCACGATGGCGGCGCTTGCTGAAGCGGGGCTGAACCACGTGCAGATCACGCTCGAAACCTTTCGCGCCGACGTCCACGACGCGATGGTCGGCGCGCCGGGCGCGTTCGCGCAGACGGTGCGCGGCATCGAAAACGCGCTGGCGAGCGGCGTGCACACCATCACCAACAGCACGTTGACGCGCCGCAACGTCCAGGACGCTGTCGCCATCGTCGAATTTCTGCATGGCCTGGGCTTGGGCACGTTTGCGATGAACGGGATGATCTACGCCGGCGGCGGTTTCGACGATCCGGACGCCATCCCCGCCGAGGAAATGGCCGCGACGTTGGTCGCCGTGCGCGACCGCGCCGAGGCGTTGAATATGCGCTTTCTCTGGTACACCGTCACCGACTACTGCCGCCTCTCGCCGCTGGAATTGGGCCTCGCGCCCAAACGCTGCAACGCCGCCGAGTACTCCATCTGCGTCGAACCCAACGGCGATGTGCTGCCGTGTCAGTCGTATTACGTGGCGGGCGGCAATCTGCTCGACGATCCCTGGGATGCCATCTGGAACAGCCCGCTGTTTTTGAGTTTTCGCGAGCGTGAAACGGATCCGCTGGCAGCCGGTTTACCGGAAGCGTGTTGGGACTGCCCCGACCTGGAAATGTGCGGCGGCGGCTGCCGGCTGGAACGCGAAGCGCGCGCTGGGCTGCGGGCTGCCGAGCATGGCTGTGCTCGTGCGCGGGTGCGCCCTTCCTTTACTTCCCCACCATCGGGAGGGACTGAGGGGGGGACGGGCTTTACCCCGCCCGTTGGGGCTGTGCACGCCGTCACGCGTGCTGCGGGCCATCCGCGATAGGCATCAAAAGTACTTGCGCCGGATATGCTCCGGCGCTTCAGGGACGGCGGATTACACTCCGCCTTAAACGTTGAAGTAAGATTGTTTTGAAAGAGGCAATTATGTTAAGAGAGGGGACCATCCTCCAGCAAAACCGCTATCGTATTACGCACCTGCTTGGCCGGGGCGGCATGGGCGCGGTTTATGCGGCCTGGCATCTGAGCCTGGAAATCCCTGTCGCCATCAAGGAACTGACGGCCCAGGCCGATCTCGATCCGGAGATGCTGGCGCAACTGCGCGCGCAGTTCAAACGCGAGGCGATGACGCTGGCGCGACTCAACCACAATAATCTGGTGCGCGTCATCGACTCCTTCGAGGAGGGCGGCAGCGCTTATTTGGTGATGGAGATGGTCGAAGGCGAGAGTTTGGCCGACCGCATCGGGCGCGAGGGCGCGCTGGCGGTGCCGGTGGTGTTGCGTTGGGCGCACCAATTGCTCGATGCGCTGGCCTACTGCCACGGGCAGAACGTGCTCCACCGCGACATCAAACCCACCAACATCATCATCCGCCCCAACGAGCAGGCGGTGCTGGTGGACTTTGGCCTGGTGAAGCTGTGGGATCCGCGCGATCCTCGCACCATGACGGTGGTGCGAGGCATGGGGACGCCGGAATACGCGCCGCCGGAACAGTACGAGGCAGAATCCGGCTCCACCGATGTCCGCAGCGACATCTACGGCCTGGGCGCGACGCTCTACCACGCGCTTGTCGGACAAGCCCCGCCCACGGCGACCAAGCGCATCGTCAACCCGGCGGCTTTGATCCCGCTGAGGGCGTTGAACCCTTCCATCGATCCCGCCATCGAAACCGCGTTGATGCGTGCGCTCGAACTGCGCCCCATCGATCGCTTTCAGAGCGCGCGGGAGATGGCGGGGGCGTTAAGCCAATCTACACAGCGCCAATCTGTCGGCCCACCTCCGCCGCAGTCTCGGTCGCAGAGAGCGGCGCCCCCTTCGCGGGCACAGTCGGTTCCCGTAACCAGGCCACCGACGCGGCCTTCCGTTCAACCGACGCAACAGCCTCTACCGCAGCAAGTTCAACGCCAGATGCCGCAGCAAATGCCTCAGCAACCGCCTCAACAAATGCCGCAGCAGGGGCTACAATATTTGCCACCGCAGCCCCATCCCGGGCGCGGGAAGGGCATTGCCTCGATTGTCGCGTTTATTCTGGGGGTCATCAGCCTGGTAACGACGTTCATCATCCCTATTTGTAACTTACCTTTCCCGTTGATCGGCATTGTCTTAAGTGTCCTGGGCATTCGCTCGAAACAACAGCGGGGCCTGGCCTGGGGTGGGTTGGTGTTGTGCCTGCTAACCTTGGGCCTCATGGCGCTGCTGGCGCTGATCGGCGCTCTCGGATCTCTCAATGATTTCGGGAGCCTCTGAAACTTGGTGTTCTCGTCAGCGTAAATATAGATGAATGTATAACCACTTTTGCGAAAGGCTAACCAATTTTGGGGAGAGGTGAGCGATGACTGACGAGAAACGTAGCGTTGAGCAAGGCCAACGAGATTGGAAAAACCAATCTGGTAACCAGGGGATGCGCTGGATCGGCATCATCTTGATCGCGCTGGGACTTATGGGACTGCTCAGCCAGTTCTTCAATATCCGGTTTGGCCGCTTTCTGTGGCCTTTCTTTGTCATCGTACCGGGCGTTGTGATAATCCTCATGGCCCTACGGCGGGACTATAGGGGTGGGGAGCCGTTTGTGATGTTGGGTTGCCTCATCACGATGACCGGCCTGCTGTTGTTCTACCAGAACCTCACCGGGCACTGGGCCAGTTGGGCTTATGCCTGGATGTTGATTGCGCCGACCGCCGTCGGTTTGGGGCAGTGGCTTTACGGGACGGTCAGTGCGCTTCCGGGAACGGTGAAAGCGGGTAAAAACCTGGTCACCATCGGGTTGATCATGTTTGGGGCGGGCTTCGTCTTCTTTGAATTGTTGCTCAATATCAGCGGGTTCACTCTGGGCTTTGCCGGTTGGGGGATTTTTCTCATCCTGTTCGGGGCATTCATTCTGGCGCGGCCCTTTTTCGCAAAAGCGAAGGAATCATGAGCTTTACCGTCATCGATACCATTCCCTTTAAACTTGATCGGGCGGCGCTGGTGAAGCGGCTGCGTCTCAGAGACGGCAGCACTTACTTGACCGAACTTCAGCGTTTGGCGGATGAAGCGGAGACGGTCGCCAGGCCGAAGGCGCTGTACAAAGTCGCATTTATCGATGACCGGGGGGATGACTACGTCGTTATGGATGGTGTGAGGCTGACCAGCCGGGTGCTGTCCGTGAACCTGGAACCTGTCCATCGCGTATTCCCCTACGTCGCCACCTGTGGTGTGGAACTGGATGCCTGGGCGTGCGCGCAGGACGATATGCTCTACAAATATTGGGCCGACGTCATCAAGGAAATCGCTGTGCGGGAGGCCGCGCAAACGCTGAATGGACACATGACAGAGCAATATGGGCTGGGCAAAATGGCGTTGATGTCGCCGGGATCGCTTGACGACTGGCCAATGCCACAGCAGCGCCTGCTCTTCACCATCCTCGGCGACGTTGAAGGGGCGATTGGCGTGCAACTCTCGGATAGCTTCCTGATGATGCCGAACAAAAGCGTGTCGGGATTGCGCTTTGCGACGGTGGATGATTATGCTAACTGCCAGCTTTGCCCACGTGCGAACTGTCCTAGTCGCCACGCGCCTTATGATGATACCCTCTACGATCGCAAGTATCGTAAGATCCAAAGTTAAATCGATAATCGGCAATCCGCAATCGAAAATTGAGGAGGTCACTATGGCAGTGGAATGGCTCAAAAATCTGTTTGGCGTCAAGCGCGCGGCGCCTCCAATGGCGGTAGCGCCGGGCATTTATCATGCGATGCAGGAAGCCGGGGGCATCTATACGCGCTTCCATCTGCGGGTGGAACGCGACGGTTCGGGGATGTTGATCGCCAACGCCGCTGCCGCCGCCCGGCTTTCACCAACCGGCGTCCTCATCGCCAAAGGCTTGCTCGACGGCAAAAGCGCGGACACGGTTCTCCAGGATCTCGTCGCCAATTTTCGCGGGGCCACCGCGGATATGATGCGGGCAGACATTGCCAAGGTGGACGCGCTCATCACGCAGATTACCACACCGGGAGACACGTACCCGGTCTTCAACCTCGATGACGCCGCGCTCTCCCCCTACAACGCGCAACTGATCGCGCCGCTGCAAGCCTCCCTGCCGCTGGCCGAACCGGAGAAGTTGACGCCGATCCTCGAAAAGCTGTGGGACGCGGGCATCCCACACGTGACCCTGCTTGCGCCGCCTAACCCTGACACCGCACACCTCGTCCGCGCCATCGAGCGCGCCGAAGATCTGGGGATGATCGCCGGGGTGCGCGGGCGCGCCAGCGACCTGTGGGACATCGACCTCCTGACCGTTCTGGTTCAGGCAGGCGTGGATCATATCACTTTCCTTTACGCTTCCGACGATCCCGCCGTCCACGACGCGTTGTGCGGCGCGGGCGATCATGCTGCCGCAACCGCGCTGCTGGCATGGCTGGAAGAGAACCAACTGTGCGCCGTCGCGGAACTGCCGCTCGTCCAGACCACACTTTTCGCCCTGAATGCCACGCTTCAGACGTTGATGGCGCAAGGCGCGGACAATATCGCCTTCGTCGCCTACGTCACCACCGACGAGACGCTCGCTGAACGGGACGGCATCTTCGTTGCCGACGCTATGCCCCAGGTGGCGACGATCATCGAGGAAACCGCGGTCGAGACACAGGCACGTTTCATCTGGGATCCACCTGTACAACACGATCCTGCGCGCTCCCTCGCTGAGCAAGTGCAAGATGGCCCGCGTTGTTCCGGCGATGTAGCCGTGCGCGTTGAACCGGATGGCAGCGTTATCCCGCCACGCGGCCCGTACAAGAGCGCGGGCAATTTGCTCACCATGACGTGGAACGATATCTGGAATCACGAGGTTTTCCGCAGGTACCGCGAGCGCGTCGAAGCGCCCACGCACTGTGATATCTGTCCTGGTCTGGCGATCTGCGCCGCCGATTGTCCCCGTGAACCGGCCGGGTGGGCACAGCTATAACCGGATTCGCGGTAGCCGCGATTTCCCTGTCGCGTGCTTCTCTGTTAATGGAGGTAGGGGATGAAAAATAAATGCTTATACCCTATACTGGTTTCGTTGCTGCTGGTGATGCTTGTTCTATCGCCAGGGCGACCGGTATATGCTCAGAATTACAGCTTCTCCGTGCCGGAGCTGTTGATGCAGGTCTACGTCCAGCCGGACGGTTCCGTAGAGATTATCTACGACATCACCTTCGAGAACTTCGGCAGCACTATTGATATTGTCGATATCGGCACACCTCACAGTAGATACAGTATCAGCAATATGAGTGCGTCCATCGATGGTGTGGCGCTGACCGACATCCGCAAATCTGAGTACGTCAACCCCGGCGTGGAAGTGCATCTTGCAGGTCAGGCCATTCCATCGGGCGCGCGTGGCACGCTCCACTTCGAGATGACGATGCCGGAGATGATCTTCACCGATACGACGAACGAGGAGAATGCCTCGCTGCAGATCGCGCCGACGTGGTTTGACAGTGGCTCGGTGCGCGGCACAGGGACGATCGAGATCCGCGTCACGATGCTCGAAGGCATCCAGCTTGACGAGGTGTTGTATCAGGATGTGCCTTTCAGCGACAAGGGAACCGAGAACGGGCGCGTGGTCACCGTGTGGCGTTACGAGAACGTCCCTGCGACGAAAGAATATCGTGTGGGCGTCTCTTTCCCGCAGCGTGGCCTTACCAATATCACCAAAGTGAGTACCTGGGATCTGTTCACCCGCTGGCTGGGGCAGTTTAAGGGTGTCATCGGTGGTATACTTGGTTTTTGTATCCCAGCGGCGGTACCTGCCTTCATTCTCTGGTCGGTCGTTCGGGTAGCGATAAAGGCCAGCAAGCCCAACTACCTGCCGCCCATCGCGCAGGTGGAGGGTGGGGGGATCAAGCGAGGGCTGACCGCGCCGGAAGCTGCCGTCATCCTGGAAATGCCGCTGAACAAGGTGTTGGCGCTCGTCATCTTTGGCTTGCTCGAAAAGGGCCTGGTGCGGAAAGCCGAGGGAACCGGCTCGCTTACCGAGGCCTTGGCGGTGGAAGTCGTCGATGCTTACCGCACCGATTTGGAGGATGCCGATGCGCGGGTGCAGTACCGTCGCTCCGTTGCACAGAAGCAGGGAACCGTGATCCATAACTACGAAGATGCCTTCCTGGATCAGATCCAGAAACATTCCGGGAAGTCGGTGAAGCAACTCAATGTGGTCAGACCGATGCAGAGATTGGTAAACATCGCTGCCGCCAAGATGAAGGGTTTCGATCTCTCTGATACGCAGGACTACTACCGCCGCGTCATCGAACGGGCGATGGAGCAGGCCGCTGCGTTGGGCGATATCCAACAGCGTGAGCAATATCTCGATAAATACGGGTCGTGGGTGATGTTGGACAAGGACTATCGGAGCGTGATGACTGTCGGCAGTTACAACTATTGGCCGATTTGGGCGCGTCAGACGGCGGCAATGGGCGGCGCGGGGAGCGCCGCAAGTGCCGCAGGGGGCGCCTCCAGCGGGCGACCTGCCCCGAAGTTCGGCGACGTCGCTTCCTCTTTCGCCGGCTGGGCAGAGACAACAATGGGCGGCATGGCGGCGGCGATCATGCCCACGTCACTGCAAAAACCTGCGCCGGTCACCAGATCGTCCTCTTCGGGGGGTGGTTTTCACAGCAGTTGCGCGTGCGCCTGTGCCGGATGCGCGTGTGCGTGCGCGTGTGCGGGTGGGGGGAGATAGCAGTCAGTGATCAGCCATCAGCGATTGAACGCTGAGAGCTGACCGCTGATGGCTGACAGCTTATTGAAAGTGTTGGAGGAATAAAGGATGAAGAGTAAACGCTTGTGTCGCGCGTTGGCCTTGCTGGCATTGTTGATGCTGATGACGGCCATGGGGCGACCGGTGGCGGCGCAAAGTTACAGCTTCGCTGTGCCGGATTTGAAGATGCAGGTCTACGTGCAGCCGGATGCCTCGGTGAAGATCGTCTACGACATCACCTTCAACAACTACGGCAGCCCGATCGATATCGTGGATATCGGCATGCCACACAGCAATTACAATATCAGTACGATGAGTGCCTGGATGAACGGCGTCAAGCTGAGCACCATCCGCAAATCTGAATACGTACATCCCGGCGTCGAAGTGCACTTGGACAGCCAGGCCATCCCAGGCGGGGCGATCGGCACACTGCACTTCGAGTTCAGCATGCCCGACCTGGTCTTCCAGGATACGACCAACAAGGAACTCGCCTCGTTGCAGATCACGCCGACCTGGTTCGACAGCGACTTCGTGCGCGGTACATCGAATATCCAGATCGCGATCTTCATGTTGGAGGGTATTCACCCGGATGAGATGCTGTATCAAGATGTGCCTTTCAGCAACAAGGCGTACTATCAGGGACGCTCCGCTGGTGTGTGGCAGTGGTCGCAGGGGATGGCGACGCAGGCATATCGGGTCGGTATTTCTTTCCCACAACGTGGCATGACGCGCGTGGTCAAAATGTCGCTCATTCAGTTGACCAACAAGTGGTTGGAGGACAATCCTACTACGCGCTTCATTCTGGGCGCTGCAGTGATGATCTTGTTTGCCGTGCTCTTCTTCCGTTTTTCGGGCGGCACCGGTCTTTCGGTGTTTGCCATTTTAGGTGGGGGCCTTCTCATTCTGTTGTTCATCAGCCCGATCTCGGCGTTGATCGCGCCTGTGATCGTCGTGCCGCTTATTGCTCTTAATGAAAGCTCGCTGAAAAAGAAGCGCAAAACCTACCTGCCCGCCATCGCGCAGGTGGAGGGCGGTGGCATCAAGCGCGGGTTGACCGCGCCGGAGGCGGGTGTGCTGATCGAGATGCCGCTGAACAAAGTGCTCACGCTCGTGCTTTTTGGGCTGCTGGAAAAGGGTATCATCGAGGTGACTAAAGAGGAGCCGCTGACTGTCCAGGTGACGCAGGATTTCAGAGTTCTATCCAATAAGACGTTGAATACTGCCAAAGAACAACGCGACCATCGCCGGCAGGTCGCTCAGGAGAAGGGCACCATCATCCATGCCTACGAAGATAGCTATCTCGCCTTAATTGAGCACCATCATGGCAAAGCTGTGCGCGATATCGACTTCGGCAAACCTACTGAAATGCTGATCAAGGCGACGGCGACGAAGATGAAGGGTTTCGATCTTTCCGATACGCAGGAGTACTACCGCCGCGTTATTGACCGGGCCATGGAACAGGCCGCTGCGCTCGGCGAGGTCGAGGCGCGCGAGCAGTATCTTGATAAGTACCTGCCCTGGGTGATGATGAACGACAACTATCCCACCGTGCTCACGCATGGCGGACATAGCTATTGGCCGGTGTGGTCGCGCGGTCCACGGATTGCCGGAACCGCCAGCGCCGCGCCGAAACCCAGCGGTCCGACGATTGGCGGACGCACGCGGGCCAGCGATGTCGCCGGCTCATTCGCAGGCTGGGCCGAATCGACGATGGGCGGCATGGCGGCAGCCATTATGCCCGGCTCATTGAATATCCCCGGTGTGAAGGGAGGCTTTGTCGATCTTAGCGGTGCGGACAGGGTCACGAGTGACATCTTCACGGCGTTGGCAAGTTCCAGTGGCGGTAGCGGTGGTGGCGGTGGGGGATGCGCCTGTGCGGGCTGCGCGTGTGCGTGTGCCTGTGCGGGTGGGGGAAGGTAGCGATCAGCCTTCAGCCGTCAGCTTTCAGCCATTAGCTGCTGAAAGCTGACAGCTTTTATGGAGATTGGGCGATTGGTGAAGTACGATTTACCGGCGCCGGAGATGCTGGCACAGCAGGCGGAGTGGTTGGCACCGGCGCGGGGACGGTTATTCCGGCAGGTGGGGATTGCACGCCGGAAGCGTGTCCTGGACCTGGGTGCGGGCTACGGTGCGGTGACGGGTGAACTGGTGCGCCGCGCCGGAGGACCGGTGGTGGCGCTGGATTGCGCGGTAGCGGCGTTGCGAGAAGGTGGAATGGCGTGCGCCGGTGCAGCGCGCGCCGGCGGGGATGCGCGGCGACTGCCTTTTGCTGATAACGTCTTTGATCTGGTCTTTACCCAGTTGACCCTGCTGTGGGTACAGCCGGTGACGGCTGCCCTGGACGAAATCCATCGCGTACTTCATCTCGGTGGGGTGCTGGTGGCCCTGGAACCCGATTATGCCGGTATGATTGAATATCCACCGGAGGTCGCCGTTCGTGAACTGTGGCTGTCTGCTTTGGATCGCGCCGGCGCCGATCCGTTGATCGGGCGGGCGCTGCCGGGCTTGCTGGCGGCGCGCGGGTTTATCGTGAGCGTCGGCCTTTTCGAATCGCTCTATGCCCCATCGGCAGCGCGGTTTGATTTCCTGCGCGATCTGCCGTTGACTGCGGCGGAGGCACTGGCGTTGGAAACTGTCGAAGTGGAGGCATTGGTGCGTCACAGCCCGTGGGCGCAGATTGCTCATCTGCCATTCTTTTTGATGACGGCATTCAAGGCTGAATCCCAGAAAGCGCAATGTGGGGGAACCCGATGACGGTTCTAGATGGCCTGTTGATTTTGATCGGCTTGATTGTGGTTATCGTGTGCGCAATGGACGGCATTTTGCGCGCTGTGGGCATGTTGGTGAGCTTTTACATGATCACTACGGCCGCGGGTTTGCTCACATTGGCGACTGAAGCACTTCGTGGCATCGCTGTGGCCTTAGTCGGCGTGGTGGGAGGGAGTGTGCCGGGCCTGCTTATGACACAGACCATCGTCTTTGTCGCATTGACGGCGCCTTTGTTTATCGGCTCTTACTTTATCGGCAAAGTGATCCTACGGGAGACGAATCTGCCAAAGTTGGGGGTGTTCGACAACATCTTTGGGGCATTCGCCGGGATTATTCTGGCGCTGCTCATTATGGCGTTGATCTATAACACGTGGGGCGTCGCGGTGAGTATGAGTTGGTGGAATGCTAAGGTCTGGCATTCCATGCGGATCGCTTATACCGGCTCGTTTCTGCGGCCTTATATGCGCGAAACACTGTTAACCTTCCGGCCTATGTATTTTCTGTTTCGTTCGATAGACTATCCACCATTCTTTATGTTGCAAGCGTAAACTATGATCGATTCTGAACTCTACATTTCCGTGGACGTCGAAACCGCCGGCCCCAATCCCGGCCTGTACTCGTTGCTTTCTATTGGTGCGTGCCTGGTCACTGACCCGGCGCGCGCGTTTTACGTCGAGGTGCAGCCGGTGAACGACAATGCACTGCCCCATGCCTTGCAGGTGAGTGGTTTGACGCTCGACTATCTCACCGAACACGGCCTTCCTCCGGCAGAAGCGATGGCGCAGTTCGAAACCTGGATTCTACAAGAAACACCGCCTGGACACCGCCCGGTGTTCGTTGCCTTTAACGCTCCCTTCGACTGGATGTTCGTCTGTGATTACTTTTATCGCTACCTGGGGCGCAATCCATTCGGGCACAATGCGCTGGACATCAAGGCGCTTTACATGGGTTTGAGTGGTGTGCAATGGCACGAAACGTCAATGGGCTACGTCGCCGCGCGCTACCTGGACGGTCATCCCCTCACGCACAACGCTCTGCACGATGCCCAGGATCAGGCCGAAATCATGCGCAAGCTGCTTGTAGAACGAGGTACCTGGCGCTCGCCGGAATAACGACGAGAATGGCTATCAGACTATTTGACTGATGACTATCAAACTATTCACAGGAGGTTTTCCTAATGCCAACACAAGCACCACGACAGGAACTGACAACCATCATCGAATCGGCGCGCCGGCTGGGCGTCGAAGTTGACGAAGAGGAAGCGTTGCAATGGCTGACGGCGATCGCGGTTTCGACGGAAGAGGGTGATGTCGTCGTCGATACCAGGACCGGGGTTTTCGGCCACAAAGTCACAATGCTCGACTTCAGTCCCGACGACCTGGCTTACTTCCGCAAGATCGGGCAACTCGTGGAATTCGTTGACGAACCCGGCGTTGTGGAAACGGCGCTGGCGCTTTCCGGCTCGGCGGCACAGTCGAAGATCCAGTCCTACCCTGGCGATTGCGATTACTTTGAGCGCGTCAACATCATCGCGCCCACCCGCGAAGAAGCCTGCCACATTTTGGCCCGTTTGATGCGCGATAAGGTCCTGCAGACGACCAAAGGGCCAACCTACCAGTTTATCGAGGCTAAGTTCGGTTCGTATCCTTACACCGTGATCAACAAAGGCATCACATGTCCCGCCGGAACGCCCATCTCCTGGAAACCCGACGAGATTCACGCCGGACAAATCGAAGCCTTCCTCCCCGACGCCAAACCCGCTGTGATCCGCTGGGACAATGTAGCCCTCGATCCTGGCTGGTGCAAGCTCGATTGGGTGGTCGCCGACCCTGTGCGCGGCAAGTTGTCGGCTGCCAGCAACATGCTCGACGTGACCTGGGAAGCTCCGGATGGCAGCATCACGCCATTGGACGGCTACCTGGACCCCTATTTCCAGGAAGTCTATCTCGAAGCCGAATCCATCCCCATTTTCTCGAAGTTGGCCGCGCACGTGGACGCGAACGCACTGGATGACTACGTAGTGCAATTGGAGCGCGAAGTTGCCAAATATCTCACCAAGAGCTTGAACTATGGGAAAGTCGCTAAGCGGATGTACAACATCTTTCGCCTCACCGGGCGGTACGAAGAGGCGGCCTTCCTGCGTGAGTTGTTTGACGAACCGGCGACGGTGCTCTACCAGGTGTGGTCGCTCGTCCTCACGCTGGATGACGCCATGAAGTTCGGGGCGGATATCCCGAAGGAACAGTTGATCGCCCAGACCGACCAACTCATCATGTCGGTCGTGGATGTGCTCGAAGGCGGACAGGAGGCCGAAATTGTGCGGCTTTTGCTGCGCCTCCGCGACCGGCTGAGCGAACCGGGCAGTACGCCGCAGAGTGATGCGATGCTAGAAGCCCTGCGGGCGGAGATTATCAACATCGTTAACAACTTCTTTTACGACAAACTGACGGCTATGCCGACGATCAAAGCATACATCGACGAGGTCGAGAGGCACGACAAACCCCACGATTAGCCTTCAATGTGTCAGCAGATTGCGTTAAAATCTGCTTCATCCGCTCAATCTGCTGACAGGAATCCCCATAAAAGGAGAGGGGCCGGCTACTGCCGGCCCCTCCGTGAACTCACTAACCGCATAGATCACCTCCTTTTCTAGGAGATACAGCGCCCACGTGTGTGCACCCACTGTGTTTGCCGTTCAATTACTATTATAGCACACTTGTCAAGACCTTTTTTGCCGATTCACCTGAGAATTTTACTCAGTTTCCACAATCCAACGGTTCGATGTACAGATCTCTCTCGATGCTTTGCCCATCTCCCGAAACGATTTTGCCTTTGCCGATCACAGCGGAATCGCCGCCGGCTACCTCAAAGCTCGTTCCCTCACGTATCGGTCCCCCCATTTTTTCTCCGTTCCAGTAGTAGGTGTAGATCCCATTTCCCCCACGGCCTTCCATATAGACTGTTCTGTGCCATCCACCGCCGATGCATATGCCGCCAGGGAGGGGCCAGATGTCTATTTCTAGGGATGAGGACCCCCCACCTGGAGTAGGTGTAGGCGGAGGAACAGTCTCCAAAGGCTGTTTGACAGGCAACGAATCATAGTCTCCTGACCATTGGAAGCGCGGCGCGTACGCAAAACCTTCCACGCCTTGCGCATTGCGGATGTAGTACCATTCACCGACGGCAGAGCGTCCTAGAACAGGGACTTGAGCGCCTTGCGCAACGTATCCCAACTGCGTCGAATTAGAGTTTGGCGCGGCGTAGATGCCAGAATTTTGAAGGGCAGTGGCAGTGTTGCTAGAAGGAGCCTTAGTTGGAGTCGGCGTGGGTGTGAAGGTGGGCGTGGGAGTAAACGTTGGTGTCTTGGGTGTAGGCGATAGCGTAGGTGTAGAGGTATTAGTCGGCGTCGGTGATGCTGTTTTTGTGAGAGTGGGCGATGGTGTCGCAGTTGGTGAAGGGGTAAGCGTTGGTGTATCTGACGGCACGGGCTGGGTGGTTGTGGGACTTGGAGTAGGAGATTGTGTCGGCGTAGCCGTAGCGATGAGGGCTGTGGGAGAGGGTGTTGGCGTTGGTGAGACGACTGGCGGAGAGCCACACTGCTTCAAGCCTATGATGATGAAAACACTGATTACCACAATGGTGAGAACAATGCCCCAGGGCCACAAAAAGGTCAGCCATACTGGTTTGGAAGAGCCTTCTTCCCCGGCTTTTGCCAGATCAGGTTCAGGAGGGGAAGGTTGAGGTCCAATCTCACCGTCTGGTTCTGACTCTTTAGCGGGTTCGACCTCGGTTTCGGGTTCTGGCTCCCGAACAAGTTCAATCTGAGGTTCGACTTTGGCCTCGAGTTCTGACTCCGAAACAGGTTCAATTCTGGTCTCAATCTCAGCCTCAGGGAGCGATTCTGTAATGAGTTCGGTATGAGGCTCAAGCACGGACTTTTTTTGAAACTTGCTCCATGCTCTAGCCAATCCTTTCTGGCGGCTTTGCGCACGCTCATATAGCGCCTGTGGAATCGGATATTTGGGGTCAAGTTCACGAACCCTGTCCCAGGTCTGCACTGCAGCAACAAATTGCCGCTGATCATACGCCTCACGTGCCTCTGTGTCCAACTGCCGGCACCAAGAGCCGCGCGCTCGCCCTTCCACGTCTAGCTGGTCCAAGTATTGAGGATTTTCAGCCCGGATTTTTTGCCAATTTTCTAGGGAAAATGCGAACTCATTTTCCCTCAAAGCCTTAATTGCCTGTGCGTATAAACTGTCAAGCTTTGCTGTTAATTCGCGCGTTGCAATCCCCTGTCTGGCTTTTTCGGCGATCTTTTCTGGATCACCGTAATCTTTGTCACATGCACTGACTGTAGAAAAAGTTTCCAGGGCTTTTTCAAATGCTAGTTCTTGCAATTGCAGAACAGCCTGACGGTACAACCGTTCTACAGCTTGTTGACGCATTGCAATTACATCGTTCTGTTTGTATTGGCGGTCAATGCGGGCTAATTCATCGAGTGCATCTATGCAATCTGTGTACAATTCATTCTCGAAAGATTGCTGTGCTCGTTTCCAGATGCCCGACAGTCGGGCCATATAGCGTGCGGTAATCAAAAGGTTTTGAATATTTGGATAATTCGGTTCTTCTTTTTGTAACGTTTCTAGATCGGTGACTGCTTGATCCCACCGGTCAGATTGACCGTGTTGCTGGCTGCTGGCATAAAGCGTTGTGAGATGTTGTTCGCGTTCCCAGGCAGCTTGAGCTCTAGATTTTAGCTCTTCTACGTCTTCATAATTGGGATCTTGTTCGGCTATGATAGCCAGGGTATCCAAACAAGCACGGTAGGCCTTTTCTTTGAACTGTGTGGATGCGCGTTGGTACTGCTTACCCAACGATTCACGTTGTTCGCGGGCTAGTCCAGCTTGGGCTTTTTCGCGCATTGTGCCTACGGGATAGGTGGAGTCCAACCCGGCAATGGCGTTTAGTTTATCCAGACAGCCTTGATAGTCGTTTGCGCCCAAGAGTCTCTGCGCTTCGTCGTGCAACTCTTGTAATTGAATCTGTTTTTTGACCTGTTCGATTTGCAGCCGTACATCCTTATAGCCCGGCGCTTTGCTCTCAAGTTTCTCAAGAACGTCAAGCGCCTCGCGCCATTGCTGATTCTTGATCAACTCTGTAGCATTCGCGTATTGCGTGGCTTGATCGATATAAGCTTGCGCTGCTTCTTTCAGCGCCTCGACAAAGGCATAACAGCTCTGATACCGTTCTTCTGGATCCTTGGACAACACCTTTTGCAACACGGTTTCTACTTTTTCCGGAATTTCGGAGTTGGCGATGCGTGCCGGCACAGCAGGCGTACGAGCAATGTTTGTGATCAACAAGGTAGACTGTCCACGGTAGGGTAGTTGCCCAGTCAACGCCTGGTAAGCGACTACGCCTAATGCATAAATATCTGAGCGGTGATCTACACCTTGTTCGTTGACCTGTTCGGGTGACATATAGGGGATGCTGCCGCTTAAATCTGTACCTACACTGAGTGCGCTCTCACCAGGTAGCTTCTTGGTTTTAGCCAAGCCGAAATCAGCCAGGATTGCTCGCCCGTCCTCAGCGAGCAGGATATTACTCGGCTTGACATCACGGTGTAAGATGTCTCTCTTGTGGGCAAAGTCTAGGGCGGCGGCGACATTGGCCAGAATGTTGAGTGCCTCGCCATCTTCGAGCAATAAGCGTTGATACTCGGCTTTGTCCAATCGAGCTTGCAACGTACCGCCGGAAATATAAGGCATTGAAATGTAGAACGGATCTTCGTTGTGTAAAGCAGCATCAATGATCTGGATAATGTTGTGATGTGTTACCCCCGCTGCAGTTTGTGCCTCATTGAGCACCTCGCCGGTTAATCGTTCTTTTGGTATGACCTTGAGAGCGACCTGTCGATTGAGGCGGGTATCAGTACATAGGTAAACTTCCGAAAAACCGCCGAAACCCAATGGCTTTTCAACATGATAGCGGTTTGCAATTGTTTCCCCGGTGTGAAAACGATAACCGTGTTCTTCCGGTTGTGGTGCGTCCGGATTGGCTTGTTGGTCTTTACGTTTTGTCATCTTATCTTCCTTATAGCTATTCTAATCCAATATTTATCACCACACGAAATCCTAAGTAGGGTTTGTATTCGTGTGGGCCGTATCGCCCACGACAGGAAATACGTGCGCTCCGTGCCTCGATTGTGTAGGCTCCCCCACGTACAGTATACTTTAACCCGGCAAAAGAGTCCGAGCTAGAAACTGTATTCCCGTATCGTGTGTACACACTGGATGTCCATTCCCACACATTGCCGGCCATATCTACTACACCAAAGGGACTTTTATTGATCGACTCACAGACTGTCACAGGCGTTGTGTCACCGGAGCCTGTTTCATTTGTATTGCAGTAATCGCGATACCAGCCACTTCCCCAGGGATAACGCCGGTCATCAGGAAAAGATCCACGCGCTGCTTTCTCCCATTCTTGTTCACTAGTGCATTAACAGGCGACATTTTCTGGAATAGCAAGATGCGGTTCATGAGTGC
>DAIUDK010000112.1:0-19593 GCA_036845725.1 Chloroflexota bacterium
GGCGAAGCGCGCGCTGAGCGTTTGCACCTTGCCCAGGTCCTCGCCCACCGTGGGCTGCAAGGTGACGCCGCCGGGCACGAGCACGCACGCGCCGTCGCGTTGCGCGGCGAGCGCCATCATCATCGCCGGCATGGCCTTGTCGCACGTGGCGACGCCCAACACGCCGCGCCGCGTCGGCAGCGAGCGGATGAGTCGGCGCAGCACAATCGCGGCGTCATTGCGATAGGCCAGGCTGTCCATCATCCCCGGCGTACCTTGCGTGCGTCCATCGCAGGGATCGGTCAGGTATCCGGCGAACGGAATCGCGCCACGTGCGGTGAACGTCTCAGCGGCGGCGCGCATCAGCCTGTCAGTTTCCCAGTGTCCGGAGTGGAGACCCAGTGCCAGCGGGGTGCCATCCTCCGCGCGCATCCCACCGGCGATGCCGAGGATGAGGTATTCTGGACGGCGCAGTTGGTCGGGCGGCCAACCCATTCCGGCGTCCATCGTCAGCCCGAAGAGGTCGCCGCTGGTGACATTGCGCAGATAATCGGCGTCTAGCGGGAGCGCACCCTGTGGCCCTGGGGCGTGCGTCTGTGCGTCGTAAAAGCGGCTGTCTGCCGCCTCGATAGAAACCGGTTTGGGAATGCATTTTGTGTTCATAAGTCCTCCAATAGTCCCAACGGATTTTGACGGATCCAATGGAATTATGTCCACTAGAGTTCGCTCACTCCGTTGAGAAAATCTGCGACCGCGTGCAAGACCTGTTCGAGTGCCTTGAGCGAATGGAACACGTCGTTGTTGACGCTCATGCCGTGGTTCGCGCCTTCGATAATGGCGAATCGGCGGGTAGCCGTCTCGCCGATGGCTGCCAGGAGACCGGGATCGTAGAACGAGTCGGCGGTGCCAATAACAACGAGCGATGGGCCGGGAAAAGCGGCGATCTGTTCGCGCACGGCTGGATTCGTCAGTACCGGCGTCAGCCACAGCGCGGATGTGTGTACAGGGAGTGTTTGCGTGGTAAGGAGGTGTGCCATCGCCAGCGTGCCCAGGGATTTGCCGGCGAGGGTAAGGCGTGTGTACGGGCGCTGTGCGACGAGCGCGCGATAGGCCGCGTCGCTGTCCGCTGCCAGCCACTGGTGTTGCACGGTCTTGTCCAATCCGCGAAAGGCATCAATGTAGTTGTAGTTGACTTGCAGCACGTCGGCACCTTGTGCCAACAGCAACTCGCCGATGTAGTACAGTAGCGGCATCTGTGCTGTGTAACCCAGACCTGGCAGGATGATGGCCGCATGTGACGTTTCATCCTGCTGTCGGATGAAGGTGTTGGGCACGGGTTTATGCTCGT
This sequence comes from Chloroflexota bacterium, assembly GCA_036845725.1. Classification (GTDB taxonomy): domain Bacteria; phylum Chloroflexota; class Anaerolineae; order B4-G1; family SLSP01; genus DSWT01. The sequence goes on from DAIUDK010000112.1 coordinate 1,328, forward strand.
ATCCAGTGATGGTTAGGGCGTCCCAGGTGTACATCATTCTCACTCCTTCCTCAAACGTCATTGGCAGGTGAATGAGTTATACCCACGATAGCGAATAGGTCAACCTGCCGAGCTTTGTTGACTGTAACGCAGATAGGAATATTATCGAAATCTATTGTGCTTGGCGCGCTTCATTTATCTGGGGGGAGGTGCTCTTATGGTACGTTCATCAACTTCGTTTTGGGATAGCGTTCGCCGACTGCCGCGCAACGTCTGGGCGGTGAGCCTGACCAGTTTTTTTATGGATATTTCCAGCGAGATGGTCATCAATTTGCTGCCGCTGTTTTTGTCGAACGTGTTGGGTGTCAAGACCAACATCATCGGGCTGATCGAGGGCATCGCCGAGGCGACCGCGAGTATCCTCAAGGTGTTTTCCGGCTGGCTTTCGGACAAACTACGCGCGCGGAAGTGGCTGGCGGTGGCTGGTTACGGGATTTCGGCGCTTGCCAAGCCGTTCTTCTATATCGCCAACACGTGGGGGCTGGTGGCGGGCGTGCGCTGGGCGGATCGCGTTGGCAAGGGCGTGCGCACTGCGCCGCGCGACGCGCTCGTGGCCGACAGCATCGATGAATCGCAGCGCGGACTGGCCTTTGGTTTTCATCGCGCGGCGGATACGGCTGGGGCGGTTCTAGGCTTGATCATCGCCCTGTTGGTGGTGTGGTTCGCGCAGCAAAATTCCGGGGAGTTGACCCGTTCGACTTTCCAAGTGGTCGTGCTCATCAGTCTGATCCCGGCCGCACTGGCTGTAATTGCACTCGCCGTCGGCACACAGGAAGTGGCTGTGACCAAAGTGCGCGAGTTGCCGCGCATCTCATTCAAGGGATTGGGCAAGCCTTTCTTGCTCTTCATGGTGATTGTAAGTATCTTCGATCTCGGAAACTCGTCGGATGCCTTCTTGGTGCTGCGCGCGCAGGAGCGTGGACTGAGCATCATCGGCATTCTGGCGATGCTCGTCACGTTCAATGCGGTCTATACGTTGGTGAGCGCGCCGGCGGGCGCGTTCTCCGACAGGGTGGGGCGGCGTCGTGTCATCATCGGCGGGTGGCTGGTCTACGCGGCGATTTATCTGGGATTCGCCGTTGCTGGGAATGGCTGGCACATATGGGTGTTGTATGCCATCTACGGCGTTTACTACGGTCTGGCCTACGGCACGACGAAAGCGATGGTCGCCGACCTCGTGCCAGAGGCGTTACGCGGCACGGCTTACGGAACGTACAACGCTGTATTAGGCATCCTGGATTTCCCAGCGTCGCTCATTGCTGGAATCTTGTGGCAAGGTCTCGGGAGTTGGGGCGGTTTTGGGGCTTCGGCACCGTTCTTTTTCGGCGCGGCGCTGTCGCTGATCGCGGCGGTGTTGATGGCCGTGTGGAGACCGAAGAAACTGGCGTCGGCGTGATCATGTGATGTGGCGGGAGACCATCCCCGCCACATCACGTTACTGAATCCGGGCCAGCAAAGCTTCCCATTCCGGCATCGTATGCAGAGTCTCAAATTCCTTGCCGGTGATCAGAGGTTCGACATACGTCCAGCCTTTGTCGATCGCGTGGGAGAGATGTTCAAGGGCCTTCGCATGATCGCCGATTCCGGCTCGCGCGCGAGCCGCATCAAAATCGACGTAGCAGGGCAGGTCAGTGTTCAAGGCCAGACATTGTTCCAGCATCTCAACGGCGGCTTGATACCGGCCTGTCTGTAAATGAGCATATCCTGCCAGACTCAAATGCTCTACCTTATCAAACGCAAAGTAGTAGAACGTATAGTCGGATTGGCGTTCAAGCCCCAGCTTTTCTGCGGTGCGGATGGAGCCGAGGTTGTCCTCGGCGCAGGTCCAACTGATTTCAGCCAGGCCGTGTGATAGACCATATTCCAGTGCAGCACCGGTTGTAGCGACTGCCAAGCCGCGTCGTCGGTATGCGTCCACAGTGAATAGCCCCGCGTCTCCAATACCATCCACAACCGCATCGACCGTTGCCCAGGCAACGATGGCTGGGGCAGCCGGGTCTTCGTGGATTGCCACGAAACCGAAGTCTCGAAAGTCGGGGTGTGTGTTGTGACACCACCCTTCCCAGGTTTCCCGGATCTCATCGGGGACGCGCAGCTCCGAGCTGGAGAATACTGCCTCACTCATCTGTTGCACTGTGAATCCGGCAGGGAGATGGGCGCGCCAGTCGAACGTCGCTGTGTGGCAGACGTAATGCCGCCGTGTCACAGGCGCCGGCGGGTACGGTGCACAGATTGTGTCGATGGCGTTTTTCCAGTCCTCCGAATCGCACGTCAATGACAAGAACGAAACCGTCGAAGGCACAACACTCCGCTCGAAGATGGCTTGGTTTAGTGCGTGGTTGAATGCGGTATTATCGGCTTTACCCGCCAGGAAACACCACGAGTCTTCACAGCTCACGAACGCTGTCTTCGGGTGCTTACGGTTGTCCACAAACACCCGACCCGCACGTAGTCCTGCCAACACGGCAGTGCAAAATGGCTGAAAGCGTAGACCTGCAAACAGCGGGCGGACACTCTTGAACTGGTCTGACTGCATTTCGTATAGCATACGACCTCCATTTGATTTGATGAATGTCTAATAAGATTATATCTTATATTTTGAAAATAGTCAATATGGAAACATAAAATCAATTCGATGATTCTGTGGATTTTCTGCTAGACTGATAAGCAAGACGCCCGATGAAGGATCGGGCGTCGAGTGGAGTTGTTTCGCGTTTTGGCAAGACGTGTGGAGGAGACGATGTTACGTGAGGTGCACCGGTCGTGAGACGAGGATGCCGTCTTCGCGCTGGACGAGGATGGCGAAATCACAGGCGTCGATGTGCAGGCCAATTTCACCGTCATTGGGATAGCCGTCGTGATGCTCCTTGAGATACCATGCGTAGGTGTTCCCCGTGCGCACCAGGGCTTTGATGGCCTCTTTGTCCGGCTGGCGGCCTTCGAGTCGATTGAGCAGGTAGTAGGCGCACAGTTCGTCTTCGTCGGTGCGCTGTTCCCAGGCCCCCATCGCCACGATGGAGACGACGTCGGGCGCGTCGCGTAGCACGGCCTGGACGGTGGCTTCGGCGGTCAGGAACGAGGCCGCGTAGAGCCGGTCAGCGCCAGGTGCGGCGGCGCACAGCCCGACGACGCCCGCGCTGGTGCGCTGGATGGGCGTCTTCCCGCGTACATCATGCAGGTAGAAATTGCGCGGTGAGTTGTCGAAGTCGAAGCCGGTTTCCTCGTAGGTCATCATATCGCTGACCTCGCCCATCGTGAAGTCGCCGCGCCCTTCTGCCTTCCAGCGGAGCGCCTCGTCGTGATCGTCGGTGAGGAGGATCTTTGCCGCGCCCTGGGCGAAGGCCACGGCCTGGCAGGTGAAGGCGCGATACACGTCGATGACTAGCACGGTACCGGATGCGCGTCGTGCTCCCTCTAAACAACTGAGCCGTCGAATTTCCATGGGTTTTCGTTAAGCCTCTTTTGTTCCAGGATAATTCCGCAAGTCTGTGATGCCCATCGCAATCTCATCACGCGCGAGGTTTCCAGCGATGAGTGTCTCGTCATCTAGCTGCTGCAGCCGTTCGTAGAACATATCCCCGATAGCGACGATGTCCGCTGTTGTTTTAGAATCGTCGGCGACGACGTCGAGCATCTCGAAAAGCACATCCTCCGCTCGCGCATACGCCCCGATTTTCTCGAAGTAGAGCATGATTGCATGTTGTGCTTCGAGGGGGAGTATTTCCGAATCGATTTTGGCCAGCACATCCTCAACGGGCGGCGCGTAGTTCGGCAGACTGACGTGGTCATCGGTGAGGATCAATTCGAGTAAAAGGTGCAGCGCCTGGGTGTAACAAGCGGAACTCTTCTCCGTTTGTTCTTGCATCGCATTGATGTCGCCAGCCTGATCCAACAACGCGGCGGCAAATAGCACTTTCTCGCGCCCCACCATCGCGGTCTCGGCGATGGTCAGGCGGCGGAAAAGCTCAGCCGGGGAGAGGCGTAGCAGTTTGTCGAGGTCCAGATCGAGCAGCGTGTTAAAGGCTTCTTCAATGGTCTCTTCGGCTGCGCGATACTCCTCGCGTTTTTTCAACCCCAGAACCATCGCGAGTACGCGCGCAAACTGGGACAATTGCTGTACGAGCCAGTCTGTTTGCATTTATCTCTCTTTCGACAAGATTGACAGGATTCACAGGATTGTTTACCCTGTCAATCCTGTCAGAAGTTCCAATCTAAATCCACTTGAGGATGACGCCGAAGACGAGCGCGCACAGCAGATTAACGGCGAAGATACTGCCAACGGTGATGGCCTTGCTCTTGATGGTCTTCATATCGTGCACCCAGTACGAGACGAGGAAGAAGTGGAAATACCCGCCCAGGAAGATGGTCAGCGGCATACGGGCGCTCCACCACGGAAAATCCCACGTGAGCGCGCCGAGGGCGTTGAGAATCACTTCGACGAAGACGCAGAACGCGGCGTTGACGACGGCGAAGAAGAGGCGGTTGGGGATGCCGAGGATCTTCATCTTCTTGTCCTTTGGCAGCATTTTCCCAAAGGCAACGCCGGCAACGGCGAACATAAAGCAGATTTCGATGTTCAGCCCGATGAGAATGAGGTACGCGGTCTTGCCCGGCGCGCCCCAGACCGGCGCGTAGTTGTTGAAGTGGAAAACGAGGGCGTTCCAGATCTCGTTGAACCAGTCCATGCCCCAGAACGCCAACCCGGCGAAGACCAAGTCCCAGTTGCGCCGCTCCACTTCAACGGCGTAGACGTACACCACGAAGGCGAAAAGGGTGATCAGATACCACTGGAAAAGACTCCCGTCACGTAAAATGGCTAAAGCTGCGGCTGCGGATTCGGTTGGCATAAGCTCCTCCTAGATGCGATTGGCGAATTTCAGATGAAACGTAAGATCGTCCTGTTCGATCAAATAGGTCAACCCGGTGTTGCTGTGCTGGATGTGCCCGTCCGGCTCGAGACCGAGGAATAGTTCTACTAACCGACCTCCGGCAAATTCGTGTCCGACCACCAGAACGGTGTCCGGGCGCCCGCTGTGCCAGCGCAAGAGGCTTCTGTAGACGTCGTGCACGCGTGCGCGACCTTCCTGGTACGTCTCGTCGGTAGGCGGCAAATCCTGGTGCCCGTCCAGGAGGTCGAAGTGGGTGCTTGCGCCTGGCGGCATCACGTATTTCGTTGGTGGCGCAGTGCGCAGTGGCGCAGGTGTTGTGTGATTGCGGTGCCAGCACGCCTCCTGCAGGGCAGGCCAAAGTTTGGCGCGTATGCTGTGGTTCTGGAGATAGGGAACAATTGTCTGCATCGCGCGGGTGGCGGTGCTGACGTAGATACAATCGAAGTGGATGTCTGCGAGCCGCTCGATGAGTTGCTCTGCTTGTTGCCAGCCGTTGGATGAAAGCTGATCGTGGGCCGGGGTGCTGTAGTCGTCGGTCATATTCCCCATCGATTGCCCGTGTCGGACGAAGTAGAAGTGCATTGGTTATTAATCCTCGTTGCGGAGTCTATGCAGGAAGTCGACGCGCCGCATGGTTTTGAGCGTGTTCAGGAATTGGTTGGCGTCGGCGACCCACTGCCGCGCTTCGTCATGTTTACTGGTCAGTCCCAGAGTGCGCTCGCCTGGCGGGTAGTGGACGTCGAGCAGCACCTCGGTCTTTCCACTCTCGGCATCGGGGCACGTGGTGAAGGCTTTGATGTCGTGGATCAGGACGTTGACGCTGCGCACGCGATGGGCGGTTTCCGGTTCCGGCAGCCAGTATTGCGCGATCGGATGGCGTGTCAGTCTGAAGGCCGCAGTGTCTTTGAGACCCTCCCAGCGAACCAGCAGCCCGGCCAGGATGTCGCTGCCGTCTTGATCGTAATCCCATTGCCATCCAAACCGGACAATGGTTGGACGAGCCGTGTCAATGGTCGGCGGGTTTTTCCAGGTATCGAGACGTTGCGGGCGGATGAAATATGGATATCGGCGGCCCTCGAGTTCACTATAGGGGAATTCGGTCACGGCACGGGTACGCAGGGGCAGATCGGGTTCGCTACCGTCGATCCAGTGCAGCCGGCCGGACTGTACCCAACGACGCAGGTCCCACCATGATTCACGGCCATCCGGCAGCTCCCAGAACATCGGCGGCGTGCGTGGGTCACGGAAAAAGGTATTGTAGGCGCGTACAACTTCGCGGGTGTTGCCTGGGTTTTCGGAGAAGTAGGTGACGATGAAGACGTTATGGGCCGGTTCAAAGCGTGTCCCGGTCGGGCGACAAACCGGTAGTGCGTGAAGGACGGCGTGACAGTAAAAGTCCTCTTCCTTCAGGATGTAGTCGATGGCGTGGGGGACCGGAAACGGACCTGGCTTGAGCAAATAGCCGATGACGTGGGGGACTTCCGGCCCTTTGATACTGCCGTAGATTTCGCCGGATTGTATGCCGCGCAGGTTGAGGAAGCGTTGCACCAGGGCAAAGTGTTCACAGTGCCGCACCACCGCGTGGTGCCCGAAGATCGATGTCCCGTTGAGGAGATTCATCCCCGGCCACTCCCGCAGCGAGTACGTGTCGAGCCGTTCGATGTTTTCCGCGCCACAAAGCGGACAGCGCGCAATCACGTATGCGGGCAGCGCTGCATAGTATACTTCGGCGTGTCGTCCCATACGTCCGCCCAGGGCGTTGTATTCGGATACGCTTAAGTCTAGTTGTAGCAGATGTCGGTTAAACATGGCTCATCAATTCCCGCCATGTTAGCACATAACGGAAGAGCATCAAATTCCTGAAGACGAGGATTTTTTGGCATTCTGGGCACGGGGGTGGGGGATTTCGACGTTGATCGACAGTCCGCCGGTGGGGAGGTTTTGGAGTTGCAGTTTGCCGCCGAGCAGCGCCACACGCTCGCTGATGCCGAGCAGACCGTAATGGCTGCTTGCGGCCAGCGCTGCGAGGTCGGCATCTTCGTCTAGCCCTCTGCCGTTATCGCTGACCGTGATCTGCAATGTGCGCGGGGAGGTGTGTTTGAGGCTGACGGTAGCTTGAGTCGCCCGAGCGTGCTGCTGGACATTGTTCAATCCTTCTTGGACGATGCGGAAGACGGAAAGCTCGGTGGCTTCGGGGAGCCGCCGCAAATCCGGCGCAATCTCCAGGGTCAACTCGATATTGTGACGCTCGGCCCACTGTTGAGCATGTGAGCGGACGGCCGCCCCCAGCCCCAAGCTATCGAGGGATGGCGGGCGCAGATTGTTACAAATCCGCCGCAGGTCGCCGATCAATCGTCTGACGTCTTCTTGCATCAGGGTTAAGCCGGGTACGAGGTCTTCGGCAGAGGGTTGGCCGGCCAGCATTTCCTCAATTTGATAGCCGATGCCCAGCAAATCCTGAATAGCTTGATCGTGCAATTCGCGCGCCAGATGCTTGCGTTCGTCCTCGCGTTCCAACAATAAGCGCCGCTGTGCGTCTTGCAGAGCGGCGTTGGCCTGATCTAGCGCGGCGACTTGACGGGATAGTTGGTCAAGCAATTCGCGATTGAGGGTGTCCTGTGCAGCCAAGTCGCGTTGGAGGAGCATCTGGTTGTGTTGTAGGGTCTCGGCCTGCTCACGAGCACGGTAGTAGCTGTCGAGCGCCCAGATCAGCGGTGTGACCTGTTCGGGCGGCGGCGTTCCCACCATCAGCGCGACGATTTCTTCTTGCGTGGTCTCATCGGTGCGGCGCTCGGCGACTTTGCGTCCTTTGTTGAGGACAATGAGGCGGTCGGTGGCGGCAAAGAGATTGCCCAGGTTATCGCTGCAGATCAACACGGCGCTGCCACGCTCTTGCCAGCGATGGACCAGGGTAAGTAGCCGATTTTGGAGTGTGAAACTCAATCCCATCAATGGCCCGTCGATGACCACCAGCCGGCCTGGCCCCACCAACGCGCGAGCGATAGCGACGACTTGCCGTTCTTCACCGGAGAGATTGGCGGCCTTCTCTTGGAGTGAGTCGAAGCGCACGCCCAACTCGTCGAAAATGCGCTGTGATTGTGCATGCATCTCTCTGCAGTCAGCCCAGCGCATACTGTGTTTGAACAGCCCCCCGGTGATCTCGCGACCCAGGAAGACGTTGGCCGTGATGTCGAGTTGATCCACCAGTTCCGGTTTTTGATGGATCACCTCGATACCCAGTGCGCGTACCAGATAAGGGCGCAACCCACTATAGCGGCGACCTTCGAAATAAAGGTCGCCGCTGGTGGGTTCGTACAGCCCGGCGATGATCTTCGCCAGCACCGATTTCCCTGCTCCGCTGCTACCGGCGACGCCGACAATCTCGCCTGGCACAATATCCAGGTTGACGTTTTCCAGCGCCCACAAATCGCTGAAAGATCGAGAAACGTTGATTACCCTGAGCAGCGGGTCCATAGCACGTTATCAAATCCCATACCATGCACAAATGTGCAGGCGTGTTGACAAAACGTTCGATTAACGGTTTTTCTTGAAATAGACGTCGGTATAGACAGCCAAAATCAGCACAATACCTTTGACCACATATTGCCAGGACGAGGGGACGTTCAGGATTTGCAGGCCGTTGGTGAGACTTGCCATAATCAACGCGCCGATCATCGCCCCAAAGACAGTCCCTTCGCCGCCGAGGGTGGAGGTGCCGCCCAATATACAACTGGCGATGGCGTCCAGTTCGTAGCCCTGACCTGCCGCGACGGTGCCGTAGCCGATGTAGGAAGCGAGGACGATACCGGATACACCACAGAGGAGGCCCATCACCACAAAAATGCTGAAGACGTTTCTCTTGATGTTGACACCAGAAAGTCGCGCTGCTTCGCGGTTGCCGCCGATGGCATACGCGTAGCGCCCAAAACGGGTGTTGTTCGAGACGTAAGCCATCACCACGGCCGAGAGCGCCAACAGCAGCACGGGAATCGACACGCCGTTGAAAGAATTGACGATGATGACGTAGGCTACGATCAGCACAGAATACAGGGCTGTCCTGAGAATGTCCATGTATAGGGGCGAGAGTTCGAATCCGTAACGCCGTTTCTTCTGGCGGCTGTTGAACATTGCATAAAACAATAGCACAATCACCCCGATTGCAACAATCCAACCTTGGGTTGGCTTCAAGTATCCCTGTCCAATCCACGAAAAAAGAGGTTGGTTGGCCGGGATGGTCTTGCCCTGGGTCACAATCAGAATGCCACCGTTGAATGCCCATTGGGCGCCAAGTGTAACGATGAAAGACGGTACGGCAAGATACGAAACAATGTAACCTTGAATCGCGCCGATGAGCGTGCCAATCCCCAGACCCACGACGACCGAAAGGATTGTGGTCAGCAGTGGCTGATCAGGCAAAATCATGTTCCAGATATCTGCCTGGAATTGGGCGACAATGACTGATACGAACCCAGCCACTTTCCCCACAGACAGGTCTATGCCTCCGGTGACGATAACCAGCACCATCCCGACGGCCAGGAAGGACGTCACGGTCATTTGACGAATCAAGTTGGAGATGTTTTGCGCTGAGATATACAGGCCACCGGTCGCGATGGTGAAGAGGATCCATATGAAGATCATTGCGACAATGATGGCATACGTTTGAATATTGGTGCGGAACTGTTTGGCGAGATTGGCAACTATGCCTTGCGCCGAAACGTGATTGGAGGTTGTGTTCATAAGTTCACCTTCTTTGTCAGGATGTTGTTTCAAGCAACACCGGTAGCCAATGACATCACACGCTCTTGAGTCGCCTCGCTGATGTCCAGCATACCAGCAGAACGGCCTTCGTGCATAACCATAATCCGGTCGCTCATCCCCAGGACTTCTTCGAGGTCACTGGAGATCATAATGATCGCGATGCCTTGCGCCGTGAGGTCATTGATCAATTTGTAGATCTCGTATTTGGCGCCCACGTCGATCCCGCGTGTAGGGTCGTCCATGATCAGCACTTTGGGATTGGACATCAGCCATTTGGAGATAACGACCTTTTGCTGATTGCCGCCCGACAGAGTGTTGCACTGCACGTTCAGATGCGGTGCTTTGATGGACAGGCTTTGGGCAAACGTGCGACTGGCCTTCAATTCGGCGTTGTCGTCGATCTTATACCACGTCGCGAAGCGATCCAGATTGGGCAAGGAGATGTTCCGGAGGATGGATTGAATCAGCACTAGGCCATGGCGCTTGCGATCCTCAGGGACGAGGCTGAGGCCCTGCATCATCGCCTCGCGCGAGCTTTTGCTGCTAACGGCCTGCCCTTCCAGTTTCACCGCGCCCTGGGTGATTTTCCCATACTCGCCAAAGAGCGTCATCGCCAGCTCCGTGCGTCCAGACCCCATCAATCCAGCGATGCCCAGCACCTCGCCCTTGCGGAGGTCAAAGTTGACGCCCTTGAGTACTTCGCGGGAAGGCTCCTCGGGGTCGACGGCATGCAAGTCGTTGACTTCGAGTACGATTTCACCGGGCTGGCGGTTGCTCTCGGGGAAACGCTCCGTCATCTCGCGCCCCACCATGTAGCTGACGAGTTTCTCCACCGTCAGGTCCTGGGTGGGTTGGGTGGTGATGACACGCCCATCGCGCAATACGGTGACGGTATCAGTGATGGTGAAGAACTCATTCAACTTGTGGCTGATGTAGATGCAGGTCACCCCATGCTCTCTAAGTGTACGGAGGATGGTCATCAATTGCTCAATTTCAGTCTCGGCCAATGCGCTGGTCGGCTCGTCAAGGATGAGAATCCGGGCGTTTTCGGAGAGCGCCTTGGCGATTTCCGTCATTTGCATCTTACCGACGCCGAGGTTCTTGACGAGGGCTTGAGGGTGAATATCGAGCTTGTACTCGGTCAAAAGCCGCTGCGTGTCCGCATAGAGCTTGTCCCAGTTGATCGCTCCGCGTTCGAGTGGTTCCTTGCCCAGGAAGATGTTTTCGCCCACGGTGATGCCCGGCACCAGCGTGAGTTCCTGGTATACGATCGCAATGCCGGTTTCGATGGCTTGCCGGATAGCGCCCCTTTCCAGCTTCAGTTCCTGCCCTTCGATAAAGATTTGTCCCTCATACGTTCCCCACGGGTAGACGCCGGATAGGATTTTCATCAGCGTTGATTTGCCCGCGCCATTCTCTCCGCAAATGCCGTGGATCTCACCCCGTTTGATCTGGAGAGAGACATCGCGCAGGGCTACGACACCGGGAAATTGTTTGGTGACGTTTCGAAAATCAAGGATAATGTCATCGTTGCCGGGATTGATCGCGGTACTGCTGGCGTTAGTACTGGCAGCGATCACAGGATTGTCATCATTCATCGCGTACTCCTCACTGCGAGACTGTTTACAAAAACAACTGGCAAAATTTCTAAGGAAAGTGCCTCCTTATAGCAAGTGACACACGCCTTACTACAAGGAGGCACTATCGCTTACTGAATTGGATTACGTGCCTTCGTGCTTAGGGCTTCGGTGGACGTTGCGCGTCGGGGATGTCGCGATAAACGTCGTCGTAGGTCTGGAATCCGCTCTTGACTACCATATCATAAACGTTGTCCTGGTTGACCTGGTAGACGGGCAGGAACTTGCAGGGCACATTGCCGGTCTTGGATGGATCATTGGTGAGTTCGGCCAGAGTGTACATCTCCAGCTCCGGTTTCTCACCCTTCAGCAGTTGGTCCACCAATTCGACGGCGAGAGGCGACAGATCACGGGTGTCTTTAAACACGGAGACGGTTTGCTCACCCTTGACGATGCTGTTGCAGCCATCAGCCGTCGCGTCCTGTCCCGAGATCGGGACTTTGCCGGCCAGACCTTGGGCCTTTAGCGCCTGGAGCGCACCCAGCGCGGTCCCGTCGTTGGAAGCGACTACAGCATCGATGTCATTGCCCACCGAGGTCAGGACGTTTTCCATGATCGTGAGGGCATTCTTGGGATCCCAGTTGTCCACCCACTGATCGGCAACGATCTCAATTTTCCCCGCGTCTACCAGCGGATCGAGGATTTCATCCTGACCTTGGCGAACGAGGATGGCGTTGTTGTCGGTGGGGCTACCACCCATTTTCATAACGCGGGCCGGGCCGTTGGCGGCCACGTCCCAATTGTCGATGTCGAGTGCGGTCACCACGCCCAAAGCCTCCTGGCGCCCAACTTCGACGTTGTTGAAGGAGATGTAGGCGGCGATGTCGGGGGACTTGATGAGGCGGTCGTAGGCAATAACGACCACGCCTTTCTTGGCGGCATTGGTGGCGGCCGTCGCGGCAGCGTCGCCGTCCTCAGCAATGATGATGAGGGCTTTGACACCCTGCGTGACCATGTTGTCGATCTGGTCATTTTGCAGCTTCACATCGTGGGCGGCTTCCTGGGAGATCACTTCATAGCCCTTTTCTTCCAGCAGCTTCGTCATCAAATCGTCTTCGATCTTCCAGCGTTCGGTGGCGAAGTCCGAGAATGACAGGCCGACTTTGACTTTGCCGCTGCCCTTGCAGCCAGCGAGGCTGGTCATGAGCATGGCCACTAAGAGAATGGCTGTTACCAATCGAAATTTACGAGACATTTCTATTCCCTCCTGATTTAGTGTGTTTGAATGATAAAAAACTATGTGGTGATAACTCTCTCTCTTTATTTCTGTGGAATTGAACCTCCTTAGCTAAATGTTTGGTTATGTGTTGTGTTGCATATAGCATAATGATACCATTGAAATTACATTTTTGCACACAAAAACGCATCTATTATACACAGGTGTGCTATTTCTCTATTGTCCCTTTCCCCTGCATCGTATCAGGAATATCCCCCAACCGCGTTAGGGGATTTCCCCCTGTTGAGGGATAGGGTATAATGGAGCCATGGCACCGATACGTGTTGTTTTGGCTGACGATCACACCATTGTGCGCGCGGGAATTCGCAATACGCTGGAAAACATCCCTGACCTCCAAGTGGTGGGGGAGGCGGGGGATGGACCGGAGTTGCTGGCCCAATTGCGCAACTTGCGCCCCGATTTAGCCTTGATTGACGTCACCATGCCGCAGTTTGACCCCATCGTAGCAGTGCGGCGCATCTGCGCTGACTATCCACAACTCAAAGTCCTCATCATCAGCGCCTATGATGATGTGGTCTATGTGCGCAGCCTGCTGACAGCCGGTGCACACGGCTATCACTTGAAGGATCAGCCGCTGCGCGATCTATCACTCGCAGTTGAGCGGGTGCTGCAGGGTGAGCGCTGGATCTCCAGTCCGCTGCTCGACAAGCTTGTGACCGGCCCCTTGCCCGCCGATCCGGCAGAGACGTTGAGCGCGCGCCAGCGGGATATTCTGGAACTGCTGCGGCAGGGTCGCTCCAATCAGGATATTGCTGCGACGTTAGGATTGAGCGCCAAGACCATCGAAAACCATCTGACGCGCCTCTACCGGCAACTCGGCGTGACTAACCGTTTGGAGGCCATCGCCCACGTCATGCAGCAACCGGAGCGCCTGGCGCTTTCCGGCGCGCAAGCCGCGCGCGATTGCGACGGCCCCGTGGCGAACACATCTTATATCAATTTGCTGTTGGTCGACGATAATGCCCGCTATCGCAATCGCCTACGCCAGATGGTGGCCCGCGCTCATCCGCAGGCCACCATCTATGAAGCTGACGGCAATCGCGCCGTCGTGCAGCTTGTCAAGCGTGTAACCATTCATCTGGCGCTGGTGGATGTCGTTCTGGGCGACGAAAGCGGCATCCAGTGTGCGCGCACGATGCATACACTCTCACCGGCCACGCGTATCGTCCTGATCAGCGCCTATCCCGATGCCGAATTCCATCGCAGCGGACTTGAGGCCGGCGCGTGCGCTTTCCTGGACAAAAAGAGCCTTGACATTCTCACCTTGCGCCAGATTATCGGTGACATCGCGGCGCTGTAATGCCGGTCTAGTTGCTATATGACCGCAACACCAGCGGCAAGTAGATCTTGCGGCCTCCGACTGTTGTGGACAGGATGTCGAAATCGCCCCAGGCGTTTGGCGCGCTGATATCGACCCGGTTTTCCAATACCCCCGAAGCGTCTGCTGCCACCGTTGTGGTGATGACGACGGTTCCCGTGTCTCCCGCGTCCAAGGTCGGAACGTTGTCCCACACATAGCGTTGACCGGTGTTGCTGGTGGGCGCCGGGTCGGCGGCTTCATAGATGACGCCTGTGGGCAGCGTGTCGGTGAGGACAATGTCGTCTGCTGCTATAGAGCCTTTGTTGCGGTAGGTCAGCGTGTAGATGAGTTGATCGCCTGGATAAACTTCAGCGACACTGCCGGTTTTCTCCACCTTCAGAATGATGCCCTCGGTGACGACTTGGGTAGGCCACAGCGCCTGTACTGATGTGTGCGTCAGCGCGTTCAACGAAGCGGTATTGGTGATGACTCCTGGGGTTGCTGGTGCGGTGGTGACGAGGGTGACTTCCCACATTGCGCCCGGCGCCAACGTTCCGACTGTCCATTTGAGCAAAGGTGGTGTTGTTGTTGCCGGTGTTACAGAGGCGCTCACCAATGTCACACCGGTAGGTAGCACATCAATCACTTCGACGTTGTTGTAAGCCACCGAGCCGGTGTTCCGGCAGCGCAGCGTGTATTCCAGCTCCCCTTCGATCAATGCGGCAACGTCGCCATCTTTGACTAAGGTCAGGTGGGTGGTGGCTGGCACGGTCGTGATCAGTAGAGAATCCGTTGCGGGCGTGACACCATCGGCCGTGACCAACACCTGGTTGTTCAGCGCGGCGTAACCCGACAATACGCGCACTTGCACGGTGATGTTGGAGAGTGCTGTCGTTGGTCCGACAGATGGCGCGGTGAAGAGCAGCATACCGTCGGCACTGGACACGGGCGCAGGCGACGCGGAAATGAACTGCACGCCGGCTGGCAGGAAGTCGTACAGCCGCACGTTGAAGGCCTGCGATCCCGCTGCGGTGTTGCCGTAGGAGACGGTGTAATTCACGGTGTCGCCGGGTTGCGGAGCGGTGTTATCGGCTGTTTTGTCGATGGTGAGCACCGGGTCGCCGATGGGGCTATCGAAGAGCAGCGGTTTCGGCAGTGCTGCGCCGGCCTCCGATGTTTGCGGCAGACCCAGGCCGATGAAGAACAGGAGTCCGACGATGGTGAAGCTGAAGACGGCGGTCCACTTCGTGGTGGCTACAGTGTGACTTGCATGTTCAGTTGACATCATACCTCCTCAATTTTAAGCTTATACGATAGACTAGACGATGGGCATTTTGTGCGCCAAATAGCGGCGCAAGGCAGCGCTGCGCGTGGTCGCCATCACGGCACAGGCTGTGACAACGGGGACAACGACGGCTGTGGGAAGTTGATCCAAAAACGCTTCCGGCTCCAGCCGTCCCTGAAACATCGACTCGGCGAATCCGAGCAGGCGTTGGCTATCCTGCATCCCCAGGTTGCGATAGATGAACAACGACATGGGCGAATGGCTCATATCAAAGCTGGATGCGCTGGCGCGACCATATGCTAACAGGCGGAAGATCGGCGAACCATCATCTTCCAGGCAAGAGGTTGCCGGCAACGGCAGGAAGTCCTCCATGCGCACGTAATCCTTACCGGCGGCGTCGATGTCGCCCATGAAAAGCGCCATTGGGGCGTCGCCGCCGGTCAGTTCGGCCAATGCCTCGAGGATGTCAGCAGTGAGCAACTTGACATCCAGATATTGACGTGCCGTGTGGACGTTTTGGTGCGCCAGTCTTACCATTTCGGTGTAAGCTTCCAGGGAGGGAGTGTCGTGGTAGCGGTTGAAAATCACATTCGGATCGAGGGAATTCAGAAACCTACTCATTTTTTGTAGTGCCTGGCGATAACTGCGAATGGTGTAGATACCTTTGAGCCGTAGCGAGGGATTCGCTTCGGGCAGCAGCAGCCATGTGCCATCCAAAAAGAGCGCCGTATCTTTCTCCGAGAAGCTCGCTACATCGCGGTTCGAAAGCTCGACGGCGAGTTCGACAGTGTGCATGATCTCTTCCGCGGTCATATCGTAGTTTTGAAGGGCATTGATGGCGGCTAGGCGACGTTCGAGCACCTCGGCGGGGCCTTCTCCCTGCGCATTGACGCCGCGAAAGGGGATGGTCGCTTCGATGCAGGCCGTAGCTTTGAGCAAATCCCGCGCACTGACGATCCCTTCGAGACTTTTATTCAGCGTCAAGGCACTGAGAAATTCATTCTGCCCACTGAGCGGGGGAAGTCGCTGCCCGGGCGCGAAGTCGAAGACCTCCAATGTGCGCGCGAAGGCAGCGTCGGTTGAATCAACGTGTGCTGTGAGAAATAACTGCCCATCATCTTCTCGCACATAGGGCGCGATAAGGCGGTGAATTTCGGGGATGAAACCTTCGTCTACCTGGTAGTAGACGATGTCGTGATACAAAGCCGCGAGCGCCTGGATTGGACTGAACGCATCAGAAAGTGAGAAGATGTGTTCTGGCGTGTGGAAATAGCGGGCCTGCGCGGTCATCGCCTTGTGGACCATGATCGCCAGTCCCTCCAACTGCAATAGTTCGATGTTGGCGTGCAGCCCTTCGAGTGTTTCTTTGAAAAGCTTGATCGTCTTTTGGATCGTCCCGATTTCTGTCGCCACGATTTCCACCGCCCCCTCAGGTACAATCTATTAAAATTGCGCGAGTTTGTCGCATAATCACATGCATAACGTCGACACTCTTCCTCTGTTGGATGACGGGATGCAGATTCTCGATCACTCCTATTCTACACTAAATCGGTGCAAAATGCACAAGCGAGTGTGACCCTTTCCCCCCTCTGCCGATTGCCCGCTTCGTTATCTGCGGTATACTGTATTTTTAACGTCCGCAGCCTCGGCGAGCGGGGAGGGGAGACAATGAAAGCAACAATACTAGAAGAAGCCCACAATCGCGTGGCATGGGAAATTCGCACCTCAATCCTGTGGATTGTGCTGGGGTTGTTTATTGGCGGATTGTGTGCTGCCGCATTCCTTGTTCTTGCGCCCCTGACCCCGCGTTGGGATCTGGCGGGCGTCATCATGACGTTGATCATAGGTGTGGCCGTCTTTCTTGCACTGACCACCCCGCTCGCCGAACGCGGCGAATTGGAGCGCACGTTGGACGGCGGGAGCCTGGTGCGGACTTGGCATTGGCTGTTCCTCGGCCGACGTCCCGCGTGGCAGGCCGAACTGGAGTCCGTCGTTGGTTTTCGCCCCGAGACACGCCTCTTCGAGGACACCGGTGAGCAGACCTACACGTTGGCGCGGTTGTGGGTGTTCCTCACGAATGCTGATCCTCTGCCTATAACGGACTGGCTCGATGCGCCCTTTGTCCAAACCTTGGGTGAATCGCTCGCCAAAGCCGGGCGCTGCACCTTCGAACCCGAATGAGCAGCAAGAGCAAGCTCTATCGTCTGGAAGGCGTCGTCCTGAACCGGCGCGACCATGGCGAAGCCGACCGTGTGGTGAGACTGCTCACCGCCGAGGGCAGCGTGGATTTGCTGGCCAAAGGTGTCCGCAAGCCCCGTTCGCGCAAGGCCGGCCACCTGGAGCTTTTTGCTAGGACGCAGGTATTGGTCTCGCGGGTGACGGGTTCGTGGGACATTGTCAGCCAGGCGGAGGTTGTGCAAGTGCGCGCGCATCTTCAAGAAGATTTCCGTCTGGGCACATACGCTCGCTACGTTGCCGAATTGGCGATCCGCTTTTTCGAGGGCGAGGCCGAGCCGCAGTTGTATGCGTTGGTGGATGACGTTCTATCTAGGCTGGACAGCGGCGTCGCTCCGGAATTGCTGACGCGCTGGTACGAACAGCAGTTGCTGGCGTTGGCGGGCTTTCGTCCGGAGTGGGGGACGTGTGTGGGCGAGCGCGCTGGCGACCTCTGTCACACGTCGTTGCGCCCCCGCGCCGACGATCAGCGGTCCTATGGCCTCGATCTGGAACGTGGCGGCGCGGTCTGTCACGAGTGTTTTGCAGCCGACACGCGCGAGCATACCGTGCGTCCGTTGTCGCCGAGCGCGCTTTCGTGGTTGCAGGCGTTGCAACACCGCAGCTTCGACGATGTGACGCAGTTCGCGTTGCCGGAGCGCACCGCCAAGGAGCTGGCGCAGGCGATGGAGCAGTACATCGCCTATCATCTGGAACGGCGACCGGCGGCGCTGCGATTGTTGCACGACAGTCGCGGGTAAGTTTTTGTCAACGGATTGAACGAATTTTAACGGATTTTTTCTGATTCCGTGTACTCTGTGTGTTCCGCGGTCAATCTTAGGGGGATAATGAATACAGAACCGTTTTTCGCACCTGATCAGTATGTCACCGCCGAATTCACTATTCG
>DAIUDK010000113.1:0-19442 GCA_036845725.1 Chloroflexota bacterium
CCTTTATGGAGATCGGTACGTTGTGGTTCCCGGCCTGGGCTTTGGCCTGGGCGCAATGATGCAAGAGGCAAGATGCAGGATGCAGGATGCAGGAGGCAAGAGACATAATTCTTGCATCCTGCATCCTGTGTCGTTAAGAATTATTCGCGGGTTTCCTGATATAGCGCCCGCATTTCGTCACTCGTCGCCAAAAGGTCGTCGAGCGTCCCCTCGGCCTCGATGCGCCCATCCTTCAGTACGATGATGTGATCGGCGCGCCGCAGAGCGGCCTGGCGGTGCGAGACGACCAGACAGGTCGTGCCTTTGCGTTCCGCTAACCGCTGCCACAGTTTCTGCTCCGTTTCCACGTCCAGCGCGCTCGAAAGATCGTCGAAGACCAGCAGTTCCGGGTCACGCGCGAACATCCGCGCCGCCGCCGTCCGCTGCACCTGCCCGCCGGAGAGTCGCACCCCGCGCGGCCCAACGAGGGTATCCAGCCCTTCTGCCAGGGTGGGGATGTCTTCCTCCAACACCGCCGACCGCAGCGCGGCATTGAGGTCTGCGCCGGCGGTCCCCGCCGCATCCTCCGGCAAGCCCATCAGCACGTTCTCGCGCAGCGTCTCGCTGAAGAGCACGGGCGTTTGCGGTGTGTACGCACTGCGCGGCGGGATAAAGAACGTTGCCGGATCGTCAACCTGCGCATTATTCCAGCGAATCTCGCCGGCTTGTGCGGGCAGCAGCCCCAACAGTGCGCGGAGCAGCGTCGTCTTCCCCGATCCCACCCGTCCGGTGATGACGGTGAAACTTCCTTGCCGCAGGGTCAGATCGATGCCATGGACGCCCTTTTCCGTATCGGGATAATCATAGGACAACCCTCGGACGTACAACGTGTCCAGATGGTGCGCTTCGCCTCTGTAGACGAACGGGACTTCGGGCAGTTCGCCCCGCTGATAGACCGGATGATGCTCAACCAGCGCCGCTGGCGGTGCATCGGGTTGTAGCTCAAGTAGTCGCTGAATCGATACCGCCTGCGTCTGGTAATCCGAGAAGAAGCTGCCCAGGCTTGCCGGAAATTCGATGATCGCCGTGAGATAGGTCACGAAGAGCATAAACTCGCCGACGGTGAACGGGTGCACCGGATCGCGCATCGCCTGCGCCGCGAGCAGCAGCATCAACCCCAATCCCAGGTCGGTGATGTTCTTAAACGCCCAGTTGATCAGCGATAGGAAGAGGCTGAACCTCACCTCGGCTTTGCGCCGCGTCTCGCTCAGGCCGTGCAGGTGGCGGGTGACGTCGGCCTCGGCATTGGCGACTTTCACCGCCAATACCGCGTCCAGCACCTCACCGAGGAAGCCGGTGACGGCGCTGGTTGCCTCGCGCCGGGCGTGCCCGTACTGCAGCACGCGCGCCCAGGCGACCTGCGTGATAAACACGATTGCCAGCATCGGCAGCACGACGATGAGCGTGATGCGCCAGTTGATCGTCAGCATGATGACCACGGCAACGACGGCGAAAATCCCGTGCCCGGCCAGGAAGGGCAGCCAGCTTGGCCAGTCGGCCAGTTCCATGACATCGTCGCTCAGCCGGTTGAGCACGTCTCCGGAGGCCAGCGCGAGCCGGTCTGCTCCCGGCCGTTTGAGAATGTTGGCAAAGATGTTGCGCCGCAGCAGCGCCCACCCGGAACAGCGGAAAGCCTCCTCGCCGAAGATGCGCGTGAGATAGACGACGGCGCGCCCCACTTCGACGGCTGCCAGCAGCCCGAGCAATCCCGCCGCCCCGATCGCTGCCGGCGCCGCCCCGGTCAGATGGTCGAAAAACGCCTGGATCAGCAAGCCGGGGACGATGTTGCTGCTGAACAGGATCACGTAAAGCACGCCGAATTGCAGATAGGCGCGCGGGTTGAAGCGAATCAGCTTCCAGGTTGCGGTCCACGTCGAGAGCGTCTTCATGCGAGCACCTCCTGCAACCCGGTGCGCAGCAGCTCGGAGAACCGCGAGTGTGGATCGGCGCTCAAGGCCGCGCGCGGGCCGTATTCGACGACTTGCCCGTTGTCCAGGATCATAATCGCATCGGCGCGCTGTACGGTGTTCAGGCGGTGGGCGATGACGATGGCCGTGCGGTTGGCGAGCAGCAAATCGACCGCGCGCTCGACCTGCTGCTCCGTCGCCGGGTCGAGGCGCGAGGCGGCTTCGTCGAGGATGACCAGGTCGGGATCGCGCAGAAAGACGCGCGCCAGGGCCAGTAGTTGCGCCTGTCCCGCCGAAAGTCCCTGGCTGCCCGTCTCCAGAACCGTGTCGAGACCGCGCGGCAGCGAGGCGTACCACGCTCCCAATCCCAGGGTATGCAGCGTTTCGACCAGCCTCGTATCATCGAATCCTGGCTTGAACAGCGTCAGGTTGTCGCGCACTGTAGCGCGGAACAATTGCACGTCCTGTGTCACCACGCCGACCCGCTCGCGCAGCGCGCCGAGCGTCATGTCGCGCGCGTCGACGCCGTGGATGCGGACTGCCCCCTGGTCGGGATCGTAGAGGCGGAACAGCAGCCGCGAGAGCGTCGTCTTGCCGCTGCCGGTGCGCCCCAGCACGCCCAACACCTGGCCCGCTGCCAGATCGAAAGAGACGTTGTGCAATACGAGGCTGGTGTGGTCTGGCGACCCGTTATTGCTTCCGTTGAGGATATCGTTGTATTGGAAGCTTACATTTTCTACGGCCACGGCAGCCGGGCCGTGCGGTAGGTCGCGGACGGGGTGGGGATGTTCGATGACGGACGGCGCGGCGTGCAGTACCTCTTCCACGCGGGCGATGCCGGCGCTGGCGCGTTGCAGATCGCTGATGCGACGTTGGATGGCGCTGAGCGGCGCTTCCAACTGTCCGACATAGCCAAAGATCAGGTACACCGCGCCGACTGTTGCGCGTCCATTGAAGAAAAGCCATGCGCCCAATGCCAGCGCCGCGATTTTGGCGAGCAACGAGACGAGCCACACCGCGTCGTGGCTGACGCCTTCCAGCACCATAGCCCTGATCCACCGCTGCGTGATCTGCCGCATCAGCGCGAAGAGCTGGCGCATGGTGTAAGGTTCAGCGCCGTTGGCGCGGATGTCCTCCGTGCCGGAGAGCCGTTCGCCGAAGAAGCCGAGTAAGTCCGCCTCAGCCTGCCGTGAGTCACCCCAGGCGCGGGTGAGGGGATGGCGCATCGCGCGCAAGGCGAGGACGGTCAACAGGCCGTAACTAACACCGATCAGTCCGGCGCGCCAGTCCTCGACGAAGAGCAGAACCACGATCCCCACCGCGAGCAGACCGTTGGCGAGCAGTTGCAGTGCCATTTCGGAGAAGAATCCAGCGAGCGTGCTCACGTCGCCGTCGATGCGCTCGATCAGCTCGCCTGGCGTGTGCGTTTTGTGGAACGCCATATCGAGCCTGAGGCAGTGCGCGGTCAGGTCGAGGCGCAGGGCGTTGGTGGCTTTCCAGGCGACGGTCTCGCCCAGGTAGGTCACGCCGAGTGAAACGGTTTGTCCCGCCACAGCGACGCCCAGGAAGAGCAACGCCATGCGGATCAGCGCGGCGATCTCGCGGCCCGCGACCACCGCGTCGATGAAACGCCGCAGAATCTGCGGGTTGAGTAGTTGCAGTCCGATGCCGCTCACGAGCAGCACGGCCAGGAAGAGCACAGCGCCCCATTGTGGTTTGAGGTACTGCGCTAACAAGTTCCAGTAACGCTTCAGTGGAATGTTCAAGGGTCTTCAGAGGGAGTATGGAGTACGGAGTATGGAGTACGGGAGTATCCGTATTTTGCTTCTTACTTCTTACTCCATCTCCGTTAGCATTTGGCGAATAAAAGGCCAGACGCCGGCTTTGTAGTAGCGGTGCCCGCCTTCGCCGGTGTAAAGCTGGCAGTGTTCGGGCGGCGCCTCAGCGACTTCGTAGATATGGCGCAGGCGCTCGAATGCCTGTTTGGCGGCGGGGTAGGGGAAGATCGGATCATCGCGGCCCGCCACAGCGAGGAACGGGCGCGGCGCGATCAGCCCGGCGACGTCGTACATCTCCGCCGTCGCCATCATCCCAGGGATATAGTTGCACTCGCAGTGGTGGATCGAGCCGATGGACGCCTCGAACGTGTTAAAGTAACTCGCCGGCACGGCAACGTTGATGCGTGGATCGCAGGCTGCTGCGAACAGCGAGACCGTCCCGCCGCCGGAATTCCCGGTGATGGCGATGCGCTTTGTGTCCATCTCCGGGCGGGTCATGGCGTAATCGATGAGCCGTATCACGTCCCACACCCGCTCGCCGATGAGCGTCCGCCCGAACAGCAGCGCGTGCATTTGCATTGTCCGGCACGAGGATGTGGCGTCAACCTTGATTTCGTTCCAGCGGCGCAATCCGGCAAAACCGCGCATATCCGGCACGATGGCGATGTACCCTTCACGAACGGCTTGCAACGCCACGTCACGCTCACCCTCAACGATGGACAGCCGTTCTTCTTCCGTGTCCCACAACCCAGCGTAGGTACGTTTGCCCGCCTTACCGTGCCCGTGCGGCGTGATCACGATAGGAAGCGGTCCGGCAGGTATTTCTAAGGGCCACAAAAGATAGAACGGCAGCTCGAAGCCCGGTTCAGTCTGGATGATCCACGCCTCGCGGATGTGATCCGATAGTGTCTCCTCGCTCATCTGGCGTGGGCGCAGGTCGCACGTTCCGCGTCCGGCGATGGCGTCCAGGCCGATCATGGCCCGCAGGTGCGGGCGAAATCTGCGTTGCCACGCGTTGAATTCGGTTTTTGTTGTGGCACTGAAGGCGAATTGCCGGTGGGTTTCCGTCGCCAACTGGTGTACGTAATTATCGGGCGTTAATGTCGATTTCATAGTTCTCCTCAGAATGTAACCTTACTTCAACGCTTAAGGCGGATCACAATCCGCCGTCCGCGCAGCGCCGGATCACATCCGGCGCGAGTATTTTCGTGATCGTCGGTGTGGCTTGCCACAGACGAGTCCTATTTTAGCACAAATCTGTTATTGGCGAATCTACGCCTTGCAGGTACAATAGCGTCAATTTGAATTTGTTGAGAGAATTCGGTCCTTGACCAGTTTTTGGGAGGCTTGGAGAATGATGACACGCCATCGCTTATGGATCTGTGTCTCGGTTGTCGTTGTGCTATTTGTCCTGCTGCTTACAGCTTGTGGCGCTCATACACCTTCCGGTCCGGAAACCTTCAGCGGTGAATTGGCCTACACGTGGGTGACGCGGCAGTGCGACCTGGGGTATCGCATCACCGGAACGGAGGCCAATCGTAAAGGGGGTGATATGATCATCGAGGAGCTGCGCGCGCAGGGGTGGGAGGTCTACGAGCAAACGTTCACCTACATGGACACTCCCGTCCGCAACATCCTCGCGTGGAAAGGGGAATCTGCCGGTGGCGCTGTCCTTGTCGGCGCGCATTATGACACGCGCCGCTCTGCCGATCAGGAAGACCCTTCGCAGCCGGTGATGGGGGCCAATGACGGCGCGAGCGGCGTTGCCGTGCTGCTGGAACTGGCGCGTTCGCTTTCGTGGGATACGAAAACCCGGCGCATCTACCTGGCTTTCTTTGACGCTGAGGACAACGGGCGGCTCGACGGCTGGGACTGGATCGTGGGGTCATCGTATATGGCGCAGCATTGGGGTGAGGCGGGCGAGTCGCCGCTAGAGGCGATGGTCCTCGTTGATATGATTGGCGACGCCGACCAACAGGTGTACTACGAGCGCAACTCCGATCCTGCACTCAGCCAGACGCTGTGGGGGATCGCCGCTGAATTGGGTTATGGCGACCGCATCATCTCGGAGTATCGCCACGCGATGCTCGACGATCACATCCCCTTCCTGCAGATGGGCGTGCCCGCGGTGGACATGATCGATTTCGACTATCCGTACTGGCACACCACTCAGGACACGCCGGATAAAGTCTCGGCGGAGAGTTTGGAGGCGGTAGGGCGGACCCTGGAGGTTTGGTTGGAATCGCAGCGTCATTGATTGCTGTCAAGCTACCTCAATTCAAACGGAGGATGTATGGAATCGATTACCTATCCTTATCGGGACAATACGCTTGGTTTGATTGCGGGTCTCATGCTTCTGTGCCTGGCTTTGCTGTTGCTATGCTTGTTCGTCATGCTCTCAGGGCTTCTCCTTCTCAATCTTTCTAATGCGCCGGCCGCTCCTCGTAGTCTTCAAACCGGGCTTGCACTCGCAGGGATGGGTGGTTTTGGTTTGTTGTTGGCTGTAGTTGGGGGTGCAGCGGTTTATGCCAGCCGGCGCAAAATGGAAGCGATTTTGACTTCCGAAACCTTTACCTATGGCCCGCGCGGGCGTTCAACCACGATCCGCCTGGCGGATATCACCCGCATCACCGCAAAAACGTGGTATTGGTCCGAAGATCTGGACTGGGTCGTGACAATCGAAAGCGCTGCTGGGCAGAAGATCTCCTTTGCGCCGCGCAGCCTGTTGTTTCGCCGACCGTATTGGAGCAGATTTGATTATCAGGCTATTCTGCGCGACTTGTTGCCTCGCTTGCCAGTCACGGCCCAGGTCGATGTGAGTGTGAGCGACTATGCTGCCGACATAGTTCATAGCAAGCCCGCAGGCGTTCAGTAGAGGTGGCGATGGAAGCGCATCATGCTCAAGCGATTGATGATTTTCTGGCAAAATACGCCGCCAGGGATGAGTTCGTAGCGATATTGCTCGTCGGCTCGTTGGCCCATGGATTTGCGAAAGTGAACTCGGACGTCGACGTTATCCTGGTCGCTACCGACGACGAATATCAGAGGCGGGAGCGCGAAAAGCACCTTGCCTTCAGCCTATGGGACATTTGCACGTACCCCGGCGGATACATCGATTGCAAGGTCGTTTCCCTGGCGTCGCTCGACCAGATCGCCGAAAGAGGTAGCGACCCTGCACGTTACGCCTTCAAGGATGCCACGGTTTTGTTTTCCAGGACAGAGGCTCTCGACTCCGTCCTGAAACGCGTCACACGCTTCCCTATCGAGCAGAAGGCGGCGCGCGAACACCGATTTATTTGCCAAGTTTTAGCATGGAAATGGTACATGAGCCAGGCAGAGGAAAACAAAAATGCCTATCTTGTGCATTTAGCCACGCAGAAATTGGCTTTGTTTGCCAGCCGTGTGATTCTCAATCGCAATGAAGCGCTTTACCCTTATCACAAGTGGTTGTTGGCGGAAACAAAGAAGGTTTCGATCAAGCCGGAGGGTTTCCTGGAGACGCTGGAAGCGCTTCTCCACAGCCCCTCATTTGCCATGGCTCAGAAGTTGGCCGATATCCTATTTGAATTTGTGGGCATGAAAGAGAAGGACGTTGACTGGCCCAACCAGTTCATGGCCGACAGTGAAATGAATTGGCTTACGCACGAAGCACCGGTTGATGACTTGTAAAAAGGCGCACGTCATATTGAGTTCGTTAAGGAGGCGACGATGATCACATTTCCTGAAACACATCACGATTTGCTAAAATCGGACGTAGCGATGCTGGCGACGGTCGGGCGAAATGGCTATCCGCAGGTGACGGCGATCTGGTTTCTCTTCGACGATGATGGAATGATCAGGTTATCCCTGAATACCGCACGGCAGAAGGTGAAAAACCTGCAAGCACGCCCGGAATGTACGCTGTTTATCATCGATCGCGCCAATCCAGGGCGCACATTGGAGGTGCGGGCGCACGCCGAACTGACGCCCGATCCGGATTACGTCTTTGCCGACAGATTGGGGCACAAGTATGGCGCGGACGTGCGCAAGATGGACCGGCCTGGCGAGCAGCGTGTTGCCGTCACCTTGCGCCCGGTCAAAGTCAATGCACTGGATTTGGGCCGGCGATAGTGGCCGTTTATTCCACCCGCACCCGCGTCAAGACGATGGTTTTGGCGGGCATTTGGCCTCGTTCCCATATGATGGGCAGGTGCTCTAGCTCGCCCTCCTCATTCGCACGATAGATCGCCAGTTGCAGGTTGTAGATGCCCGGCGCGGCGTCGCCGGCGATATCGAGCGCGCGCGGCTCTTCGATGGCTTGCCCGACCTGCCATGAGGATGTCGGCGCCGCGCCGTCGAGCGGCCAGGTATCCGATTGGGCTGCCTTGTGCCACTGCTCGTCGATAAGCTGTATGGAGATGGTGTAGTCGCCGTCGATGCGACTTGTACACCGCCAGTGCAACGTTGTCTGAAGCGTCTCGCCGCGAGTCACGATCACATTGCTCAGATCGTAGCTGGTGAGCACGATGCCTTTGCCGAAATATACATCGGTTTGCTTTGCTGCTTCGCTCAACCACACGTCACCGAAGGTTACAGTGTCGTCTGCTGGCGTGACAAGGAAGGGCGTATCTGCCTTCACCGGCAAACGCGCGCCCGTAGCGGTCTCGTACATCCCTATGCCAAATGCCAAGCTGTCGGGCGCGTAGGCCAGCGGGGAGATGGTGATCTCGTAATGCTCGATCCAGGTATGGCCCGGTTCCAGCCACGTTGTCGAAAGCAGGCCACGTCCGGGGAACGTATCGCGCTGTGCGATGATGCGGTCACCCTCACCAAGCACGTGGATGAAGAGGCTGTGATCGGTAGCGGTCGGTGCGAGCACCATCCACTGCAATGTCAACCTAATGGTGTCGCCGGGCGCTGTGTTGCGCCGGTCGATCTGGAATCCGGTCAGCCGCAGCACGTTACCGAAGTCTGCGCGCAGGGGTGGGGTGGTTAGCGTGGTGCGCGTCGACCGCGGCGGTGTATACGCGGGCACAATCCAGGCGGGGAGTGCAATCAGACACAGAGCAAATAGAAATACGGCGAGAATTTTGGATCTCAGATTTTGGATTTCAGGGATACGTCGTGATACGTGATGCGTGTCTCCAGACTTTCGACGTGGAACCTTTAGCTTGAAACTCATCGGTAACGCCAATGCCAGTGACCACATCGGCAACGCGGAAAAGATAAGACGGCCCTGCGAAGACCAGGTAATCGTTGCCCATTGAATCCACGAGACAAAGACGGCGACCGGCCAGGCCCAGGCCAATGCCCGCGCGGCGGTCAGTTCATCCCATGCGAAGGGCCAAAGATTGGTAATCGGGGATTGGTGACTGGGGATTGGGGACCGTGCTAAATCACCGCTTGGACTTCCGATCTCGGACTTTGGATTTTGGATTTTGGACTTTGGACTAACTGCCCACAACCCGAAACCCACAACTACGTTGATCGCGGCAGTGATGGCGAAGAGATTGAGTATCGTATAAATCCACGTGGGCATCAGCACGTTGAGACCGCCGAAGTTGCCCCAGTATCCAGCGGCGAAGGCGAAGCGTTCGGACCATAGTTGCGCCAGGTCCGCCGTCACGTCGCGGGTACCGAGCACGGCGTAGAAGGCGTTGAGTCCCAGCCAATCGCCGTAGAGCTGAAAATTTCGGTAGAACCACCAGCCGGAGATGGCGAATGCGGGCAGGATGACGAGGGCCAGATTGCGCAAGGCATGAAGTGTGATTTTGGGGAGTAGGGAGTAGGGAGTAGGGAGTAGGAGGGCGTGATGCGTAATACGTGATTCACTCATTTGCTCATTCGCCGATGCGCCGATGCGCCATTTGCCATTCACCATTTGCCATTTGAGATTCTGCCATGCTTCCCAGGCAATGGTGGCGGCAGCGAATGGCAATAGGGCGATGGCGCTCGCCTTCGTCAACAGTCCCAGTCCAATCACCACTCCTAAGAGCAAATGATGCAAGAGGCATGATTCATGATTCTTGCCTCTTACCTCTTGCTTCCTGCCTTCTGCCCCCTGCCTTTTTACCGATCGGATCATCATCAACAACGCCAGCGAACACAACGGCACAATCAGATTGTCGTTGTTCACCGAGGCGCTGACGAACAGAGACATCGGCGTGAAAGCGTGAATGGCGGCGGCGAGTAGCGCGAGTTGCGGTTGTTCGGGATACAGCTCGCGAATGAGTGCCCACGTGAGGTAGACCGCCCACGTCCCCAGGAGCACGGAGAAGATGCGCGCGATATGGACGGCCAACACCGTGCCGCGCCAAGGAAAGCGTTCCAGTGCGGGATTGTGGACGACCAGATTCGGATTGCTGCCATCGGATGCGACCACGCCAGCTCCGACGTGTGGGTTGAGGTGGCGAATGGTGGTCAGGTCGTAGGGGGCCGCTGTGGGCGAGGTGTCGATCCAGGCGGTAAGAGCGGCGGCGAGTGCATAGTAGAGCGGTGGCTGGCTAGCCTCCTGCCGCCATGGTCCGCTGGATGCGCCGGGTTCGCGCGGCTGCACCGGCAGCGTCCACTCACGCGCGAGGTGTTCGACCATTGGATAGTGCCATACTTCATCGGAGGCTTCGAAGATGGGGACGACGGCACTGTAAGTCAGGCCGAGGACGGTGAAGCTGATCAGGAGCAGGGTTAGGGTGGTGCGCATGGAGTTCTTGATTCTCAGCTAATCCGACCACGCACCGTGCGGAAAAACTCCGCTGTGCGGGTGGCGATACGTTCCCAGGAGAACTCGCACGACAATTGCGCGGCCTGCTGTCCGATGCCAGCGCGCAGGGGCGATTCCATCCACAAGCGGCGCAGGGCGGCTGCGAGCGCTGTGGCATCCTCCGGCGGGATAAGTATCACATTTTTCCCATCTTGCAGTTGCGGCGTTGGCGTTTGGGGCGTGGTGGTGACGATAGCATTGCCGTGTGCCAGCGCTGCGTGGA
This sequence comes from Chloroflexota bacterium, assembly GCA_036845725.1. Taxonomy (GTDB): domain Bacteria; phylum Chloroflexota; class Anaerolineae; order B4-G1; family SLSP01; genus DSWT01. The sequence continues at coordinate 10,687 of DAIUDK010000113.1, forward strand.
GCGTCCCGTGACGCAGACTCGCGCCGTTGCGATAGGGAAAGGCGCATATGTCCACAGCGAGAAGCGCTGCGGAGACTTCGGCGGGGGTGGCGTAGCCGGTGCGCTGGACGTGCGCGCCGAGGCCACTTTTCTCGATAAGCGCGTCGACCTCGTCGGCGTACCGCGCGTTGGTGCTGTCGCTTGATCCTGTCCGCCCACCAATGAAGACCAAGTGTGCCGGCAGTCCTGTTGAAACCAGTTGCCCGAGCGCGTCAATCAACGTTTCGACGCCCTTGCTGCGGTTCAGGAAGCCGAAGAAACCGATGAGCATATCGTTGGGGTAGATGCCGTGCGCGGCGCGCCAGGCTGTGCGGTCATAACCGGCGGGTGGCTGCGGCGCGATATTGCTGCCGATGGGGATCAGGCGTGTCGGCGGCAGTTTGGCTTCCATCGCAGTGGTCAATGCCGTGTAATCATCGTCGTTGGTGACGATGACGCCGTCAGTGTGCTGTGCCAATTGCCGCACCGCCCACTGGCGAAGCGGTCCGGCTTTGGGGAACAGGTAGGGCGGTAGCAGATCGTGATATGTCACCACGATAGGCGCAGTCAAGTGTCGCCGCTGGGCGCGCGGGTAGAAGTTGATTCCGCCGCGCAGCTGGTAGGCGGCAGACTGATATTGGATGTTCACCACGTCGACCGCTTGTGTGTTGATCCATTGGGTGATGTCTGCGTAGGTGCTCCGGTCCCAGTCGTAGATGTCGCGGTAGATCGTCATCTCGTCTTCTCGGACGGGGCTAAGTTGCCGGTCGTTCATCCGCGAGGTGAGGATGTGTACTTCATGGCCGTCTGCCCGTAATGCCATCCCCAACTCGTGGGTGAAGTCGCCCACGCCGCCTTCCAGCGGGGGGTATTCTCCGGTAATTATCCCAATGCGCATCATGTTGACCTCGTATAAACTATATGTTCTGAAAGCGATGTGCTATAAGTGTACCTTACCTCTGGGAATTGTCGATTCCCGACGCCAGGACGGTAATTTGCATTAGGGTTTCGTAGGGATTTGGCCCTTCGTCTCCAAGCGAATAAACGCCTGCAATCAAATCGTAGGTACCGGCATTTGCCTCGGGGGGAATGTAAATCCCGCGCTTCTCGATCAGACATTCTCCGATTTCCCATTGATTTGTATCAGGAGCGCCATAATGCACCGGACCATCAAGCCCCTTGATGATTTCACCATCCGCTAAAAGGTGCAGGAATATCCTGTGATTGTCAGATATCTCAGCTGATTTGCAAATGTGAAGTTGGATACCCAAGACGTTATTGGCATGGAGTGCTGTGGTATTCACGGCGACTTCTTTAATATGAAATGGCCCAAACTCATTCTGAATTGGAATTGAATCCCAGCCATCTGATGGCAAGATACCGTAGCGGATCAATTCGTATCCATCAAGCCATTGACTGTCAAAGCGATAAAGCTGGTTGTTCAACCACCATTCCATATCCCTGCCGGAGTAAGCCGGTTCGACATGAACGTGGTCCTCGACGAGAAACAACCATTGTCCTTTTGTATTTTCCAGGATGTTTTCAAATTGGTCGGTCTGGTTGGGCGAATACCAGTGATGGATAAAATCGCCTTTGAGCAGGCCGGTATAGAAGAAAATGTGGAACTCATTGGATAGTGTTACCAGCGTGTAGGGATCGCGGTTATTGAATCTTACCCATGCGGCAAGGTTCTGTGCGGTTTCTTTAGATAGACCTGGATAGCCGACGATGATGTTCCCGCCGGCTATTTGTAGAACGGCGATTGCCGGTATTAGCGGTAATAGGGCCAAAAAACCGGCCTTTTGCGCGATTCTTAATCTCCAGATGGCTATAATTCCAAGGAAACAGAGTGCAAGTACAACTCCGATGACGATGTGTGTGCGCCATTCGCCGAATTTGTCTACGTGTAACCAGAGCAAGTTCAGGTCCTTGGATTGCCAATTCCGTAGCAATACCCAGGGCGGCGAAAGTGCCACGTGCCGGAGTGACAACCCTACATTGTTTTCCGGAGTCAGGGCCAGTTTATGAAAGGGCGCGTATCCTTTCCACCATGGATTGGTCGCGACAGCAGTCTGTACGATCGTACTGATGGCCAACAGACTGAGCATGAGCGCGCGCGCCACCGGTCGTTGGAAGCGATCCCACAGGGGCGCGATGGCTATCAGCACTATCGGTAGAACGGGCACCAACAGGCGCGGCCCCCAGGACTGCCCTCCATACCACATCCCATAAAAACTCGTGGCTCCTAGGAGCGATAGAGATGCGAGTATAATTCCCGCTGCGACTGAACGGTGCCTGCGCCACAACTGATACAAGCCTGGGCCTGCCAGGATGATGACCGGCATGTAAAACACGAGGCCCTTGATCGGACTCAATAATTGTCCATGTAGACGCAGAAAAACCTGAATCAAACTGATAGTGGTGAGCGACTGAGAGAAATTCCACCAATATCCGGTTCTCAGGTAGTACAGTCCCTGAAAAACCACGAACATGCCAGCCAGCGCTATACCCCATATCACGTAGGTATGTTTTTTTTGCGCTAGAAGGTTCTTTTGGGTGACAAGAAACAGAAATGGGATGCTGAACGAAACATTGACCTTGACGAGTGTGGAGAGGAGAATAGCAATAGCTCCTAACCCTCCCCACCATTTGTTTTCGGTCATTCGCCATGAAATCAGGCCATAAATCCCCAGTATCCACAGGAAACCAACAAGCGGCTCTCGATAGAAAGTCAGTGCATAGGGCCAACCCAATGAACCTAATCCATAGGCAAAGGCGGCGACCAAAGACGCCGTTGAACTCTGTCCTAACCGTTTGGCGCTCAAATAGATAAAGACCGCTGATGCTGAGACCAGGAGGGGATTCAAGAGCATCACGATGTAAATGTTGTTAACGGCCTGGCTGTTTCTACTAAGCCAATACAAAGGCATAGCTGCCAATGGGAACCCTATTTCGTGTTTTCCGACTGGATTATGATAGGCCGCAAAATTTACCTGGGGAACCTCGATCGTGCCATTTTGAACAAGACTTTCGGTCATAGCATACAGGTTCAGTTCGTCGATTGAGCCGAATTGCCCATTGAAGGTGAGGAAGTACAGCACCAAAAGAAGGGCGAATAGGGCGCATGCGTTTAGCTCGATAGAACGGATTCTGTTTGTTGTCATCGTCTCCCCACAGAAGTGCAGTCGTGTTCATTGTACCAGAAATTGAAGTAAGGCAAGGGAACGCTTTTACACGGCGGCTTGCTGCTTTATTTCGCTTGTTGTATAATGCCCATGACCAATTTGTATATTTTAGGAGGTATGTTTATGAAACGGCGTATGGGATTGTTGATTGTGACTGTGTTGTTGATGTCATCGCTCGGTTGCGCTTTTTTGACAGGGCGAGAAACGGGTAATGGTGGTACGAGTAGTTCGGGTGATTTTCAAATCAAGATTGTCAACAACTCTCCTGATGAGGTTTGCTACGTCCTGATCTCCAGCAGCGAAAGTGATGAATGGGGCGAGGATTGGCTTGGTGGCGAGGAAACGATCGCCTCCGGCGCTAGCAGAACGTTCGATGTGCCTTCTGGACAGCATGACATTCAACTTGAGGACTGCAATGAAGCTGTAATGGCAACCGGATGGGCCATTGACGGCAATAGTACAGTCACCGTAGGTGACTCCCGCGCTACCTCGCGGCTGTTTGTGGACAACACGTCGGATACCGAAGTGTGCTATGTCTTTGTTTCCCCCTCCACCGGCGACGATTGGGGTGAAGATTGGATGGGCGAAAACGAGACCATCATGGCGGGCATGTCACGTATCTTCTATGTTCGTCCGGACACGTATGATATGATGGTGCGTGATTGCAACGATGAAGTCTTATCCGAACAGTACGAGGTCGATCTGTCGTCCGATATGACGTGGACGTTGTATGACGATTAGGGAGGGCGACAATGCCTGCGGTTAGCGTAAAACCTGGAATTTACTGGATCGGCGTCAACGACCGGACCACCGACCTTTTTGAGGGGTTGTGGCCGATTACCAGTGAAGGCGTATCGTACAATGCCTATGTGATTGATGGGGAAAAGAAAATCCTCGTCGATGCAGCGAAGGATATCAAGGGCGACGCGCTCCTTGATCAGATCGCCGAGGTCTTCGATCCGGCGTTGCTGAATTACATCGTGGTTAACCACATGGAACCGGATCACACCGGTGTGCTGCGTACCTTGCGCCGTATCGCGCCGAACGTCACCTTCCTGTGCACCAGCCGCGCGGTGAAGATGTTGGAGAGTTATTACCAGGTGAAGGACAACGTTTACGTTGTTGAGGATGGTGAGACGTTGGACCTCGGATCGCATCAATTGCAGTTCCACATCACGCCAATGGTGCACTGGCCGGAGACGATGGTGACGTATGAGACCACGCAGAAGGTGTTGTTCTCATGCGACGCTTTCGGCGGTTACGGCGCGCTGCAGGGCGCGATCTTTGACGATCAATACGCGGAGTTGGAGTTTTATGAGCGCGAGGCACTGCGCTATTACGCCAACATTGTGGCTCTGTTCCCCAAGCCGGTGATCAAGGCCATCGATAAGCTGGCGGGCGTCCCCATCGACGTTGTTGCGCCCTCGCATGGACTGCTTTGGCGCAAGAACCCAGAGCGCATTGTCGAATTGTACCAAAAGTGGGCCAACTATGCGTTAGCCGGTCCAGATACAGGCGTGACACTGCTCTACGGGACGATGTACGGCAATACGGAGAAGATGGTGGAGGCGGTGGCAGCAGGCGTCGCGCGCGCGGGCGTACCGGTGGACGTCTTCGATGTGCGGCATATCCACTCCAGCTACATCCTGCCCTCGATCTACACCCGCAGTGGCGTGCTGATCGGCGCGCCCACCTACGAGGGCGAACTTTTCCCGCCGATGGCGCACGTCTTGGATATGGTCAGCCGCAAGCGCATCCAAAACCGCAAGTTGGCCTATTTCGGCAGCTTTGGCTGGAGTGGGGGTGCCCGCCGCGAAATCGCGCAGTGGGCTGATAAATTAAAGTGGGAGTTGTCCGAAGCCTGGGAGTTCCCCGGCGGCGCGACCTACGAGGATTTGCTCAAAGCTGAGGAACTGGGCTTTACTTTCGCCCAATCGTTATAGTGACGTTGCGTTGGAACGTTCAAGCGTTCGAGCGTTCCAACGCAATGATTTTTGTTGCTTCGGCGAGCGCGTAGGCTACGTCACTGGCAGCTATGCCGGCCGCACCCAAGCGCTCGCGGGCGATTTCTCCTGCTATACCGTGTAGATACGCTCCGGTAACGGCCGCCTTGAACGCATCAAGTCCCTGTGCCCGCAACGCGACGATAGCACCTGCCAAAACATCGCCGGTCCCCGCCGACCCCAACCCTGGATTGGCAAAAGGCAGCAGCGTACTATCCCCGTTCGGCGCGGCGATGACGGTAAATGCGCCCTTCAGCACGACGACATGGCCCCATGTGGCGGCGCTTGTCTGCGCGACGCGCACCCGATTGGCTTGTACTTCTGCCGTCGTCTTACCTGTGAGTCGCGCCATTTCCCCAGGGTGGGGGGTGAGGATCGTCTCTGGCGGCAGCAGGGTATGCCAGTCAGGGATGTTACTCAGGATGTTCAGGCCGTCTGCGTCGACCACCAGCGGAGGTAAGATTGGACGTTCGCCTTCGACCTTGTCCTCACTCGGCACAAAGCCCGTATTGCGTTTCCCTGTCTCCAGTCCCAGAAGACGGCGCATAAAGCTTACAGTCTCCGGTGTGTGGCTCAATCCCGGCCCAACGAGCATGGCCGAATATGCGGAGGTTGATCCTCCTGTAAGTTTTTCGGTGAGCGGCGACATCGCACGGCCATCCAACACGCCGAGCGTGTGCGGCAGCAAAATGTAGGTGACTTCAGGTAATGCTGGGACGATGGCCGGGTGTAGAATATTGGGGATTGCCAGTGTAACCAGACCGGCACCGGTGCGCACTGCCGCTGAAGCAGACAAGAGCGCCGCGCCCGTGTAATTCACCGACCCGGCGACGATCAGCGCTTTGCCGAATGTGCCCTTGTGTGCATCCAATGGGCGCGCCGGCAGCCACTGCCGGACATTCTCGATAGTGGTGATTGCCGTGCCCTTGCCCGGAATTTCCACATTCTTCGGGATGCCGATATCGGCGACCACCAGTTCGCCCACATACTCTGCACCGGGAAGCGCAAAGTGCCCCCATTTGGGCGCGGCAAAGGTCACGGTTAGATGAGCCTTGAGCGTCAGTGCATCGATAGCGCCGCTGTCGAAATCCAGTCCCGAAGGCCCATCCACAGCGACGATAAGTGGCCGTAGCGCTATGGGTTTGGGCGGACGGTTCAGGCTCGTCAGCGGATCAGCAGTGATTTGCGCCAATCCCGCTTTCACGTTCCGCAGGACGTCGGCGATAACGCCGCGCACAGGGGGAGTTGCACCAATTCCCAGCAGGCTGTCCAAGACGATGTGCGTCTGTGAGGTCAGCAGGCATAGTTTTTCGTATTTGGGATCGTCTTGCGCGTAAACGATCTTTACCCCAGAGGTCTGTGTCAGCTTGAAGACGTTATCCTGTTCGGGATCGCGTTTGCTGGTCAGGTAAGCGGTAACGTGCGCGCCAGAATCGTGCAACAGCCGCGCGGCAACCAGCCCATCTCCACCATTGTTGCCCGGCCCCACGAGTACGAGAATCCGCCGGCCTTTGACCGGCATGTGTTGTACGACTGCAATCGCCAAGCCTTTGCCGGCCTGCTCCATCATCTGGGCGTAACTGTAGCCGGCCATGTCGGCGGTCGATTCCAAAGCGCGCATTTCTGATATGGATAGGATGCGCATTGAACCTCCTGTTATTCGCCTACCAGCGCACTCCACGGGCCGTGAATGCCCTCCTCGGTCACGCCGTAGTAGACGTGTTGCACATCGCCGATTTTCTCCACCAGATCATACCGCATCTGCGCGCTGTATTCTCGCTGCTTCCAAATCCCGATGTTGCCCATCCAACGCACTTGACTTGGTTTGACCGGGTTGTTTTCGGACTCGTCGATGGCGTAGCGCCAGAGGCGGCGGGCCGAGTTGCGGGTCACGTTGTTGACCAAACTGCCGTTGCGCAGGTCGCGCATGGTGTAGTAGCGCACGTTATTTCGTGTTTCCACAGCAGCGATCTCAACACCCGTGCGCGGCGGGTCGATGGTCGGCTTGTCCGTCCGAGGCTGTTTTTCTTCGGTGGTATCGATGGGAGCGGCTGCTTTGGACGTGCCAGCACCTAGTCCGCGTCTGACCAACTCCACGATCTCGTCGCGCACGGCGGGTGTTGTTTCGGCCTCGCTGCGGATGAATATTTGGCTCTCATCCATCGTGTAAGGGGGATGTTCCCCGCGTGGTACAACAATGCGCACGACCTTGACATTTTGGGTTTCCTGCACGTCAATTGTGACCGGCAGCGCGGGCGTGATGCGGGTCTCGATTTCCGTCTTGAGGGCGTTGATCACCCGCGTGGGAGAGTTGCCCACACCCACCGGTGGCGTATCTGCATTCGTGGGGACGCCGACATAGAGCGCGCCGCCGTTTGTGTTGGCGAAGGCGCAAACGTCGGCCACAATCGCGTCGAGGAATCCACCGCGGCGGTTGGAATGCTCGTGAAAATCCTGCACGATGTTGGGGCCTTCTGCACGGGCGGCCTGGATGTAATCAAAGGGGTGGGATTCGGCGCGGTAAGGCCGTGTGCGGGCGAAGTCGTCGCCTGTCAGGACCTCATACAGCGCCGGAAATGTGGATTCGTCCAACAAAATCTCGGTGATGCGGTCGCCGATGCCCGGATTGCGCGGGTTGTTGGGATCGCGCGTCAAGCGGTGCGCATCCGACCCCTGGATACAGCGCATCCGGCGCGGGTATTCGGGTTTGGAACCGTCGAAGAAACGTGCGGTGGTCTTCCCGCCGATTTTCTCCAAGTCGGTGACTTCCAGAGCGTGCAAGTTGGGATCCTGGGTGAACGCGATGCGCGTCTGCCCGCCAAAGCGGATACCTTGCAGTGCGACGCCGTGCGACGAGTTCGCGTGGGCCGCGATGACCAGCCCCCCGGTATCGGCGATCATTTCGTAAGCCGTCAGGACATCGACGGTTGCGCCGACATCGGTAGCGCCTTCATCGAGTTTGTCGGCGGGGACGTTCATCTGTAAGAGCAGAAATTCCAATTCGCGCACGGATGTTTCGGGCGGGAAGATGCCGAGGATGTGGAAGCCGAATGTCGCCGTAAACTCGAATCCGGTGAGCAGAAGGATTTCGTCCTGTAACCGACGATACTCCTGGAGTTTCTTTTCCTCTTCAGGTCTTAGACGGTTGAGACGCTTGAGTAGCTCGAGGTCGTCGATCTCCTCAAGCATGTGCTTGTAGCCCGCTACCGTGTTGTGATCGGTGAACGCGATGACGTCTATGCCGCGTCGTTCTGCTTCTTGCAAGATTTCAAGATAGGTGACATTTTTCTGCTGATGGTCTGCCGATGCTGGGGTGTGGATGTGCAGATCCATCTTATACCATTGTTCATTAGGCTGTGTTTTCTTTTTACGCCTTCTTCTAGTCATTGTGTTTGTGTTATACCTTTACTGAGTCTGCGCGATCATCGTATTTATACGTTCGAGGAGTTCGTTGGGGCGGAAAGGTTTAAGTATGAAATCATCCGCTCCGATTTTTTTACATTCGTATTCACGATCCATGCCTGATGTGACGAGAATCGGAATCCCTTTT
>DAIUDK010000114.1:0-19008 GCA_036845725.1 Chloroflexota bacterium
ATTATGGAACGAACAAAACGCAAATCGGGAGTTTTCTCCTGAGAGGCATCGTTCCGCATAAAGTATGTGTGGAGGAGTGAATTATGGAAATCAAAGTTCGAGAAAACGTGCAACCGGTCTTAAATACGATCACATGGGTCTTGCTGATCGCAATCACCGTCTTAATCATGACATGGATAGCATTGTTAGGATTCCGGCTCGTGGAGCTATTGGCTCCACAGTCGGTATCGGCGCAGACAGAAGTCGAGTCGCCTACGCCGCCTGCATCCACAGTAATCACAGTCACCGCAACGCCGCCGGTGACCACCACGGTAGAGCCTTCGTCAACGCCGGTAGAACCTACATCAACGCCGGTACCGCCGACACCGACGCCGGTCCAGCCGCGACTAGCCGCTGGCGACAGCGCCGTCAATGTCCGGCGTGGACCCGGCCTGGCTTACGAGAAAATCGGCCTTCTGCCCGCGGGGACACAAGCCGCGGTAACCGGCCGGAGTGAGGCGTGGTGGCAGATCGACTACCAGGGCCAAGCCGGTTTCGTCTTCGGCGAGATCGTCACTGCCTTCGACGTCGATACAACGCCGGAGGTCGAAGCGCCGCCGCTGCCCGAACCCACGCCCACCGTTCAGGTGACGCCGCCACCTGGCCCGGCGCCGGTCTGGGATATTGACGAGGCGCGCTGGATCGATGTTGACCTTTCAGCACAGACGCTCACTGCGTATGAGGGGACAATGCCGGTCCAGCAGTACCTCGTCTCCACCGGACTCCCGCAGACCCCGACGCCGGTGGGCCAGTATCGCATCTGGATCAAACTCAAGACCGACGATATGGCCGGTCCCGGTTACTATATCGAGGACGTCCCGTGGGTGATGTACTTCTATCAGGGTTACGGCTTGCACGGCGTCACCTGGCACGGGAACTTCGGCCAACCGATGAGCCATGGCTGCGTCAACCAACCCACCGAAATGGCTGAATGGCTGTTCAACTTTGCGAGCGTGGGGACATTGGTGAACATCCATGAATAACCACGGGATGAACAAGCTGAAACGAGGACGCCCGGCACGATACCGGGCGTCCTTCTGTATGCGACGTCCTGTAACCAGCCGTTGGTACCTCTTGCCTATAGCGTAGACTTGTTCCCGAATGGGCCTTGACAAGATATCGGACGCAGGTTCGCGCAGATTTCCTGGGGCGTCCCCGGGCAAAAGATGCTGGACGCGCTGATGGGCAAAGGCCTCAGCAATACACTGCCGGGACTCGCCAGTATGCCTGGCGCAAAGAATAACCAGTGAATAGTGTAGCGGACAACTATCACAAAAACATCACAAGTCAGGACTTACACAAGGGTCATTTTGATACTCGGAGAACGTAGAGATTTCCCCCGGTTCTTCTCGGCGTGCTCGACGTTGAGGGATGAGATTCGGCTAGGCGGTTGGGAAGGCTGCAGGTAGGGAAATGTAGAGCACGATGATCAGCACGACGCAGCAGGGGGCAGGCTGCGTCCAGGACAGGTCGTAGGTAACACTGGGGCTGCACGCGGCATAGTTGTTCTAATTTTAGTCGTTTCGGCTAAATCCACTAGGAAAACGTCAGGAATAACCATTGGAAAACCGAATCGCACCCAAAAACCGCCTTCTTCCTTTGGAGTTGTGGAGTCTTGGTTTTCAGGATAAAAGATGTGTGATTGTACCGTGGAGATTACGGGAGCAGGTCCAGTTCGTGCGCCCGCGCCAGGGCTTGCACGCGATTGGCGACGCCGAGTTTGCCGTAAAGGTTGTTGATGTGCGTCTTGACGGTGCTGACGGCGATGTAGAGCCGGTCGGCGATTTCTCGGTTGGTAGCGCCAGTTTCGATCAGACGCAGGATTTCCAGTTCGCGGTCGCTCAAGGGTTCGAGAAGTTGCGAGTTGCGAGTTAAGAGTTGCGAGTTGGAGGTATGTTTACAGGAACTGGGGATAAGGAATTGGGAATCGGTAACCTGTAACAGGCTCTGAACATAATCTGGCATGATGCCTTCGTCTAGCACTTCCTGAAGCAAGCGGGCCATCTCCGCGCCCATGTCCACGAAGACGCGCGTGTAGCCTTCGGGCGCGGCGAGGGTGAACGCGCGGTGGAGGGTGGTGTGGGCGGCATCGCGCTGTCCTAGCCCGTGCAGCGCTAGGGCTTCCAGGCTGAGCAGTTCGATGGCGACGCCCATCCAGCCGGCATCCTCGACGAGGCGGCGTAAGGGGGTGAGGACTGCGATGGCATCAGTGAAATGTCCGTGGACCAGGTAGAACCTCGCCAGAGCGGAGACTTCCATCCAGCGGATGAAGACGGCGATGTTGCCTTCTGGCAGCGGTTCTTGCACGTAAGCGTCGAGCCACTTCTCGGTCCACAACGTGGCAGCCTCTAACTCCCCCCAGGCTACCCGCATCCGTGCCTGGAATGCCTCCATCTGCCGGATGGTCAATCGTGAGATTTTGTTCTCGTGGGCAAATGCCATGATTTTTTCCACGGTTTGCCGGGCGCGCGCCTCGTCACCTTGGGCGTAGGCGATGCGGCTGAGGACGACGTAATCATCCACCAGGACTTCGGCGTTGCCCCATTGTTCGCCCAGAGCGATGCAGTGGGCGATGGCCTGCGCAGCGGCCTCCAGGTCGTTCGTTTCGCGCAGGACTTCGGCAAGCCCCTGATAGATCAGGCTGGCGCTGACCGGTAGTGGGGTGTGTGGCGTCCCGGTCAACGATGCCAACCCCTGTTCGAAGGTGATGCGCGCTTGCCGCAGCCGTCCTTGCAGGATGGCGAAGTACCCGGTGACGAAGATCGACAACGATGCGATGAGCGTGTTGCCGGTCGTCTGGCTCAGTTCGAGCGTCTCGCCGAAGACGCGCTGTGCCGCCGCGGTGTCCGTATCGAAGAACTGGCTGAGGCCTAACAACCAGGCGATGACGCTGCGCAGAAAGGTGTTTCCCTCAGGGAGCGCGGCGAACGCTTGTTGCGCCAGTGCCACGCCCTGGTGAATGTCGCCGCTGAAGGTCGCCATGTACGCGCGGACGGCTGTGACCTGGCTCTGGATGGCGTCGTGTTCTTCGGCAGGAACATCGCCCCGGTTTAGTGCGGTTTCGACCGCGTGCAGTGCCATCTCGATGGGTGCGAATTCTCCGGCGACGAGCGCCGCTTCCGCGAGAGCCAGGTTCAACGCGGGTCGCGCATCCATGATGGACTGCGGCAGCGCCTTGAGCCAGTTGAGGAGCGTGGTCGCTTCGCTGCGCATCAGTAGGGGGACAACTGCCTGCTCGATCCACTGCGCGGCGCTCTCGAAATCGGCGGCGCGCAGGGCGTGCCCGATGGCTTCGGACGGCAGCGCGTGTTCCGCGTACCAGGCTGCGGCGCGGCGGTGCAGCATTTGCGCCAGTTCGGGCGCTTCGTTATAGATGTGGTTGCGCATAAAGTCGGCGAACAGCCGGTGGTAGCGATACCATTGGCGTTCGTCGTCCAGCGGGGCTAGAAACAGGTTGGCTTGTTCCAACCGCCGCAGCAGGCGCTCGCTGTCATCCCGTTCGGTCACGGCGTCGCAGAGGGAGGCGGTCAGGCGGTCGAGGATGGCCGTCTGCGAGAGAAACTCGTGGATCTCCGGAGGCTGCTGCGCCAGCACTTCCTCGGTGAGATAGTCGATCACGTGCCGGTGGCTGCCGCTGAACGCCGCGATGAAACTCGCCGCTTCTGTTGCGGCGCGGTTTTGTAGGGAGATGGCGGCCAGTTGCAAGCTGGCAATCCAGCCTTCGGTGCGTGCTTCAAGCGCCGCGATGTTCTCCGGCGCGAGGTTCAGACCCATAATCTGATTGAGGAACGTCGCGGTTTCGTCCGCCGTAAAGCGCAGGTCGGCGGCGCGCAGTTCGGTGAGCTGGCGGCGGGCGCGAAGACGGGCCAGAGGCAGGGGCGGATCGACGCGGGTGGCGACGGCCAGGTGCATGTGGGGCGGCAGGTGATCGAGCAGAAACGCGACCATGGCGTGGATGGCCGGCTGTTCGATAACGTGGTAATCGTCGAGTGCGAGCACCAGGTCGCCCTCTGCTGACCTGTCGGCGAGGTGGTTGAGCAGCCCGGTGAGGATCACTGTGAACGACGGTGGCTGTGGCGGCTGGATCATCGCCCGCGCGTCCGCGCCGATGTCCGGATACACCGTTTCCAGCGCGGCAAGCAGGTACAGGAGAAAGCGGGTGGGGTCGTTATCGGCCTCGTCCAGGGAAAGCCAACACGATTTTGGATTTTGGATTTTGGATTGTCGATTTTCGCCAATCCACTCGCTGAGGAGCGTGGTTTTGCCGAAGCCGGCCGGAGCGCAGATCAGTAGCAGCCGGTGTCCCAGGCGCAGACCCGCGTCCAGTTGCTCGAACAGCCGGGCGCGCACCGCACACGCGGCGTGCGGCGGCGGGACGTAGAGCTTGGTGGTGAGAATCGGTATGGTATCCATTGGTTGGATTGTAGTGCAAGGCGATAAAGATGCAAAGCCGACCTTCCAAAAGCGACCAAGCGCCCGATTCTTCTTGAAATACCCTCACTTCACCGGTCCGACCGGCGCACGCGCCATATCACCAGGGCATAAAAGATGAGCGATTCAATGGCCAGAGTACCAACGTTCGACCAGATGTCCATCGCCGGAACGACCCCGACCATAGACAATCCGACAAGTTTCCCCATCGCCACGGAGGGCATCCAAGGCAGAATGGCCTGTACGACCCCCGGCAGTTTCGCGCTAACGAGTTCAGCCAGGAGCATCGGCACGAGTAAAAGCATGAGGAACAGCCCTAGCCACAGATTGACCGTCGTGGGGTTCTCGGACATGATGCCCAGCAGTAGTCCACCCGCCACGGTAAACGCCGCGCCCAGCAGGAATGCCAGCGCCGCGATCTCCCAGTGTACGATCCAGCGGGTGTTAAACAGAAAAACGACCACCGCGGCGCACAGGCAGTAGAACATCCCGGCCAGCGCTTTTCCGGACACCACATGGCCAAAGTGGGCCGGCGACACCAGCAGCGCATCAAGGGTGTGGGTTTCCTTTTCCTCGATCATCAGGTACGGCACCAGCGCGAGGCCGACGATCAGCAGCTGAACAGTCAGGTTTATTGCCAGTAGAGATGGCTGCAAGCCCAGTTCTGATGGTGGATTGACAGCTTGCCCTTCGACGGCGGTTGGGGCACGGCGCGGCCCGAACAATAGCGGCAGCGCCAGTCCTGTCAGCATCATCAGGCCGACGCCCAGCATGATCGAGAGCGTGGTCTTGTTCTTGACGGCGTCAACGATGTCTTTGGCGGCAATGGTCACGGTGATGCGGATACTTTCCTTGAAGTTCATCCTTTGCTCCTTTACCGGTCTGAGCGGCGGATGCACCACGCCACGATGACCAGGAGGATCGCCGTCGTTCCGAAAACCAACGCGATGTCTGGCCCCCACTCGGCGAAGGGGGCGCTGTCTGTCATGGACATAATGAACAACCGCGACAGTCCCACGCTAGGGAACCAACGCACGACAGCATTCACAGAAGATAGCAGATCCATTGACATAAAAGACACGCTGACCGGCAGCACGAAGAGCGGCACGATCATGGCTAACGTCAACATACGCAGCGATTGGTGGGTCTGGAGTGTAACGCCGAACAGAAGTCCGATAGCGACGGCCAGCAGCGCGCCAAGCGCCGTTGCCAGGATCGCAAAACCCCACTGGACGATCAGTGCCGCGTTAAAGGCAAAGAGCACCACAGCGCCGATCAGGCAGTAAACTAGGCCCGCGATGGCTTTCCCGGCGACCACGTGTCCGCTGCGGGCCGGCGAGATCAACAGCGCATCCAGGGTGTGGCTGCGCTTTTCCTCGAACATTAACTGTGGCGTAAGACCCGTACCAAGTGCCACCAGCATCAGTGTGATGGCCAGCGCGGCCCACGAGTGCGGTCCCATTGATCCCAGGGTGGGGTACACCCGGTGGCCTTCGAGATTGATGCGCACCGTTTGTCCTGTCTGGACGGCGATCTCTTGCTCGACTTGTGCCTTGAGTTCCTCAGCCGCCGCGTCGCTGACCCAATACTGCATGTAGCCATCGAGTGCTATAGGGTCACCTCCGGCCAACTGCTCGTCAAATCCGGGTGGGATCACTAATCCCAATGCCGGCACGCCCTCCAAAGCGATAAAGAACGCCATACGCTCTTGAGAGGCTACCCGCCGCGCTTCGAGGTTGGGACTGTTTTCCAGGTAGGTGGTCAACGCGGATTGCCCGGCGTCGTAGATATCCACTTCAGGCAGGTGCGCCATCCCGGTGATGATCGGCATCGCTTTGTAGAATGCCACCATCAGTATCACCATGACGATCGTTGACCAGATGACTTTGTTTTTGAATGCGTCGCCGATGTCTTTGGCTGCGATGGCCCAGATGATGCGTAGATGCGTTTTCATTACTCAAACCTTCCATGCAACTCTGCACCCGTCAAGGCGACGAACACATCCTCCAAGCTGCTGAAAGCAGCTGTCGTCTGTTCGCCGCCGTGCGCGGCTTTGAGCCGCGCGGGCGTGTCCAACGCGACGATTTTGCCCTTGTGGAGGATCGCTACCCGGTCGGAGAGCCGGTCGGCCTCTTCCATATAGTGCGTGGTCAGGAAGACGGTCACACCTTGTTTAGCCAGATCGGCGACGAAGGCGCGGATCTCGCGGGCAACATTGGGGTCAAGCCCGCGCGTCGGCTCGTCGAGAAAGAGTACCTTAGGTTCGTGCAGCAGCGCGCGGGCGACCAGCAATCGCTGCTTCATGCCGTTCGAGTATTTCTTGATCCGGTCGTTGGCGCGTTCGTTCAGCCCCACCTGCTTCAGCACCGCGTCTACACGCGCTTTGGGTGCGCCGTATAGCCGGGCGGCGAAAAGCAGGTTGTCGCGGGCCGACAGGCGCTCGTAGATGTTCTGGTACTCGAACACGACACCGATCTGCGGCTTGAGCGCGTCGCGTTGTGTGACCACGTCGCAGCCCATGACCCGCACCGTGCCCGCCGTAGGGCGCAGTTGTCCGGTGAGCATGCGAATCGTTGTCGTCTTGCCCGCGCCGTTAGGTCCCAGAAAGCCGAACACCTCGCCGGGTTGCACCTCGAAGCTGATGCCGTCCACGGCCCGCAAGCCGTTAAAATCGCGGGTCAGGTTTTGTACTTCAATTGCGTTCACTGCCTCTGTTCCCCTTTCTGCTTAAGTTGCTTTTACCTTCAGTATACGGCATCACAGGGCGGGTTGCAACAAAAAAGCGCCGAACGGCGCTAGGGTAGGGTGAATGGCGTCAGTTGGTGGTTGAATGGTTCAATAGCCGAGTAGTTCGCGCAGTTCGCCGGCGGCAGATTTGCTGAGCGGGATTTCGGTTTGGACGGCGTCATCGAGGATCAGGGTGAAGCTGTTGCGGGTGTACGGGATGACTTCTTTGACGTGCTGCAAGTTAACCAGGTAGCCGCGATGGGCGCGGAAAAAGCCACTGCGCGCCAGCCGTTCTTCGAGTTCGGCCAATGTGAATTGGGTGAGCAGGCTGCCGGTGTGCGTGTGCAGCACAGCCCGCCCTTCTTGGGCCATGGCGTATAAAATATCGCCGGGATTGACCAGCGCCACCTTGTCTTCCAGCTTGACCGGGATTTTGAAGGGCAGCGTGTTGTGCTGCGCGTCATGTGGATTGATGACTTGGCTGATGCGTCCCTTGTCCAGGGTGTAGATTATGTCACAAAGGGGTGGCAGATGGGCGTCATCGTCGGCGAGGATGAGGATGGTGTTGGTTGGTCCGCCAACCGCTTCGGTTGGTCCGCCAACCGCCTCTTCAACCAACTGGCGGATGAGTCGCCCAAGTAATGTGATTGAGGCTTCATCACAACGCGCAAAGGGATCGACCAAGATCAATATGTGCGGTTGGTGTAGAATCGCCCGTCCGAAGGCCAATCGCCGCGCCAGGCCGGAGCCGAGTTTTTCGACGCGGGTGTTGGCGCGGTCGGCCAGCCCGACTTGTGTCAAGACTTCATCGGCGCGCCCTTTGGGTAAGCCATGCAACCGGCATTGGAAAACCAGGTTAGCCTGGGCGGATTGGCTTTTGTACAAACTGTCTTCGGCAAAGAGGACGCCGACCTGCCGGCTGAACGCCGCCTTGTCCGCTGCCGGATCAATATCGCCCAGGCGCACCGTACCGGCCGTGGGGTGCGTTCTGCCGAGCAGCAGGTCAAGCAGCGCTGTCCGTCCACTGCCCACCGGGCCGACCACCGCCGCAATCTCACCGGGATGCACGGTCAGCGCGGCGATATCGATGACGGGTGTTTGGTCAATGACCTTTTGCAGATTTTTCAGTTCAATCATGGCAATGCCCACTTGGCGATAAGAATCGGTATGCTATGCGGTTATAGCGGGTCGGATTGATTCCCTTCCACCGTATTCTACTGCCAAAAATGGACTATGCAAAAGAGGTTTTTTACCAGAAGTATTTCAATCGGCGCGGCTGGCTCAATATTTCCCGCTGGAAGGGCGTTGTGCTGTGCGGCGTCGCTCGCCAGCGTACCAGGTTGATTTCTCCATGTTGAAGTTCCAAACCGGTGAGGATTCCCGGTGCAAGGCAATAACCGGTGTTGAAGTACGGTGTTTCGCCATACCCGGCGCTAACCGGGCGATGCGTGTGCCCGCAGATCAACACCCGGCGACGATCTGCCGCCCAACTCGTGAGGGATTGCTCGTAGGCGCGGGGCGTGTATTCTTCACCGTCACGGCAGGTGACCGGCGCCAGATGCATCAATTGCAGCCGCCGCCAGACATTGCGCACGGCCATACGGCTGATCTGGTAGAACATATCGCTTTTGGTGTCGGCCTGGTGGCCGTGGGTGACAAAGATCTGTTGTCCGCTCTGCTGGTGTTGTAGGATCAATCCCTCGTGCGCGATCAAGCCGCCTTTATTCACCGGCTGGCGGCGATTGCCAAGGATGTCGTGATTGCCGAAGAGCAGGTGCAGCCGCTGCTGCTCGGCGAAACGGTGAAATAGCGTGAAAACCTGCGCATGGGCCGCCTGGACGGTCTCGAAACGGCGATTTTTCCATAATTCATCCCCGTCACCGACCTCAATGTAGGTAAAACCCTGCGTGTAGTAATGTTGGAGGGCGTGCAAAAAGAGCGGTTCGTTGGCACGGAAAGCATCCGCGCGGCTGTTGTCGCCGCGATGGCAATCGCTGAAGAAGATCAGGCGCATCGAATCGTCGAACGGTATGATGGGCGCATTCTGGAACACCATATCGAGCCGGCGATGTGCCAATGTCTGATAGAAGTCGCGCACGCGCCGCTGCGGATGTGCCGGCGGTGAATCCCAAAGTTTCAGGTGTTGATCTAATGTAACCATAGTGTGCCCCACAATAATATCGATGCCAGACGCCCAGTATACAAACCGTATTTATACTTTATATACCGAAATCATACTATACATACTGAAATTATACCATAGGTAAAAAGTAATGTTTCTATCGTGGCGCGCTTTTGTGTAACACTTGTCACCCCGAGCGAGTGTCATTTGACATATTTCGTATCTGTTGTAAAATTTAAGCTAATTGAATTGAAACAGAACTTGATGAAGATGAATACTAACCAACGCACCCAAAATGCAATACGCGCTCTCATTGCCCCCAGCAATCCTTTGCTGGGGCTGTTGCTAGTTGTTTTGGTTATTATTGTGCTCCTTAGCGGGAGCACACGGGCGGTCGCGTTGGCAAAGATAAGGCCATAGTAGGACAAAGTATACCAAAAACCAGCAGAAGCCGCCCAAAGGGGCGGCTTTTTTGTTGGATAGGGGCTAAGGAGAGGGGAGAATGAAGAAAACTGGTGCAGAAATTATGTGGGCGATGCTCGAACATGAGGGAGTCGAAGTGGCTTTTGGGATTCCCGGAGGCGCGATTATGCACGCGTATCATCCGCGGCAGGAATACGGCGTCCATCACGTGCTGATGCGGCACGAGCAGTGCGCGGCGCACGCGGCGGATGGCTACGCGCGGGCTTCCGGCAAGGTCGGCGTGGCGATTGCGACCTCCGGGCCGGGCGCGACGAATCTCGTCACCGGCATTGCCACGGCGATGATGGATTCATCGCCTATGGTATGCATCACCGGGCAGGTTTCCACGCCGGTCATCGGTACGGACGCTTTCCAGGAAGTCGATATCACCGGCATCACGCTGCCGATCACCAAACACAATTATCTGGTCTCGGATGTGGAAGAATTGGCCGAAGTCATCCACGAAGCATTCTACATCGCGCGCAGCGGGCGTCCGGGGCCGGTGCTCGTTGATATCCCCAAAGATGTACAGCAAAAATCCACTGAGTTTGAGTTCCCCGATGACGACGTTGATTTGCCAGGCTATCATCCCGTGGGCAAAGGCGACGCCGACCTGGTGGCGAAAGCCGCGCAACTCATCAACCAGGCAGAGCGCCCGGTGATTTTGGCCGGCCAGGGTGTGATGATGTCCGGCGCGATGGATGCGCTGCGCGCGTTCGCCGAGAAGACGGATACGCCGGTGGCGCTCACGCTGTTGGGGAAGGGCGGTTTTCCGGAGTCGCACCCGTTGGCGCTCGCGTTGATGGGGATGCACGGTGAAGTCTTTGCCAACCGCGCTATCCAGCAGGCTGATTTGCTGCTGGCTTTTGGGATGCGCTTCGACGACCGTGTGACGGGCCGCCTGGACGCCTACGCGCCGTTCGCGCAGAAGATCCACGTGGATATGGATGCTGCTGAATTGAACAAAATTGTCCAGGCTGATGTGCCGATCCACGGCGACCTGCGCCAGGTGCTCGAACAACTGCTGCCGCTGGTGTTGCCTAACGATCACGCGATGTGGCTGGAGCGGATTGATGGCTGGCGCGCGCAAACCCTCAAACGCAACATCATCAACCGTCCCGAAAACGGCCACCTGGCTGCGCCGCACTTTATCAACGAAATCTGGGAGGCCACGGCGGGGCAGGCCATCGTCGTCACCGATGTGGGTCAGCATCAGATGTGGGCAGCGCAGTATTACCCCTCCGACTACCCGCGCTCCCTCATCACCTCTGGCGGACAGGGAACGATGGGCTTTGGCTTGCCTGCGGCCATCGGTGCGCAAATGGCGTGTCCTGACAAGGAAGTCTGGGTGATTGCAGGCGACGGTGGATTCCAGATGACGATGCACGACATGGCGACGATTGTGCAAGAGAGACTGCCCATTCGCATTGCAATTTCTAACAACGGTTATCTGGGCATGGTGCGCCAGTGGCAGGAATTCTTCTACGACAAGCGTTACGAGGCCACGCGCCTGTTAAACCCCGATTTTGTGAAACTGGCTGAAGCCTATGGCATCCCCGGATGGCGCGCGAAGAACCGGCGGCAGGCGCGAGAAGCTATCGCTGCCGCGCGCGCCTGCGATGGTCCCGCTCTGATTAACTTCGAAATCGTCCAAGAGGGTGACGAAGCCAACGTCTACCCGATGGTGCCAACCGGCGCGGCGCTGCACGAGATGATCGAGCGCCCGGCTTACGTGGACACAGACTACAAAAGTCTCACGAATCAACAGGTTGAACAAGTACCTGTGATGGATACGGTATATGCATAGGCGGACCTGGCGGAGACTTTTGTAGTCTTCGATGGTTAAGGAGATATAAGATGCAAAATACATTAGTTGCTCTGGTCGAAGATAAACCCGGTGTGCTGACGCGCGTCGCCAGCCTGTTCCGCCGGCGGAATTACAACATCGAAAGTCTGACGGTGGGCCACACTGAAAACCCCGGCGTCTCGCGGATGACGATTGTGGTGGACGATAGCCGCACCAACGTCGAAAAGGTGGCGCAGAACCTTTGCAAGCTGGTCAACGTGATCAAGGTCGAAGACGTGACCGAGCAGCCCAACGTGCTCCGTGACCTGGCGCTCATCAAGGTACAGGCCGACGGCGGCAGCCGGCGTTCCGAGATCATGCAGCTCGTGGACACCTTCCGCGCGCGGGTCGTCGATGTGGCGCTGGACTCTCTGATGATCGAGGCGACGGGTACGGAAGACAAGATCGATGGTCTGGTTGACGTTCTGCGCCCCTACGGCATCGTTGAGATGGTGCGCACGGGTCGCGTCGCCATGGCGCGCGGCAAATCGGGGAATGGACATAAATAGGGAAGTAGGGAGTATGGAGTAGGAAGTAGGGGAGGCCCCACAATTCATGCCCCATAACCCACAATCCATAACTGACACGAGGAGATAGAGGACAATGACGAAGATCGATTTTGGCGGCGTGGTGGAAGATGTGGTGACGCGGGAGGAGTTCCCGCTGGAGAAGGCGCGCGAGGTACTCAAGGATGAGGTCGTCGCAGTGCTCGGGTACGGCGTGCAGGGGCCGGCGCAGGCGTTGAATATGCGCGAGAACGGCATCAATGTCATCGTCGGCGGCGATCCAGAGCGGCAGCGTTCATGGGATAAAGCAATCCGCGATGGTTGGGTTCCTGGCAAAACCCTTTTCGCCTTCGAAGAGGCGACACAGCGTGGGACCGTCATTCAGTATTTGGTTTCGGATGCGGCGCAGGTCATGTTGTGGCCCAAAATCAAACCGCGCCTCAAAGCGGGTGACGCCTTGTACTTTTCTCACGGTTTTGGCATTGTTTACCGTGATCAAACAGGCATTGTTCCACCGGACAACGTTGATGTCATTTTGGTCGCGCCGAAAGGCTCCGGGACGAGCGTGCGCGCGAATTTCCTGGCGGGGAGCGGAATCAACGCGAGCTTCGCGGTGGAGCAGGATTATACAGGCCGCGCAGAAGAGCGCACGATTGCGCTCGGTATCGCCATCGGCGCGGGGTATCTGTTCCCCACCACGTTCCGCAACGAAGTGGTCAGCGATCTCACCGGCGAGCGCGGCGTGCTGATGGGCGCGCTGGCGGGCATTATGGAAGCGCAGTACAACCTGCTCCGCAAGCACGGTCACACGCCGAGCGAAGCCTTCAACGAAACCGTCGAAGAACTCACGCAGAGCCTCATCCGCCTGGTCGACAAAAACGGCATGGATTGGATGTACGCCAACTGCTCCACCACCGCTCAGCGCGGTGCGCTCGATTGGCGCCACCAGTTCCGCAAGGCCGTGGAGCCGGTCTTCGATTGGCTGTACGAGAGTGTCGTCTCCGGCGAGCAGACGCGCGTCGTGCTCGAGGCCAACAGCGCCCCGGACTACCGCGAGAAGCTCGGCGAAGAACTGCGCGAGATGCGCGAATCGGAAATGTGGCGCGCAGGCGCGGCGGTGCGGTCGTTGAGGCCGGAGAATTGGGGGAAGTAGCCGGTAGACAGTAGACGGTAGACAGGGGAAGAGAAACCCCGTCTACTGTCTACCGGCTACCGTCTACCTTGGAGGAAAGCATGTCTGAAGATGGGGTTGGCATTAAGGATAAAGTCGCGATTTTCGACACGACGCTGCGGGATGGTGAGCAGTCGCCGGGCGCGGCGTTGAACATCGACGAGAAGATCGAGATCGCCCGCGTGTTGCAGGAGATGGGCGTGGACGTGATCGAAGCGGGATTTCCCATTTCGTCGCCCGGCGATTTCAAGGCTGTACAGCGCATCTCGCAGGAGATCCGCAACTGTACTGTGTGTGGGCTGACCCGCGCGCGCCAGGCGGACATCGACGCGGCGGTCGAGGCGCTCAAGGATGCGGCGCGCCCGCGCGTGCACACCGGGCTGGGCGTTTCGGATGTTCACATCGAACACAAACTGCACACTACCCGCGAAAAGGCGCTCGAAATGGGCGTCGAGGCGGTGAAATACGCGCGCAGGTTTGTGGCGGACGTGGAATACTTTGCCGAGGACGCCGGGCGCGCGGACCCAGTGTATCTGTATCGCGTGATGGAAGCGGTGATTGACGCCGGGGCCACTGTCGTCAACATCCCCGACACGACCGGCTACACGATGCCCGTCGAGTTTGGCGCGCTTATTGCCGGGATCAAGAATAATGTCCCGAACATCGACAAAGCCGTGATTTCCGTCCACTGCCACAACGATTTGGGGATGGCGACGGCGAACGCGCTGGCGGGCATCCTCAACGGCGCGCGGCAGGCCGAAGTAACCGTCAACGGTATCGGCGAGCGGGCGGGCAACACGTCGATGGAAGAGGTGGTGATGGCGCTGCGGACGCGCCGTGACGTGTTCGGGGTGGATACGAACATCCAGACGCAGCACTTTTACTCGATCAGCAAGCTGGTGAGTCAGTTGACGGGTATTCCCGTCCAGCCAAACAAGGCGATTGTGGGGGCCAACGCCTTCGCGCACTCGTCCGGCATCCACCAGGATGGCGTCCTGAAGGATCGTACGACCTACGAGATTATCGATCCGCGTGACGTGGGTGTGCCCGATTCGGCGATCATCCTCTCGGCGCGTTCCGGTCGGCACGGCCTGCGCCACCGGTTGGTGGAATTGGGCTACATCCTCGATGAGGGCCAGTTCGAGAAGGTGTACGAGCGCTTCCTGAAGGTCGCCGACCAAAAGAAGACGGTGGATACCCGCGACCTGGAAGCGATTGTCTCCGACGAGGCGCGCATGTTCTTCGAAGAGACCTATCATCTGGAACAAGTGCAGGTGAGTTGCGGCAGTCGGAGCATCCCCACGGCCACGGTGCGCATCAAGGGGCCGGATGGGACCGTGGTGTGCGACGCCGATCATGGCACCGGGCCGGTGGACGCCGTCTATCGCGCGATCAACCGCGTCATCGGCGAGCCGAACGAGTTGATCGAGTACTCTGTGCAGGCCGTCACCGAGGGCATCGACGCGGTGGGGCGGGTCACGATCCGCATCCAGGCCGAAAAGCCCGTCAATGGTGGCGCCCGGCGCACGTTTAGCGGTCACGGCGCGGATACCGACGTCATCACCGCCAGCGCCAAAGCCTATATGTTCGCGCTCAACCGTCTGATTGCGGCGCGGCGTGAGGCAGTGAAATAGCGAATCAGCAAATCTAAAATCAGCCAATCTGAAATCTAAACAGGAGGAGTGCAATGGATACGCAAACAGTCAAGCAGGAAGAGCAGGTTGTGGTGGTCGCGGAACCGCGCCATAACGGGCATTTGTGGGAGGCGTTCCCGGAGCCTCGTGGGTGGGCCGTGCGTTGGGACGGGTTCGAGCTGGCGCAGTCGGCGCGGCGGAACGGGCACAACACGCAGTATCCTATCGAGCCGAAGGCTCGCTAGGGGGCGCGGGTTGAGAGGGCACACCCTAGCAGAAAAACTCATCGCATCCCATGTGCCCGGCAGTACGGGTGTCCGTCCCGGCGACCTCGTTGAGGTCAGCGTGGACGTGGTGCTGGCGAACGACATCACCGCGCCGATTTCGCTGCGCGAGTTCGAGAGCCTGGGCGTGGCGCGTGTCTTCGACCCGGAGAAGGTCGTGCTCGTCGCCGATCACTTTGCGCCGAACAAGGACATCAAGTCCGCCGAGCAGTGCAAGGCGATGCGCGAGTTCGCGCACGCGCAGGGGATCGCGAATCACTACGACGTCGGTCGTATGGGCATCGAACACGTGTTGCTGCACGAGCAGGGCCTCGTGTTGCCGGGCGACGTGGTGGTAGGCGCGGATTCGCACACCTGCACCTACGGCGCCTTGGGCGCTTTCGCCACCGGCATGGGATCGACGGATATCGCCGTCGCGATGGCGACCGGCAGTATTTGGATGCGCGTGCCGGAGACGATCCGCTTCGAATACACGGGGACGCGGCAACCCTGGGTGGGCGGCAAGGACTTGATCCTGTACACGATTGGCCAAATCGGCGTGAGCGGCGCGCTTTATATGGCGATGGAATTCGCCGGGCCGGTGGTGGACACGCTGTCGATGTCCGACCGCTTTACGATGTCCAATATGGCGATCGAGGCGGGGGGCAAAGCCGGGCTGTTCGCCGTGGATAGCGCCACGCGCGAGTACGTCGCCGGGCGCGCCAAACGCGACTATCAGGTTTATGCCTCGGATGCGGATGCAATCTATGCGCGCGTCGTCACGATTGACGTGAGCGATATGGCGCCGCAAGTCTCGTTCCCGCATTTGCCGGAGAACGCGAAACCGGTGAGCGAAGCGCAGGGCGTGAAAATCGA
This sequence comes from Chloroflexota bacterium, assembly GCA_036845725.1. Taxonomy (GTDB): domain Bacteria; phylum Chloroflexota; class Anaerolineae; order B4-G1; family SLSP01; genus DSWT01. Next base: position 16,078 of record DAIUDK010000114.1, read on the forward strand.
TCAGGCGGTTATCGGCTCCTGCACCAACGGGCGGCTAGAAGACTTGCGCGTCGCGGCGCAGATTTTGACAGGCCGCAAAGTCCACCCGGACGTGCGCTGCATTGTCATCCCCGGCACGCAGCAGGTCTACCTGGACGCGCTGCGCGAGGGGCTGGTGGAAGCGTTCATCGAAGCCGGGGCCGTGGTGAGTACGCCGACGTGCGGGCCGTGCCTGGGGGGACACATGGGCATCCTGGCAGCGGGCGAGCGCGCCGTCAGCACGACGAACCGCAACTTCCGCGGGCGCATGGGGCATCCCGACAGCGAGGTCTACCTGAGCGGGCCGGCCGTCGCGGCGGCATCGGCCATTGCGGGAACGATTGTGCATCCAGACGAGGTGATGGGATGAGCGAATCACGAATCACGAATCATGAATCAAGTTTCACGCATCACGCATCACGTTTCACGGAGGCGCGGCAATGACACTCCAGGGTTCAGTTTGGAAGTACGGCGACAACGTGGACACCGACGCAATCATTCCGGCGCGGTATTTGAATATGTCTACGGCGGAAGAACTGGCGCAACACTGCATGGAGGACATCGACACGAGCTTCGTGGGCGCGGTGCAACCCGGCGACATCATCGTCGGTGGGGAGAACTTTGGGTGTGGATCGTCGCGGGAACACGCGCCGCTGGCGATCAAGGGAGCGGGCGTGTCGTGCGTCATCGCCGATAGCTTTGCGCGCATTTTTTACCGCAACGCGATCAACATCGGCCTGCCGATTCTGGCCTGTCCGGAGGCCGTCGCCGGAGCGCAGAAGGGGGATGCGCTCACGGTGGATTTGGAGGCCGGGACGATTACCAATGCCCGCACGGGGGAAATATACCGTACTTCTCCGTTCCCGCCGTTCATTATGGGCATTATTCAGGCGGGAGGGTTGGTCCCGTATACGCGAAAACGTTTGCAGTAAAAGTAGACGGTAGACGGCAGACGGTAGACGGGACAAAAACCTGTCTACCGTCTACTGTTTATCGTCTACAGGAAAAAGGAAGAGAGTATGTGCGAACAAATATGGTTGTACGACACGACGCTGCGCGATGGCACGCAGGCCGAGGGGATTTCGCTTTCAGTAGACGACAAGCTCAAGATCACGCGCCTGCTGGACGATCTCGGTGTGCATTACATCGAGGGGGGCTGGCCCGGATCGAATCCGAAGGATATCGCTTATTTCGAGCGGGTGCGCGACCTGGACTTGAAGCACGCGAAGATTACGGCGTTCGGTAGCACGTGCCACGTAGGCGCGCAGCCGCAGGACGATCCGAATATTCAGGCGTTGATGTCCGCAGAGACCCCCGTTGTGACGCTTGTGGGCAAAAGTTGGACGCTGCACGTCACCGACGTATTGCGCGCGACGCCGGAGGAGAATCTGCGCATCATCCGCGAGAGTGTGGCGTACTTGAAAGAGCAGGGCAAAGAGGTCGTTTACGATGCCGAGCACTTCTTCGACGGCTACAAGGACAATGCCGACTATGCACTTGATACGCTACGGGCTGCTGTTGCGGGCGGGGCGGACGTTCTGGTCCTTTGCGACACGAACGGTGGCGCTATGCCGTGGGAGATTGAGCAAATCGTCGGGGAGGTTGTAGGTTGGAAGACCAACCTCGTACACTTCCCCGACGTTGCGTTAGGCATCCACACACACAACGACAGCGGTGTGGCGGACGCGAGCACGCTGGCGGCGGTGCGGGCGGGCGCTGTCCACGTGCAGGGGACGCTCAACGGCTACGGCGAACGCTGCGGTAACGCCAATCTGTGCACACTCATACCGAATCTTGAATTGAAAATGGGTCTACGGGTATTGCCGGAAGGCAATCTGGCGAATTTGACGCGGACGGCGCACGCGGCGGCCTCTATCGCCAACCAGTCGCCGTATCGTCATGCGCCTTACGTGGGGCGGAGCGCCTTCGCGCACAAGGGCGGCATTCACGTTGCGGCGCTGCGGCGCAATCCGAGCAGTTACCAGCACGTGGACCCCGAGCTGTTGGGCAACAAGTCGCGCTTCATTGTCTCGGAACTATCGGGCAAGGGCAATCTGTTGAGCAAGGCCGAAGAGGCCGGTATCGCCCACGAGGAACTGCGCAATTTGCCGGACGTCTTGCAGCGGATCAAGGCGTTGGAGCACCAGGGTTTTACCTTCGAAGGCGCGGATGCGTCGGTGGAGATGATGCTGTATCGTTCTCGCAATGGCTACACGCCACCATTCGAGATGATCGACTTTATGGTGGTGGTGGAACACCGCGAAAGGCGCGGCCTGTTCGCCGAAGCGACGATGAAGCTGCGCGTGGGCGATCAAATTTTCCACACGGCAGCGGAGGGCAACGGCCCGGTCAACGCGCTGGATGCGGCGCTGCGCAAGGCGCTCGTTCCGGTTTACCCACGCCTGACGGAATTCGATCTCGCCGATTACAAGGTGCACATCCTTGATGGTGGCGCGGGCACTGCGGCGACGACGCGCGTGCTCATCGACGTGCAGAACGGCACGCGCCGCTGGAGCACCGTCGGCGCGTCGGCGAACATCATCGAGGCCAGTTGGTACGCGCTGGCGGATGCCGTGGAGTACGGGTTGATGATTCTGTCCAAAGGGTGATAATTCTCGAATATTATGAACTCAATTCGACCATGCACTAAAGCAGATTTCGAGACGATGTACGCCATTATCAACGACGCGGCGCAGGCGTACCGGGGTATTATCCCGGCGGATCGCTGGCACGAGCCGTACATGCCGCGTGAGGAACTCCGCCACGAGATTGATGCCGGCGTGCGTTTCTGGGGCTACGAGGAAGATGGCGCGCTCGTCGGCGTGATGGGCATCCAGGACGTGCCGGGGCGTAACGGCGCCGACGACGTCACGCTCATCCGCCACGCTTACGTCTACACCGCGCGGCGAGGGC
>DAIUDK010000115.1:0-18034 GCA_036845725.1 Chloroflexota bacterium
TCTGGAGGATTCCTGGGCTGCGCCGTGATTCCCCCGTTTTTTTGATAAGATACATATAGTTGATGATGATGCTGGCGCTTTGCGTATGTTGCGCCGAGCGCATAGAGGCCGGGGCCGGCACACGTTGTATAGAGACATTGGGATCGGCGCGCAACACAACCGGCGGTTGACGCGGTCCCTCCACACTTTGAGCCTGCGTCGGGACATCTGGCGCTGCTATCGTCGCCCGGCCTGGATTGATACCAACCAACAACAGCGCCAAAACTGCAATGATTCTGTACAATGTCGAATGCGTCATGTCGCCCTTCCTCTCTCACTAGAACCTCTGCGAGCATTTACCGCTGACGCGCGGAAAACACTCGCGGACATAATTTTCAGATAGAAACTCAATCTGTTCCACTGCGGGTGCGATTTTGGTGTCGCCGCGAGTATAACATCACGCGACGGGGATTCAACATCGGCATGGGAGAGCCCAAAAAAGCTGTTGCGGGCGCGATACGCCCGCAACAGCTTTTTGCAACGCGTGAACAAATCTATGGAGCGATCGTCTTCGGGGCTACACCGTTGAAGACAAAGTCCAGTCCCGGCATCTTCATTTCAGGCGGAGCAGATGACATCAACGATGCCGGCCTACATTCATACGCCAGATCATGGAACTCTCCCTGCGGGAAATACATCGGTTCTTCCAGAGAGCCACAACGCGCCCAAACTCGCACTGTGTAGGTACCTACCGGCACACTGCGCCAGTAACCTTCAAATCCAGTAGCAAAGGAGCGTTTCTCAATCCCGACGATCTCAATAGTGAGTGTTCCACCCGTGGCGTTGTAAACAAACGCATACGAGAACGATCCCACTGTGACGCTTCGCACGTTACTCCAGTCCGTCCATTGCCCGTCGATATACGCCCGCACCCGCCAGTAATAGGTTGCCGGGTCTGGGGTGTAGACATTGACGGAAGTTTCGGTAGTTGTGTCACCATCCACATAGCTGAACTCGGGGTTAGTAGCAACCTGGAACTCGTACTGAGACGGCGGTGTGGAGCAGCAAGAGGGCATCGTCCATTGGACAGTGTAAAGGCCATCGCCATCCGGATTACTGATGGACAGCAGGGTAGGCACGAGCGGATAACAGCGCAGCACCAACGGCAAGTAGATATACTGGGTGTCAAGGAAGTTAATCGTGAAAGTGTCGGTGTCCGTCAGGCCGCCGGTATCCGTCACCTGGACTTCAACCGGGACGGTGCCCAAATAGCCCGGCGCCGGGTTGATATCGATGTGACGGTTGCTGTCGATGGTCACTCCCGCGTCCGCCGGTGGCGAATTGGTGATGGTAAAGATGAGGGCAGCGTCCAGGTCCTGACTATCGGAAGCAAAGGCCCACAAGTCGATCGCGTTATCTTTGCTTTGACCGGCGATGATCGTCTGATCCGGTAACCCGTCAATCGCTGGCGGAGTGTTGGCCAGAAAGCTGACCGTGAAGGTGTCGGTATCCGTCAGGCCGCCGGTATCCATCACCTGAACCATCACCGGGACAGTACCCAAATAGCCCGGTGCCGGATTGATGTCGATGTAGCGGCCGGAGTCCAACGTGATTCCCGCATCAGCCGGCGGCGTGTCGACGAAGGCGAAGGTAAGGTTAGCGTCAGAATCCTGAGCATCTAAGGCATACTCCCACAGGTCAATGGCACTGTCCTTGCTCTCGCCGGGACCGAGCACCTGATCCGGCAGCCCCTCGATCACTGGCGCAGTGTTGGCTGTGGTGAAAATACCGGAGGCGACCAACGCATAAGGCTGCGGCCCCTGTGGAACGTTATAACCACTCACCGTGACGGTGTATAGGCCGGTCACCGGGCTGGGGATGTCGATACCGACGAGGTTGTTGACGCGGTCCTGCTGTGTAGCAGCGGCTGGGCTGCTGACCACGGCATTGAACATATAATCCTCACCCGTTTCTTTGCCCCAGGTACTGCCATCGTAATACCAACTGCGGCTATCAGGAGCAGTATCGTCATAGAACCAGGCCAATTGATTATCCGGCAAAGCGATTGCCAGAAAGAAATCCCCGCTGGGAATCGTCACGTTGGCGGACGAGAAGTCGATAACATGCCAGCCCGCGCTGCGGATTGTGCTGGAACCCGTTGCCAAAACCGAGGTTGGGCCGGAAGTGTTATCGCCACCATACACATACCAGGTGAAGGTTTTGGGGTAACTGCCTGCGACCAACAAAAAGATCCCCGTTTGCAACGTTGCCGGATACTGGACCGGCGTGAACCGCACGGCGACTTGAGTGCCGGCATTCCACAGCCAATAATCACTTTCAAAGCCACTATCGTATGCGAGGTATTGGCTCGCGCCGCGCTGGTTCGCGTTATTGGGATAGTAGGTCGTCCCACCGGGTCCGGTGACAGTCACGTCCAGGTCGTTCACCAGCCCTCCGGCAGCGGCAGGCGAACCAGGATAGTCGGTCCACGCCAGCGTCACCCGGAAAGGTTCAGCCGAACTGGTGATTTGATAGTTATAGTTGGCGGCGCCGGCGGTGTTCAGGCCCGGCGTCTGATCCACGTAGGTCATTGCGCGCGGCGCGGTGGGGAAGATGCTGTTCTGGATGTCGACGCGCCCCCATCCGGCCACGTTCGTGGGCCGCGTCGCGGGGATTTCCTGCGTCGCGCCGGTCCCATACTGGCCGGGATAAATGTCCGTCGCGCCATTGACCAGCGTGGCCTTGATCAATGCCGCTGAAGGCGTGTGACTCTGGCGATCGGTATAGTATTGGCGCACAATGGCTCCCGCGCCTGCCGTCAGCGGAGTGGACATGCTGGTGCCGCCCATATACATGTAATTGGCGTCGATTTCACCCCAGCCCGTCTCACTCGCCTCTGACGATCTTACAGAAGCGATAAACGTGCCCGGCGCGACAATGTCCGGCTTGTAACGCCCATCCAGGATTGAACCGCGACTGCTGAACGCGGCCAAACCGGCGATATCATCGGCCATCCGGTCACTATTCACCGGATCGGCCGAAAAATCGCTAGGCCAGACGCCCCCCCAGGTCGCAGAGAACGTGCTGCGGTCGTTCTCCGAAGCACCAACCGTAACACAGTTTTTGGCAGTTCCAGGGCTGCCCATAGAATAAAAGTCGACAACACCATCCGCATTGTTATCAATGCCCGCGTTTCCCGCCGAGAAAAAGATGGTGAAGTCCTTGTGATTCCACATAAACTGATCCACCGCCTCGGAGTCGGTGGTATACTGCCCCGATACGTTACTGCCCCAGCTATTGGTATGCAGACCAGCTCCACCCGTTCTGGCCTGGTCGAAGAGCGTATTGAGATCCAGCGGAATGCCACTCAACGCTCCCGAGGTGTTATTTTCCACAGCTTGAAAAACCAGGTTCGCCTCCGGCGCCATGCCCACATACGCAGATTCTGGATACGTATGCGAAGCCGGCGTCGCGCCGGAAAGGTCGCCATTGCCGAGTACCGAGCCGGCAACGTGTGTACCGTGCCCACTGTTGACATCGTTCTCGCCGTCGCCCACGCGGTCGTAAATCGTCGTCACGCGCGAGACACCGCTGCCATTCTCGAAGTCATCGTGCAGCGAAGCCGGCGTGGTGGAGCCCTGATCAAGGCCGGTATCGCACACGGCGACAGTCTGCCCGGAACCATAAAGCCCCTGCGTATCCCAAACCTCGCGGACGCCCATCACGTTGTCCGCTTTGTCGTTGTGCAACTGCCACTGCGGAGCCGGTTCGATCCACCGCACACCGGGAAGCGCAGCGACATCCACTAACGCCGCCGAAGGAAGCGTTATCCTGAGCTTGCTCTGCCACTCCGTCTGGCTTTGATCGATGACCTCGCCGCCCAACGCTTCAATGACGGACACGATGGGAGCGACCGGCTCCCCACGGAAAACGCTGACGACGAGTGTAAGAGGCCCATCATCGCGCAACGTCAAATTCGCGCTCCTTTTGCCGTTCGGGCCAGAACGCTCACCGGCATCGATGGACCGATTCGCACCCACTGCCCGCGCCAACAATCCCGATGCCATCCGGTACGCCGGTTGGTAGAGGCCTACCCAACGGATCTGCGCCATCTGCTCAATGGCGGCACGCGCCGTGGTGTCCATTTTGACAACGAAGGCAAAGTCGGGGATGTAGTCAAAGACATCTGCGCCTGCCATACGTAGCGCTTCCACGTCAGCGGTATGGATCGGCCCCTGGAATTGGACCAGGTAATAGCCCATACCTTCGGACGGATAGGCGTCAAGATGTAAAGCCTGAGTCGTGCTGGCGGGTTCGGTCTCCCAAAGTGGGTCGAACGTTCCAGCCGCCAGGCGCAGGGGTAGTTCGGTCGCCTCCGGCTGTGGTACTGCCTCTGGCGTCGCCGAAAATGCCACACGGCCAGCGTGCAACGGCGACAGCAGGCCAGTAATGAGCATCACACAGACCCACACACCCATCAAAACTTTCCAACGAACGTTCATTTTTTATCCTCCTAAACAGTGTCTCAACAGTTAATTGGATGAAACAGAAGCTCTCCAGTAGGTCCCTGTTTCATCCGTTATAAAAACCTCATTCACAAAATTACCATACGTACAAAAGGGTACTGGAGATTGCCCCAATTGTACGCCCAAAACCGTCTATGCCAATCTTGCGAAATACAGTACAATCGCCTGTATGGAAACAGAAACCTTGATTCCTGTCGTCGCCATCGTTGGGCCGACAGCCATCGGCAAGACGGCGCTCGCCCTGGCACTGGGCGAGACGGTCCCCGCCGAAGTGGTCTCCGCCGATTCACGACAGTTCTACCGCCGCATGGACATCGGTACGGCGAAACCCACCCCCTCGGAGCGCGCGCAGATGCCGCACCACCTCATCGACATCGCCGACCCGGACGAGACGGTGGGGCTGGCGCGGTTCTTACGCCTGGCGCGCAACGCCGTCGATGAGGTCGCCGCGCGCGGGCGCATCCCCTTCGTGGTGGGCGGCACGGGACAGTACGTCTACGCGCTCCTCGAAGGTTGGCAGACGCCGGAAGTGCCGCCCGACCTCATCTTGCGCGCCGAATTGGAGGCGCAGGCCACCACCGACCCCGCCGCGCTGTGGGCACGCCTCATCGCGCTAGACCCGGAGGCCGCGACGTTCATCGATCCGCGCAACCTGCGGCGGGTCATTCGCGCGCTGGAAGTGTGCCTCAAGACCAGGCAGCCCTTCTCCACGCAGCGCCGTCGCATCCCACCGCCGTATCGCGCGTTGCATATCGGCCTGACAATGGAGCGCACGGCCCTCTACGCCCGCGCCGACGCCCGCGTGGACGCGATGATGGCGGCAGGCCTGCCAGACGAGGTGATGGCGCTGCGGGAGCGCGGCTACGATTGGCACTTGCCGGCGCTGTCGAGCCTGGGGTACAGCCAGTTCCGTCCCTACTTCGCGGGCGAGGTCACACTGGAAGACGTGACCGAACGCATCAAACTCGACACGCACGCCTTTATCCGCCGCCAGTACGCCTGGTTCCGCTCCCGTGCTACGGACATCCATTGGCTGGATTCAGGCCAGGATGCTACAGTACAAGCGCACGTCCTCGTCGAAGATTTCCTGAATGCCTCGAACGCGGGATCGTAAATCCCGTCAAGCCCCATAATCCACACCGCGTTCCTTGAACGCTTGTGGCAGATCACAGTCTGCCATTTCCACGCGTCTGAAAACCAATTGGGTACTTTTTGAGATGATGTTGGAACGTTCACGCCTCCACTCCATGTTATTGTAGAAACGTGGGTTTACCCATTCAGAGGACAACTGACGATGACCCGATCGGTAATCAGGGCCGCATCGAAGGAGGTAGTGGAGAATGAATGCAATGTCAACGTCGAGAGCAACCATCGTTGAAGGCGATACACTACACACAGTGCTCACCTTTCGGCTTGAGCATCAGGTGTACGCAATCTCTATCACACCGATCGTGCAATTGATCGAAATGGTCGCCATCATCCCGTTGCCGCAGACACATAACGGCATCGAAGGCATCATCAACGTGCGCGGGACGATGACGCCGGTGGTGAGCTTGCGCCATTACATGGGCTTGAAAAAGGAACCCTGGACCCTGCACACACCGATCATTTTGATGCGGCTGCCCGGTGGCCGCATGATCGGGCTGATCGTAGACGAGGTTCAGGAAGTGGTTGCCCTACGCGATATACCAGCGCCTCCCTCAGCCTTCCTCCCAGAAGGATTACGAGTGGCGCAGATGGTACTGGGCGTTGCCTATCAAAACGGCCGCACGATCCTGCTGCTCGATCACGAAGCTTTATTCACCACGGCACAGACGCAAGCGCTGGCTCAAACGACAGAAGACGTCAATGTCGAGCGCATTCACGCAGAAGGCAACAGCGCCGACCATGTCACTGGAGCCGTCGCCGCGTAACCGGGGAGCGCATCGGTGCAAATGAAAACAGTGCCACGTGCTTCACTGGGATATGGGGATTACCTGCGATTCAGCAAACTGCTGCTCGATCGCTACGGCCTCTATTTCTCTGAGCGCCGCCGCCCCGAGCTGGAATCAGCCATTCTACACGCCTTCGCCGCCTCGCCCACTGCCGACCTCAACGAATACTACGCCCTGTTGATTGAACGGACCGATGGAGGGCTGGAAATGGAACGGCTGGTCAATGCCGTCACCATTAACGAAACGCACTTCTTCCGCGACGCAGCCCAGTTCGACGCGCTAACGCAGACTGTCCTGCCGGAACTGATTGAGCGACGGCGGATGTTGCGTACGCTGCGCATATGGAGCGCCGGCTGCTCCAGTGGCGAAGAACCGTATTCCATCGCTATACTGTTGCGCGATATGCTGCCCGACGTGAACGAGTGGTCCATCACCATCCTCGGCACAGACGTGAACACAGCGGCCCTCGACAAAGCGCGACAGGGCCTATTCGGCGAGTGGGCATTTCGCGAGCCGCGAGCCAAAGAGATACGCCCTCGTTATTTCCACCGCATTGGTGCACGGTGGGAACTTAGCCCTGAAGTGCGTCGCATGGTCACGTTCAATCGGATGAACCTGGCCGGAACTGAGTATCCCTCCTATGCCACCAACACGATGTTCATGGACTTGATTCTTTGCCGCAACGTGACGATTTATTTCAACGAACTTGTCACAACAGATGTCGTAAACCGTTTTCACGACACGTTGACGGACGGCGGTTGGTTGGTCGTCGGGCATTCGGAACTGTCACTGAACGTCTATCGGCGCTTTCAGGTGCGCAATTTTCCCAATACTGTGCTCTACCAACGAAACGGGCAAACTCCCACGCAGCCACCAGAATGGCAGTGGCCACCGCACCTGGAGGCTTCCACGCCACTGCCTATATTGACGCCGACAGCCATGACGCCGCCGGCGATGCCGGTGATCCCGCCGCCCACCCCATCATCCGCCCTGGACGTTCCTCCGCTGGAGCAAGCGCGCCAGTTAATGGAATTTGGACGCTCCGAGGAAGCGCGCGCGCTGTTATTGACGCTAACACAATCGCCGCCGGTAAACCTGGATGTCTACATCTTATTGGGCCAGACCTGTGCAAACCTGGGCGACCTGGAAGCCGCCGAACGCTGGTGCCGCGAGGCGTTGAAGCGCAACAAACTGGCATTGGAAGCCTACTACACCCTGGCATTGGTCTTGCAGCATCAGGCCAAACTGCCGGAGGCCATCGAGGCGCTCAAAAAGGTGGTCTACATCGACCGCAACGACGTGCTCGGTCACTTCAGCCTGGCACGGCTACATTATCAGAATGGACAGGCACCGGCGGCGCTCAAGTCACTGGACAACGCTCGCCACCTGCTGGAAACGCAATCCGATGACGCGATCGTAACGCGCTCTGGCGGCGTCACCGTAAAGCGCCTGCGCGACGCCATCAGCCGTCAGCAACTACAGTGGTTGAAAGGGTAGAGTAAGGAGAACGACAATGAGCATTCAATGGGTGAATGATGAAATGGCAATGGATTTGCTGGAACAAACGTGGATGCGGCGGGCCGAGATGCTGGCCGAGGAAGTCACGGAAGATGGCGGCGGCGAACACCTTTCAGTCGTTCTGGTCCAACTGGGAGAAGAGGTCTACGGTTTGGAAGCGCAATACGTCTACGACGCGCGCCCACTGGAACGCATCACCCCGGTGCCGCGCGCACCGGGGTGGATGGCGGGTGTGGTCAATGTGCGCGGACGCATCTACTCAGTGTTGGATTTAGCGCACTTTCTGAACCTACCCGCGGCATCCAACGACAATGATGAAGGATCCTATCTGGTCGTCGTGCAATCCGAGGCGTTGGAGCTGGCGCTCAAAGTGGATACGGTACTCAGTGTCATCGCCTTACCGGAGAGCCAACTCCAGGAGGCCACCGACACACTCAACATCCCGGCTGCCATCGTGCGCGGAGTAATGCAAAACGACGATGAAGACCCCGATCTACCCATTTTCCTGGTCGTCCTGGACCTTCCCCAATTGCTCAGCGATCCGCAACTCATCATTCACGAGGAAATATAGTACGATGGCCTTCACGTATTTCTTCCGCGACCAGCCGGTGCTGGAATTGATCGCCCAGTACGCACTGCCCGATTTAACCACACGGCGCTACATCAACGTGTGGGATGCAGGTTGCGCTCACGGCCCCGAGCCGTATTCGCTCGCCATCACGTTCCGCGAGAACATGGGCCATTTCCTGTTTCGCAACGTGCGCATTTATGCCACCGACATCGACGAGAACCAACACTTCGGCGACGTCATCACCCGCGGTATGTACGCGCACAGAGAAGTGGGGCGCATTCCGCCGGATATTCTGGCACGCTACTTCGAGCTGGACAGCGAACCCGGTTACGTGCGGGTCTGCGGCGAGATTCGCAACGCGGTGCGCTATCAACGCCACGATTTGCTTACACTCGAACCTTTTCGCACAGAGGTAGGACTGATTGTGTGCAAAAATGTGCTGCTGCACTTCACCCCGGAACAACGGGTGGCCGTGCTGCGCATGTTCCATATGGCTTTGATGCCCGGCGGTTATCTCGTCACCGAACAAACGCAAAAACTACCGCCGGAAGTTGAACCGCTGTTCCATCGCGTCAGCGGCGCTGGGCAATTGTTTCAGAAAAATAATCGCACTTAAATTGTGGAAGGAGACCTGAAATGAATAACATCAAATTGACCGTTAAATTGCTTGGAGCTTTTGTTTTCGTCGCGCTGATTGCTGGCGTGGTAGGAATGGTGGGCTACTTCGCCCTCATCAACACCTCTGACACTTACAACCATATTGTTGAGGTGCGAATGCCGGGTATCAAAGAACTGGGTACCCTCAACCGAATGCAAACGGCCGCAGTGACCATCGAGCGTGGCCTGTTCATCGATGCCCTGATCTCAGACCCAGAACAGCGCCAGGGGCAATACGCGTATCTGGACGTTATTTGGGAGTCGATCGAGGCGAGTTGGACCGTTTATGAAGCCCTGGAGAAAACCGAAGAAGAAGAACGGTTGTGGCAAGCATTCATCCCGTTGTGGGATCAGTGGAAAGCCGATCACGAAGAATCAATACGACTCCTCAAGGAGCGCGACCGGCTGCTCGACGCCGGCAGGGATTTCGATGATCCTGAAGTTGAGCGGTTGGATAGCGAAGCCTTTACATTCAACTTAGCCAGCGACGTAACCCGGTCAGCTGCCGCGACGGCGCTAGATGAACTGACCACCGCGAACTATAATGCAGCCTTGGCTGCCGACCAGGCTGCCGATGCCCAGACCGCCACTGCAAAGATGACCATCAACGTGACCATTGTGATCGCCATCGTCATCGCTATCGGCTTCGGCGTCTTCCTCTCGCGCAACGTCACTCGCCCAATGGAAAAGGTCGTCTATATGATCCAGGAAATGAACCGCGGGCATCTGGGCGAGCGTTTACACATGAATCGCCGGGACGAGGTCGGCATTCTGGCCCAGACGATGGATGAATTTGCCGAGACACTACAAACAGACATCATCGGTGCGATGCAAAAAGTGGCCGTAGGCGATCTAGAATTCACCGTCAATGTGCGCGATGAACAAGATGAAATCGGCCCAGCCTTGCAGCAGATGCAAACCGCGCTACTTGGCCTGATCACCGAGACCAACACGCTTACCCGGACCGCCGTAGAAGGACGCCTTGCCAGCCGCGGAGACACAAACGCCTTCCAGGGCGCGTACCGTGAGGTTGTCGAAGGCATCAACGCCACCCTCGATGCGGTGATCGCCCCACTGAATATGGCTGCCGAATACATCGAACGCATCGCCCAGGGCAACATCCCCGCCCCCATCACCGATGAGTATCGCGGCGATTTCAACGAGATCAAGAACAACCTCAACATCTGTATCGTTGCCATCAACGCCTTGATCGACGACACCAATATGCTCACCCAGGGCGCGATCGCCGGACAATTGGGAATCCGCGCCGACACCACCCGCCATCAGGGCGACTTCCGCCGCATCATTGAAGGGGTCAACGATACCCTCAACGCCGTCACCGCGCCGATGAATATGGCTGCCGAGTACATCGAGCAAATCGTCCAGGGCATCATCCCCGCCCCACTCACTGACGACCTCAAGGGTGACTTCAACCTCCACAAGAACAACCTCAACAATCTCAGTGGCCGCCTGCGCGACATGCTCACCACGCTCGACAACGCCGCCTCCAACCTCAGCGCCGCCGCCGCCGAAATCCTCTCCTCCACCACCCAACAAGCCTCCGGCGCCAGCGAACAATCCGCCGCCATCACCCAGACCACCACCACCGTCGATGAGGTCAAGACCATCGCCGAACAATCCGCCGCCCGCGCCCAGGAAGTCGCCTCCGCCTCTCAACGCACCGTCGAAGTCTCCCGCGGCGGCCAGCAGTCCGTCCAGGAAACCATCGAGGGGATGAGTCGCATCAAGGAGCGCGTCGAGGGCATCGCCGAGAACATCCTTGCCCTCTCCGAACAGACCCAACAGATCGGCGAGATCATCGCTACCGTCAACGAAATCGCCGCCCAGTCCAATATGCTGGCCCTCAATGCCTCCATCGAAGCTGCCCGCGCCGGCGAGTACGGCAAGGGCTTCGCCGTCGTCGCGATGGAAGTCCGCACTCTCGCCGAACAGTCCCGCCAGGCCACCGATCAGGTCAAGACCATCCTCTCCGAAATCCAGAAGGCCACCAACGCTACGGTCATGGCCACCGAGGAAGGCACCAAGGGCGTTGATGAGGGCGTGCAACTCGCGGCACAGGCACAGCAGGCCATCAATCAGATGTACCAGGTCATCAGCGAATCGGCGCAGGCTGCCACCCAAGTGCTCGCCGGCGCGCGCCAGCAGGTCGCCGGGGTGGAGCAGGTCGCCATGGCCATGCAGAACATCAACCAGGCCACCGTGCAGAGTCTCGCCAGCACCCGCCAGGCCGAGCGCGCTGCCCAAGATCTCAATGCCCTCGCGGGTACGTTGATGCAGACCGTCAAGCAGTACCGGATCAACTAGGGGGAGCAGGGAGCAGGGAGTAGGGAGTAGGGACTTGGAACGGCTAACTTTATACTCCCTACTCCTACCCCAATCACCATTTACCGATCCCGAATTACCATTCACAAGGGGGACAGTATGGCGATCAGTGAACAGGTTCGCAAACAGTTAATCGCCAGTTTTCGTGCAGAGTTGACCGAACACATCCAGACGATGACCGATGGGCTGTTGGCCCTGGAGCAGAACAAGCTGGATAGCGCGCAGAAACCCGAGACGCTGCGGGCGATCTTCCGCGCGGCGCACAGTCTGAAAGGGGCGGCACGTGCTGTCGGCGTCAACGTAGTGGCGCAGATGGCGCACGCGCTGGAAGACGTACTCGACGGCGTGAACAAGCAAACCGTCGAGCTGACGCCCACGCTGTTCACGGCCTGCTATGGGGTTTTGGACGCCATCCAGGATGTCGAGAAGGCGTTCGAGTCCGGCGCAACCACGCCGCCGCCGCAGGCGACCCAGGCCGTGGCCGCGCTGGACCCTTTCCGCAGTCCCAAGCTACCTGCTCCAGAGCCAATCCTGGCGTCACCCGCAGCAACTTCGCCCAAAGTCGCCGCAGAACCAGACGCGCCCGCCGTAGCGCCTCAAGTGCCAGAAGATCATCCGCCCGTGACGGAAGAGACGCCAAAGGTGCGCACAGAACGCGTTACCAGCGTGGAAACCATCCGCATCGACGCGGCCAAACTCGACGCGCTGATGGCACAGCTCAGTGAACTGCACATCACCCGCATCCGTGCCGAACAACGACTGGCGCAAGTCCAGCGTGCGCAGGAGACGATGGGTGATTGGCAGAAAGAATGGCTCGCTGTGCGCGAAACGTACGGTCGCCTGAACCGCCGCACCGTCCGCCACACCACCGATGACCACCTGGGTCGCGATGCAGCGCGCTTGCTCTCCTATCTTACGACGAGCCAGGAACGGCTGCGCGATATGGTCGCACTGATCAACGATATGGGGCGCGAATACTCCAACGACACGATGCAGCTCTCCCTCGCTATCGACGCGTTGGAAGACGAGATCAAGCGCGCGCGGATGTTACCGCTCAGCACCATCACCGTCACCTTCGGGCGGATGGTACGCGACCTGGCGCATTCGGCAAACAAAGAGGCTGCCCTCACCATCATCGGCGGGGACGTAGAACTGGACAAGCGGGTGTTAGAGCAGATCAAAGATCCGCTCATCCATCTGCTGCGCAACGCCATCGACCACGGTCTCGAGGCCCCTCACAAGCGCGCCGGCCTGGGCAAACCTCAGGCCGGGACAATCACCCTCAAGGCCGAGCAAGTAGAGAAAAATGTGATTATCACCATCAGTGACGATGGCAAGGGGCTGGACTACGAGGCGATCCGGCGCGTGCTCGCTCGCCGCCTCGGCACCGAGGCGCAAACGTTGAGTGAGACAGAGCTGACCGAGGCCATCTTCGGCCTGGGTATCTCCACCAGCCCCATCGTCACCGACGTCTCCGGGCGGGGCGTGGGGCTGGATGTCGTGCGCCGCAATGTCGAAGAACTGCACGGTCGCATCCACGTCAGCTCCAATAATGGCAGTGGCGTGACCTTCACGCTCACCCTGCCGTTGGCGCTGACCAGCTCGCGGGCGCTCGTAGTGCAGGTTTCGAATCAGACCTACGCCATCCCCCTAAACGCGATCGAGCGGATCCTGGACATCGCTCCACGCGACATCTATCGCGTGGGAGGCCGCGAGATGCTACACTACAACGAAACTGCCTGCGGTGTGACCCATCTCAGCGATGTGCTCGGCCTGCCCCGCCTGCAAGTCGAACGGGCATCTCGCCCACTCGAAGAACGTCTGACCGTGCTCCTGCTCGCCTCGGCGCAACGACGGATGGCTTTCGTCGTGGATGGCCTGCGCGGCGAACAGGAAGTCGTCATCAAGGGACTCGGACGTCAGGTGCAGCGCCTCAGCGGCATTGCCGGAGCCACCATCACCGGCGATGGCGCAGTACTGCTGGTGCTCAACGCCGGGGATTTGATTAGGCTGGCCTTGCACAACGAGAGTCGCGGCATCATGGCTGTGCAGACGATGGAGATGGAAGCCGAAGCCGCCGCTTCCAAGCCACAAAAGAACATCTTTATCGTGGACGATTCCATCACCACACGCACACTAGAGAAGAACATCCTGGAAGCCGCCGGTTATAACGTGCGCGTAGCCACCGACGGGATGGAAGCCCTGAACGCGATTAACGCCGACATGGCGCTGCCCGATCTGGTGATTTCCGATATCGCTATGCCGCGTTTGGATGGTGTCGGGCTGACGCAGGAGCTGAAGGCCAATCCCCGTACCGCACAGATTCCCGTCATTTTGGTCACATCGTTGGATTCAGCCGCCGACAAAGCGCGCGGCATCGAGGCCGGAGCAGACGCATATATCGTCAAGGGTAATTTCGATCAGAACAATCTGCTGGAAACCATCGAACAGTTGATTTGAGTAAGAATAGGTCACGAGTCATGAGTAAATCGCTGATTCTTTCGTTCGCTGATTCTCTCATTCGCCCATTCGTAGACAGGAGGCTCGGATGAACACAGTCTTAATCATAGAGGATAGTTTAGTGCAGGCATTGGCGCTGAAAAGTGTGCTGGAAGAGGCCGGGCTGACAGTCCTGTGCGCTGCAGATGGCCGTCAGGGGTTGGCGCTCGCCGATGCGCAGCAACCCGACGCCATCATCCTGGACCTGGAAATGCCGGGGATGAGCGGTTTCGAGGTTTGCCGGGAGCTGAAAGCCAACCCACAAACCGCGCCCATTCCTGTGATTATCCTCACCAGCCACGATGAGCCGGAGGCATTTATGGAAATCCTGGATTCGGGGGCGCTGGATTTTGTCGTCAAAGATGACTATGCCTACCGCGTCGTCCTGGAAAGCCTCGGACAGGTACAACCGCCGGCCGCAGAAACGCCGGCTACCGATTCCACTCTGGAGGTTGTTGATGTCACCGGATGACACCCCCCAACCTATCCGTGTTTTGGTGATCGACGACTCGCGCACGGCGCGCGAGCTGCTGGTCGCCATGTTGGAAAACGCCGGTGGTTTGCAAGTCGTCGGCGTAGGAGAAACCGGAGAAGATGCGGTACGGCTGGCACGCCGTATCCATCCAGACATCATCGCTATGGATATCATCATGCCGGAGATGGACGGTTTGGAGGCTACCCGCGCCATCATGCGCGAAGTCCCCACCCCCATCGTCCTCCTTACCAGCACGTTGATGTACTCCGACGTGAACCTGACCTTCGAGGCCATGCGCCTGGGTGCGCTGGCGGTCGTGAACAAGCCCGCCTTAGGTGACGACACCGCCTGGGAAACGGTGCTGCAAACTATGCGACTGATGGCCAAAGTGGCCGTGGTGCGTCGCTGGGATCCCGAAGCACGCAAGGCTGCGGCGACAGGTGCCGCAGCCTCTCCCGCCACTACGATGCTGCCAGACCAGGCAACAGGTCCAGGCGTGGGTACGCGTCCACTCGCACAGGTTGTCGGTATCGGTTCTTCTACCGGTGGTCCGGCGGCTCTGGCCACCATTCTAGGGCCGCTGCCGGCAGATTTTTCCCTGCCGATTCTGGTCGTGCAGCACATCACCAAAGGCTTTGGGCCGGGATTGGCCGAATGGCTCAATACCCAAACACCGCTGCGCGTCAGTCTCGCCGGACACGGAGATACGCCGCAGCCGGGCAGTGTACTGATGGCGCCGGATGACTGCCATCTGCAAATCAATGCAGCGGGCATCATCGAATTGTGCAAGGATTCGCCCTATCGCGGCTTGCGGCCTTCTATCAATTACCTGTTCAAATCTATGGCAAATGTATACGGGTCGCGTGCCGTCGGCATCCAGTTGACTGGTATGGGCGACGATGGGGCCGAGGGACTGGAAAAACTGCGTCGGCAGGGTGGATGGGTCATCGCGCAGGATGAGAAAACCTGCGTCGTCGACAGTATGCCGCACGAAGTCATCGCCCGCAAAGCGGCCAACGAAATCCTCGCACCGCCGCAAATCGCCCAGCGCCTGCTGGCGTTGGGAAACTTAGCCAGAAACAAGAGGTGAAGCATGGACAAAAAACGAGTTCTGATTGTGGATGATGAACTGCGTCTGGTACACACGCTAGGTGATGCGCTGATGCACGCCCTCGGCGATGAATGTGAGGTGTGGATGCGGACTTCCGGCGACGAGGCCATGCAATGCCTGGCGCAAGGCGAACACTTCGATGTCGTGATCACCGATCTCAAAATGCCCGGCACAAACGGGGTAGACCTGCTGCGTTATATCTACCGCCAGAAACTCCTGTCGCGCACTATCCTCATCACGGCCTATGGGACGCCCGAACTGGAAGCCCAGATGGAGCGTCTGGAGACCGAGTATCTGCTCAAACCCTTCAACATCAAGGATTTCGTCGATTTGGTACGCCGCAACTTGGGCGAGAGCGGACGGCTCAAGACCACGGTCATCGTCCGTGACTACCGCGATGTCATCAACGCCCGCCAAAAGACCCGCGAGTTGGCCCGCGCTGTCGGTATGAATGTTACCAGCCAGGCACGCATCTCGCTGGCGACCTCTTCGATGGCCAATGCGATGAGCCTGGGCATGTTGCGTGTCGGGCAAATTGCCATCGAGAGTGTTCAGAACCCGGAACAATTTGGTGTCCGTGTAACGTGTACCACGACCGACGGGAAAGAAACCCACATTCCTCCTGCTGTGCTTCACGACGTGCAGTGGATGGTGGACAATCTCGCGGTGAATACGCTGCCCGCCAACAATGTCCAAATCATGTTAGAAAAACTAGAAGTGGTGAAAGCACCATGAACAAATCCATCCTCGTCATCGAAGACAGCCCTACCCAGGCACTTGCCCTGCGGGCACTGTTGGAGATCAATGACCTGGATGTGACCATCGCTGCGACCGGCGCGGAAGGGTTGGCCCTGGCGCGCACCCTCAAACCCGCTGCCATCATCCTGGACATCCAGTTGCCGGATACGGATGGGTTTCAGGTTTGCCAAACGTTGAAGCACTGGCCGGAGACAACGTCGCTGCCGGTGATTATGCTCACCCAATACGACGAGCACGCCGCCATTGTGCATGGACTGCAACTCGGCGCTCTGGAATACATCCCCAAAGATGCCTTCGCCGATTCGGTACTGGTGGGCACATTAAGCCAGATGGGCATCATTGGGGGCACGCCGGTACTGCCGACGCTCCCCGATGACGATTGGGAATGGCTGTAATGTATGAGCGGTACTACTGAAGGATACAATCTGCTCGCAGGAATGACGTCTGCAGGCTATGGGGCGCACCCATTCCAGCCGGGCGCATTCGAGCAGACCATCCTGGTAGTAGAAGATAGTCCCACACAAGCATTGCTCCTCGAAGCCCTGCTGGGCGAAACCGGGCACAATGTCATCTGGGCCTTGGATGGCCGCCAGGGGTTGGCCATGGCGCGCCAGATGCAACCCGATCTAATCATCCTCGATATGGAGATGCCCGAACTCAACGGCGACGAGGTTCTCCGCCTGCTCAAGGCCGAACCGGCTTTACAGGACATTCCCGTGGTGATGGTCTCGGTGCTTGACGACATCGAGAAGGTCGCCATGTGCATCGAACTGGGCGCGGAAGACTATCTTCCCAAACCGGTCAACGCGGTCTTACTGAATGCGCGCGTGGCGGCCTGCCTGGAAAAGAAACGACTGCGCGATCAAGAAATCGAATACCTGCAGCGCATCGAAGAAGAGCGCCAGCGCTTCGACGAGTTACTGCACGTCATCTTGCCACACGAGATCGTTGCCGAACTCAAGAACACCGGCACCGTCCAACCACGCCAGTATCCCAACGTCGCCGTTTTGTTCGCCGACATCGCCAACTTCACTCCCTATTGCGAGACGCACACCCCCGAAGACATCCTCGCCAACCTGCAAGCCCTGGTTGAGGCATACGAGAACCTGGCACTGCGTTACGGTCTGCAAAAGATCAAAACCCTGGGCGATGCCTTTATGGCCACTGCCGGGCTGTTGCAGCCCCTGAACAATCCCGTGCTCAACTGCATCCGCTGTGGCCTGGAGATGATTCCCCTGGCCCGCCAACTGCCCTCTAATTGGCAAGTGCGTGTCGGCATCCATATTGGCTCGGTAATGGCGGGCGTCGTCGGCCATCGCCAGTACCTCTTCGACATCTGGGGCAATACCGTCAACACCGCCGAACGCATCCAGAGTCACGGCGCGGTGGAAGCAGTCAATCTCAGCGAAGACGCCTGGGGTTGGGTGAAAGAGCAGTGCATCGCCGAATCGCTGGGTCTGGTGCCGGTGAAAGGCAAAGGGGAAATGAATATCTACCGCGTGCAAACGCTGCGCGTGTAATCACCTCGCATGCCTGCGAAGGTTTTTATACGCAATCTGCATAAGGATAGCAAGGGCAACTGCATATTTCGTCACTTAAATGTAACGAATAATGGCAATACCGCATAAGTTGCTACGAACTATCAATCGGTGGCAGCGTTTT
>DAIUDK010000116.1:0-1225 GCA_036845725.1 Chloroflexota bacterium
GAGCGGCCGTTCGCGGCGGGCAATGGAGTGCTGTTAAGGTGCGGTTCTCTCAGAAAGTGAAATTTGGGACTTGACACTGCAACTCATCGGTAGGCAACCTCCTCCCCGCTCGTTCTACAACAAATACCTCCAGTCAACCATCTCAACTCACTCTCATAGAGACCGCAGATGCCAGAGACTCAGGGCCACAACTACCAACAACCCCGCCATGAGTATGACACCGCACGCGGCGCTATAGGTGTCCAAGTCTGTCCCAATCCCCGGCACATACCGCAGCACCACGGTCGCTACCGCCCAGATGACCCCCATGACCAGTAGCAGTCGCCCACTGTAGGCGTTGGCATCATACCACACCTCCTCGTCCGCCAACGTCTTCGTTGTCCGAAACCCATACCAGAGATTCGGTTTGACCCGCCGCAGGATCATAGGCACAGACAGTCCCACAAAGAGGAGGCCGAAGCACACGAACATGATCATGAAGCCAGTGATCACCGCATCCAACTCGTTCACGTCCTACTCCTTTGATACCGCATACACCTACTGCTCGACGAGAGGCTGCCCAACATGTAATTCGACGGAGCATCTAATATTAGATGCTTTTTCTTACACGCATCACCAATGTATCTAATACTACATGCTTTTAGCCACATTCCGCTGAAGCCGGGATATAGAAACAGCCATTTACTTGATGACTTCTGTTTTTTCCGTCCAACAACCAGGCCGCCCCCGACGTCGACGTTTGACGCGCGGGGGCGGGTAACGCGATTCTGATCGCGCGTATGCTTATGCCCACTACGGCGCGCTGATCGCCGTTGGTTATTGCCCCGGATGGTCGTACATCACGGGGCGTTTTTTGTTCTAAGGGTAGTATAAGTCGGGATGGGGAAAGGGTCAAGTGGGGTAGACGGTAGACAGCAGACGGTGGACGGAGCGCCAGAGGACTGGCGACGACGGTAGACGGTAGACCGGGGGAGAGGAACCGGCCGAAGCCGGGGAGCACAGGGCTTACGGGGCATCGAGGGCGGCGAGCCATTCGCGGGCTCGATCGGCGTAGGGGGATTTGATGTTCTCGAAGATGGCGAGGGCTTGCTGCAGGTAGGCACGGGCTTTGTCGGTTTGCCCTAGGTTGCGGTAGGCGGTGCCCAGGTTGCCCAACTGGGCACCCTCGCCGCGGCGGTCGCCGATCTCGCGGGCGATGGCGAGGGCCTGGGTGTAGTGCTCGATG
>DAIUDK010000116.1:1325-17969 GCA_036845725.1 Chloroflexota bacterium
AGGTTGCCCAACCAGACACCTTCATTGCGGCGGTCGCCGATCTCGCGGGCGATGGCGAGGGCCTGGGTGTAGTGCTCGATGGCGCGCTCCACCTGCCCCAGGTGGCGGTAGGCTATGCCCAGGTTGCCCAACCAGACACCTTCATTGCGGCGGTCGCCGATCTCGCGGGCGATGGTCAGCGCCTGGGTGTAGTGCTCGATGGCACCCGGACGATCTCCGTCCGCCTCCACCTGCCCCAGGTCGACGTAGGCATTGCCCAGGCCGCCCAAATGAATGCCCTCGCGGCGGCGGTCGCCGATCTCGCGGGCGATGGCGAGGGCGGTCTGCAGCCAGGCAATCCACTCCTGGGCGTGCAGGCGCAGATTGAGGCAATCGGCACCGGCGTCGGGGAAATCAGCCGCCAGACGCGCGGTCGCGGCGTCGCGCTGCCAGCGGGCCGCGGCCCAGGCCTGCCCCACCTCGATGTTGGCGCGTTCCAGGTCGAACAGGGCCAGGCCGCGCAGGATGTCCTCACCCCCTTCGAGGTAGAGGTCGTCGGCGACGCGGAGCACGGCCAGGTAATGGGCCGCGTGGCGGTAATGGGCAGCCTGGCACGCCGCTTCGTCCAGGCAGGCAGAGAGACGGTCGGCGGCGAACAGGCAGACCAGGTCGTGCAGGGCGTAGCGGGAGAGGGCGGCGTCCCAGGTGACGAGGCTGTAGCGCAGCAGTTGGCCGAGCGCTTTCCCCGCCTCGTCCTGCTCCAGTGCCCAGACCGCGGCAGCGGCAGCACGGTCGAAGGTGGCCGGGAAGACGGAGAGCATGCACCATAGCCGTTGCAGGTCGGGGGAGAGGAGGTTGTGGCTCAAGCTGAGGGAGGCATCGACCAGATCGAGACGGGCGCGCGCGTCTTCCAGGCGGGCCAGGTACTCGGCGGGGGCGAGGTCGACGGTCTCGGCCAGGAGGCTGCCGGCGAGGCGCAGGGCCAGGGGCAGGCAGCCGCACAACTCGGCAATGGCGGGAGCGTGGCCGCCGATGCGCGGCGCGATCTTGAGCAGCAAGTCCCGTGCGTCGGCAGGCGGGAGGGCGTCGAGTTGGCGGGTCAGCATCCCCGGGAGAGTGAAGTGCCGGCGGGAGGTGACGAGGAGGACGACGCCGGGCGGGGGGAGCAGCGGCTCCACCTGGGCGCGGTCGGCGGCGTTGTCCAGCAGCAGGAGGGCGCGCTTGCCGTGGAGGATGGAGCGGTAGAGGGGCGCGAGTTCGGCTGCGGTTTCAGGCAGGCGGGCGGCAGGCTCCCAGGCGCGGATGACGTGGGCCATGATCTGAGCGGGGGTAAGGGGGTCAGGATCGGTCCCGCGCAGGTCGAGGTAGAGCTGGGCGTCGGGGTAGCGAGGGGCGATGCGGGCCGCCAGTTGCAGGGCCAGGGTGGTCTTGCCGACGCCGCCCATGCCGGGCAGGCCGGCGATGGCCACGCCGCCGGTTTCCAGGGCGGCGGCCAGGGCGTCCAGGTCGTCGGTGCGGCCGGTGAAGTCGGCGGGCGGGGCGGGTAGTTGGTGCAGGGAAGTGACGGCGGCGATGGCGGCTTCGTTAACGGTCAAATCGCCTACGACGGCGTAGACGTTTCCTCCGGCCTGGACGTGTTCGATTGTTGCCGCGCCCCCACCCTCGGGGGCTAGGCTTTTGGGTCGGTGCTCGGTGGGAGGGTGCTGCTGGCGATGAGGTCGTCTTTGACTTTGACATGGTCGATGAGGGCGCCTTGTCCGGTTTGGTCTTCGGCCAGAGCGCCGCCGGCGGTTGATTCCGCGTTGGTGATGACTGCACCGTAGTGGTGTGCAGGGTCCGGTGTGGTGGGAGGAGAGGCGGGCGTGACGCCAGCGGTCCCGGATGGAGAAGGAGATGCCGGCGGGGATGCCGGCGATCCGGGGGCCGGGGCTTCGATTTTCACTTTGACGCCTTCTTTACCGGCTTCGACGTTGCCGCTGGTGAGGCGGTCAATAAGGCCACCGATTTGCTTGCGGAAGGCGACGATGATGATGGCGACAAGGATAATGATGGGAATCCATATAGCAAGTGACGAGTCGAGAAAGGCCTGCCAGTTCATGAATACCTCCTACCGAAAATACAAATGTTGTGGTCTGTTGATAAGGCAATCAGAGGCGCAACATACGCGCCGTCCGGCTTGACCAGGCGGCGCGATGGTGGTAGGATGTAGGCTACTGCGTAAGCAGTGGCCGGTTGGGTGGTTGCGTCACCTGATCGGATTTGGGCGCCCTCGTTCAGAGTGGGGGCGCTTTTTTGTTGTACGGGGGTAAGTATAGGACGGATGGGGGAGGGGTCAAGTGGGGGCGCGCTATGGATAGCGCGGCTACGGGAAAGCAGATCAGGAATCAAGTCCAGAGAGGGCGCGTTCACATTGCTGCGTTGTGGGATGGGTAGGGCCTAATGTGCGTCTGTATATACCCACCGCGCGTTCAAGATGCGCGCGTGCCGCGTCAAGATCCCCCGTTTGCGCCAACAGCGTGCCCATCCACCAGATGCTTTGGGCGGTGTCGGGGTGCGCGGGGCCCAGGGCAGTCTCGCGGATGGCCAGCGCGCGCTCGAAGTACGGCCGCGCCCCCGCCAGGTCGCCCTGCGCATACAGCAGCCCGCCCAGGTTGTTGAGGCTGCGGGCGGTGTCGGGGTGCGCGGGGCCCAGGGCAGTCTCGCGGATGGCCAGCGCGCGCTCGTAGTAGGGCCGCGCCCCCGCCAGGTCGCCCTGCGCGTACAAGAGAGAGCCCAGGTTGTTGAGGCTGTTGGCGGTGTCGGGGTGCTCGGGGCCCAGGGCAGTCTCGCGGATGGCCAGCGCGCGCTCGTAGTACGGCCGCGCCCCCGCCAGGTCGCCCATCGTTTGCAGCAGCATCCCCAGGTTGTTGAGGCTGAGGGCGGTGGTGGGGTGCGCGGGGCCCAGGGCCTGTTCATAGATGGCCAGCGCGCGCTCGTAGTACGGCCGCGCCCCCGCCAGGTCGCCCTGCGCTTGCAAGAGATAGCCCAGGTTGTTGAGGCTGTTGGCGGTGTCGGGGTGCGCGGGGCCCAGGGCCTGTTCCCAGATGGCCAGCGCGCGCTCGTAGTACGGCCGCGCCCCCGCCAGGTCGCCCTGCGTCTTCAAGAGCATCCCCAGGTTGTTGAGGCTGCGGGCGGTGTCGGGGTGCGCGGGGCCCAGGGCAGTCTCACGGATGGCCAGCGCGCGCTCCAGGTACGGCCGCGCCCCCGCCAGGTCACCCTGCGCGTACAAGAGAGAGCCCAGGTTGTTGAGGCTGTTGGCGATGTCGGGGTGCTCGGGGCCCAGGGCCTGTTCCCGAATGGCCAGCGCGCGCTCGAAGTACGGCCGCGCGCCGGGATAGTCGCCGATCATCTGGAGATGATAGCCCAGGGTATTGCACAATCCCGCCGTGCGTTCGTCCTCACGGGGGAAGGCAGTGTCCGTGATGTGGCGCAGGTGAGGCTGCCAGGCCAGCAAGGGGGCCGGATAGCCGGCGTTGTTGAGACGGTTCGCTTCGGCCAGTACCGTTTCTTCTACCGCGGCCTGGGCCGCGTCGTCGCGCACTGTTTGGCGCACGAAGGCGACGAGCAGACGGTGCAGGCGCAGGTCGCCGGCGGTGTCTTCGTCCAGCAGGCCCAGGGCGGTGAGGCGGGAAAGGGCGTCTTCGGCGCGGCGGTAGGCTGCGAGGTCGTCATCCGGCAGGGCGAGGGTGGCCAGCAGGAGGGCGCGGGGGATGGTCTCGCCAGGGGCAAAGCAGGCGGCGCGCGCCAGCAGGGCCAGGGCCAGGGCGTCGGTGGGGTCGTTTGCGTCCAGGCGCGCGTAGCTGAGGGTGAAGGTCTGCCCGACGTGTTTCGCGTGGCCGGTGGTCAGGGTCTTATCCTTTTCCGTCAAGGAGGTGTGTTCCAGGCCCGCCGCGCGCAAGGCGTGCAGGTAGGCAGCGGGCGCGCCGAAGGGGGCGTGGCGGTAGGCGGCCAGGAAGCTGCCCGCCAGGTGCAGCGCCAGGGGCAGGTCGCCAAGCTCTTTGGCGATGGCGTCCACCTGGTCGGCGGAGAGGTCAGGGCGGTGGCGGCGCAGC
Organism: Chloroflexota bacterium; assembly: GCA_036845725.1. Taxonomy (GTDB): domain Bacteria; phylum Chloroflexota; class Anaerolineae; order B4-G1; family SLSP01; genus DSWT01. Next base: position 5,396 of record DAIUDK010000116.1, read on the forward strand.
AGGGCGATGCTTTCGGAGCGCGCCAGGACGTCCAGGGGCAGGGCGCGCACGCCGAGTTCGGGGTTCCAACGCGCGCGGCGGCTGGTGACGAGGACGCGCGCGCCGCCGGTGGGGGGGCGCCATTGGGCGAGGAGGCGTTCGTCCTCGCAGTTGTCGAAGACGAGCAGGCGCGGCAGCGCGCTCTGCCAGGCGCTGAGGACGAGGCGCACCTGGTCGGCCAGGGGGAGCGCGTTGAAGTCCGGGCGCAGGTCCAGGCCGCCGGGGCCGCCGCAGGCGGCGATTTCCGCCGGGATGGCCTGGGGATCGGCGAAGCTGAGCCAGAAGACGCCGCCGGCGAAGTAGGGGCCGTAGCGGTGGGCGAATTCGCCGGCGAGTTGGGTCTTGCCGATGCCGCCCAGGCCGGTCGCCGCGGCGATTTGGCCGATGGCGGCTGTTGGGGCATTCGCCCCAACAGCTTGACCCTTGAGGGTGTGGGCGAGTTGCTGCAGGTCGCGCTCGCGGCCGACGAAGAGGGGGTTGGGGGCGAAGGGCATCCGGGAGCCTGACGGGAGGGCGGCGGGGGTGGGGATGGCGTCGAGGGGAAGGGCGGCCAGGCGCTCGCAGGCCGCGGCGAGGGTGGCGGGGTCGATGGGTTGGGGGCGGGAGTGGTGGTAGATGACGTTACCGTCGCCGATGATGTTGCCGTCGCCGGTGATGGTTATGCCGCTTACCGGGGTCGGGGGCTTGAGGGCGGCCAGGGCAGTTGGTGGCTGCGCTTCAAGGTCGGCGATGAGCGCGGTCAGTTCGGTATACAAAGCATCGCCGGTGGGGGTGTTCTCGGATAGGACCCTCAAGAAAAGGATAAGAGCGTTGTCGCCGTTGGTAGCGGTCTGGTCGCAGAGAGCAGCGATGAGCAGGTTCACGCGCGCGTTTTGGTTGGGGGCGTTCTGGGGAGCAATGCCGATCCAGGGGGCGAGGCGTTCGTCGACGAAGACGGCGTGCAGGGCGCGGTCGCTATCGAGGGCGGGATGCTGCGCGAGGGTGTCGCGCAGGCGTTGGATCAGTGCGGATGGGATCGCGGGCATAGGCTCCTCCACGAATTCGCCCCCGGCGGTTGCGGCTCGGAAGCCGGTTGCGCGCGGGGGCGGGTGTGGTATGCTATGGCCCACTACGGCGCGGTCGTCGCCGGAAGTTGTTGCCCCGGATGGTCGTACATCACGGGGCGTTTTTTTGTTCTAAGGATAGTATAGGTCGGGATGGGGAAAGGGTCAAGTGGGGAGAGCAGGATTGACGGAATGGGAGGGTGTCGTGGGGAAGGAGTGGACGAGGGGCGGGGGAATTCGGGCATCATCGAGGCGCAATATAAGGCCGCGAAGCGGCGTCGGCTGCAGCGTGCGTGGTGCCGCTGCTATGTTGACAGCTTGCCATACGTAAACCCAAGTAATGCCCCAAGGATCAGCGTCATAACGCCTATCGGAACTAATGACAACGGCTCATTCCACCCAATGATGAATACACTTGGAAGCAGGCAGATAAACGGGATGACTATTCCCTTCACCACTGGGTGTAGTTTCAAGTTGGATGTAGCCAGCATAAAGCCTGAGACGATCCAAAGAAAGAAGGCTGATAGATTGGCATCCCAAGTTAGACCCTGCAAGACCATAGGAATTACATCAAGTATTCCTGCGACGATACCGAGTATCAATCCGGTGACGATGTTTTTTTTCATATTATCTGTCCTTTTCTGCAACGACTCAACTCGGAAGCCGGTTGCGCGCGGGGGCGGGTGTGGTATGCTATGGCCCACTACGGCGCGCTCATCGCCGTTGGTTATTGCCCCGGATGGTCGTACATCACGGGGCGTTTTTTTGTTCTAAGGGATAGTATAAGTCGGGATGGGGAAAGGGTCAAGTCAGGGCGCAACGTGGACGTTGCGTAGACGGTAGACGGGCGGGGGAGGGGGGAGGACCGTCTACCGCTGGTCGCTGGCGCGCTTGAGGAGCAGCAGCGCCATAAGCAGCATAACGGCTTCGACGCCGCCGGCGCGCGGTTCGATGAGGCGGGCGGCTTCGCGGAGGCTGCGGCGGAGGCTGTGTTTTGTCGTCTTCACAGCCCTTCTTCCCACACCTCGCGCGGGCATTCCCAAGCGTTCCCCGACTTCCGGCAGCGCGAATCGTTCGCGGCGCGGTAGCGCGCGGTTGACTTCGCGATGCCGTAGCGGCGCTGTGCCTGGCCGGTGCTGATCCACACGGTAGCGAGGTCGTCGCCCAGTTGACGGTTAATTTCGTTGCGCAGGGCGCGGAGCTCGTCTTGGGTGAGCTCGAGTTTGATCTTGCCGGCGTCGGCGGTGATGACAAAGCGGTCTGGGTCTTGCTGATCGACTATCCACATAGTTTTATCCTTTGGCGAGTTTGATTAACTGACTCCCGGATTGTAAATCTAAGTCGTTACAGTGTCAAGCGTTGTTGGATATCGAAAGCGCCTGGTGGAGCATTCTCTCCCGCGTTCCGGTCTGCCGGTGCGCGTCCTTAACCTGCGGGAAAAAGTATGGTGGTTCGCGGGCAGTCTGCGAGGTCTTTAGAGCAGGCTGCCCGCGCGCCGGGCCGTTGATAGCTATTGTCCGATCTCTTCCAGGACGGCGTCCCAATCGTCATCCCCTGCGGGCGTTGGTTCGAGTCCCGCGTCGAGCATCGCCTTTATGGCGGTATGGTACGCAGCGCAGCGCGGTTGTTGTTCGATGATCCAGGTTGCGCCTATGTCGATGATGAGCGCTTGCAGTTGTTGCGCGTCCATGCTATGCCTCCGCGATGCCGGCGCGGGTGCGCAGGGCGGTCAAAGCGCCGGTCCAGCCGATCTCGTTGGCGGATTGCGCGATGGCGTTGATCTCCGGCAGGGGGACCTTGCCGGACGTGGCGAGCGGCGTTATCAGCTCGTTGAACGCGCGGCGCGCAGCCTCGGCGTTAGCCTGGCGCGGCGCGGGCGGTTCGTCAGGATTAGGGCGGGGAAAGTAGTCGTCGAGTTCGGAGTGTTCCTCGGTGCGTTGGGGGTAGAGGGTGGTGGCGGCGGTCTTCGCCTGGCGCTGTGTTCGACCTTGTCCGTCTGGTCCAGGCCGCACAGCTTGGCACGCCGTTCCTCGATCTTGAGCATCGCTGTGATGGCCTTGTCGTCGCCGGCAAGCACCCGTTCCCAGATGGCATTGAGCGCGCGATCCAGCCGCCGTTCCTGAAGTGTGACGTAGTCCGTGGCCGCTTCGACCTGCTACCATTTCCCCACTCGTTTTCCCCGTATGAACGCAAAAAGCCGGGAACGGACTACATTGTGTGCAGTCCGCCCCGGCTTCGCTGGCTCAGTCAGGCTTGTGCTTGTATGGTAGCAGGGGATGCGGAGATTGTCAATGTTATCCGATGAGAGAGGTAGAACAATACAGAGGGCGGGAGTATATCCAACTCCCGCCCTCTGTATTAGTAGCCAATTTATAGTCGCCTTTCAAGCTCACGTGCTAATGCGTCGAGTTCTTGATAGCAGTAGGCAACATCAATGTTAAAATCACGCAGAACATAGAAGAAGAGTACTAAGCCGTTCTCATTCCTAATGTTCTTCTTATCGTATAGCCAACCGACTATAAGCAAGACGCGTTCTTTCAGAGTACTGCTCTCTGGTATCTTATCTCGCCACTGACAAAGACGAGAATCAATGAAAATCGTCCTGAGTAGCTCTGGTTTTCGTAGCTCCTCCAGCTTGCACAGAATTTCACACATTCTGCGAAGTAAGATCCAGGGAATTCCCTGAGTATCCCCAGATGGCCCAGCCGATTGAGGGTTATTCCGATTGTTGGTTGTCATGTCTGCCTTCCTGGCATGGCAACCAACATGGAATCCCCCCCCCACGGCGGATTCCATCTGGCGGCCTATTCGTCTGAATATAGAAAGTTCCCTTTCTACGTTCGGTCCACCGATAAATGGACCAAATAGGCCGCCGCTAGGGGGAGGAGCCTTTACACTATCTCTTAGTAAGAGAAATGCTTAGAATCCCCCACTAGCTGGGGAAAGCTGGAAAATGAATTGTAAATGTACGTCACTATTCCAAGTGGCAGTAATCATTGAACACATTAAACGCAAACTATTGACTATTTACCTCAAGTTATGTTTCCTCCTTTGTGATAGATTTAGGAAATGTACATAATTCAGTGTAGTAGGTTTTGCCAAAATTGCAAATCCCCTACATTGCTGTTCTTCTTTCCCTGCACCGTGTGCCAGTCCGCCACGACTTCCACCAGAAACCAGAAGGCCTTCGCTGCGTTCACCACGGCGAAGTTCAGTTCTTCGCCACCAAATACTGCCAGTCGTCCCGACTAACGGCCACGAAATCACGCGCGCGCTCCGGCGAACCCGGCTCCAGATTCAATCCCAGGAGCTGCGCTTCCTGTTGCAGGCCGCGATAGATGCCGCCAAGGTCGCCCTTCGCCCAGGCAGTCCGGCGCGCCTCGCGCAGTTCGGCCAGAACGCGGCCCCGGGCCGTGTCACTGGCGGTCTCCGTCGCCCAGATCTCTGCCAGAGCCGCGACATCGGCCTCAATCACGTCCAGGCCATAGGGTTGGCCCGGCGAGAGTTATTTCCCTGATTTTATCGATGTTGTCAGGTTTGGATTTTTACTTCGCTTTCAAATGAGGCATAGCTGTCCATTCGAATGGACACGCCAGGGGGAGTTCAGGTCCAAGGTCCTATACGGATATCGCCGATAGCTTTACCGTTTGAAGAGGTCGTTTGTTTTGATATACGATATCGAGCGTGAAGGGAACTTTTCCTGCAAACAGGTGCCGAAATACTCCACCCCACTCTCTTCTGAAGCAACATGGCCAACCACAACGAGAGCCTTTTGTAAACCCATCCGATTGGCATCATGCACATATTCGACAAATTCCCATTCATGCGTCTCGCCTGTAATCAAGACACAGCTTTCATGTCGATTTATCAGTTGAACGGCATTGTCCATCATCATAAATCCCCAACTGGTGACGATATTTTCATAGGCGACATCCGCATCGCCGATATATTTCATCGCCGCCGGCTCCAGATTTCGCTCAAGATCGCGCAAGATATGTTTCAGTTTAGCATCGGGCATGCTGAAGCTGCGGAAGCTGTCGTCAGTGCGATACTGTCCCCAGTTCAGTTTATGCATCATGCCGGTAGCGATATATTCCAGTTCGGGTTGATGGAGATTGTCATGCAAGTGAAAAACGCACAACCTATGCGTTCTCAGATAATCCTCTTTGGCCATGAGTACCGGATCCGTTAAAAGATGCTGGAATTTATGATGGTGATTGTAAAATAACGGTTCATGGGTGATGATGAGGTTGCACTCTCGCTTGACGGCTTCCTTTAGCACTTCCTGCGTAGCCATCATGGTAACAGCTACATTTTGCAGTTCGATGTCGGGATTGCCATACAGGAAATCATCAATAGCCGTTTCTCTCCACACTATATCCATCGATGTTTTCATTTCATCGATAAACGCTCGAACAGTCATACGTTATCCTTTCGCCTTTTTACGGCTCATCGATAAACTCGACGTTAGTGGCTCTGACGACGACGGCATATTCCGTCTCACCATTTTCCCCTTCGTACTCATACTCCGTATCAATGATCGTACCCGTTACGACGACCCTGTCCTCTTCGTAAAAACGTTCATCATGATCATAAGACACAAAGAAAGTGGCTTCGCGGCAGTCGATAGCAGGATCCGAGTTCGTCCATTGCACCTGAAACCACAGACCCTCATCATCGAGTGTCGGCGTGTCGATGATCAAGCCTTCCCATTGGACGTATGTATTGAGATAGGTATCGTTCAATACTACTTCGCACAGGTTGACACCGGTACCCGAAAGTGACGAGGGCGTAGGAAAAGACGGAATCGGCGTATTCGTGGGCAAAGGCGCTGTTGGCGGCGGGGTCCAGGTGGGCAACGGCGAACTTACAGACCGGGGGTCAGAGGTGGGCAACGGCATTTGCGTCGCAGAGGGTTGGGAAAAGGGTGCTTGCGTCGCGGTTTCATAGGGTATCGTAGCAAAAGCATCAGTGGATATATCATCTGTGGACACATCATCGTCTAGGGGCGCGTCGTCTTTTGAGGCGCGCTTGTCCTTAGTCCACACAAACTGCTCCCGCTCCATCACACAATCGGTACGAGTCATATACCCTGAAGCTTCATCCATCAAAGTATACGAATACGACGACACAAACCGCCATCCAGTCTCAGCATAGAGAGGGGCCTCGCTACAATCGATAATTTGAGTCCTGTGGACGGTTAGCAGGGAGCGTATGGCCGCTCCAAAGTTACACAACAGCACCAGGATCAGGCTCACCAACAACACACCCCCAGCGATAAGCACCGGCGTGGAAATGGAAGTTGTCTCTCGCTGTCCGGGCTTGAGTTCCTTTGATTGTATGGGTGAATACTTCGGCACTGATGCCGGGGACGGTGGAGTTCTTGTAGCAGCGGCCGGTGCCGCATCCGTCTTCGGCTTGCTGGCGACGATGCCGAACACACCACCTGCTATCATCAACAGCCCTAGCAACACCCATCCGAGCGTCGCCAGATGCGCCCGGAACAGATAAAGGAAGATCGCCAGGAAAATGATGCAACCTAGTGCAATCAAAGCTATAGGGAACAGATTGCGTTTAAGTGTAGAACGTAGCATCGATTGTTTTCCTTCCACCGACATCTATTGCCCATATTTCAGACACACCATCACGGAGCGATTGTCGTATCCAAAGTAAGTATAAAGCAAGGTCACGAAAGGGCAAGAAGGTTAACCGGCATATAGAGTTTGGGCGGCAGCACCGACGCGCTCATGTGAACATCACCATCAGCAGTAGAATAGCCGCTTCCACACCCAGAACATGGGCAAAGAACCGCCACAAGCGGGGCGTGAGGGAATGACGCAGGCTGGTCTCCGCGCCGCCGATGATGACGGCAACAACGAGCAGCGAGCCAAACAGGATAATGACCTGACGCAACGCCACTCCGCCCCCATACGCCTCACCGTACAGTCCGCCTTCGGCGAAGAAGGCTGCGTAAACCGTCAACACCACATCGGCAGCTCCGTTGAGTGTCACCAACGCCAATGCACTGGTCACAATCCACAACGCAATCGCCAGCACTTTCAAAACGAAGGGTTTATTGAAAAAATGTGTTGTAGTCAAAGCCGCATACTCCTTAGTCGAGGCGTCATTCGCAGTGCAGGGGTAGCCAGTCGGCAGCGCCGGCAACGTAACTGCCGGCGATCCCCAGGTAATCCGTTGGATTGCGGTAATCTACCTGCACCAGCACCTCCTGCAAAGACAGGTCAGATGCCGTATCGCGCCAGACCAATGCAGCGGGGAAGCTCCCATCCGCCAGCAGTGGAAGTATCGCAAAATGCAGATGAATCCAGGCAGAGCGATAACTCCCCTGGTATCCAAGCAACTGTCCGGCCTTGACGAAAATCTCGGTAGCACCGGGTGGGAAGGCCGTGCCCACATAACTCACCTGGCCATCCTGCGAGGCCATCCCCCCATAAAAGGCCCACACGGAGTGTCCGGGGTTGAGAGGGTCATCATGCAGGATAGCGACCGCATCAGGCCAGTCCGTGCGCCGCATCAGCCGACCATCGGCGACGGCGTAGACGGGCACGGTGTTGTCGTAGCCGATGCCCATCAGCGAGAGCGTCTTGTTGTACCAGCGCAGGCCCAACGCGCCGGAGGAGGGGAACGGCCAGGCTGCTCCGGGACACGCGCCATTCACGGGTGGGCTAATCTCGGTTGTGCTGCGTGGGCGAAAGAGAATCGTGTCGGCCTTGAAGTCGCTGGCGACGTAGTGCGCCTGGATCGCGGTGAGCATCTCTGGCGTCCACCGCTCCTGGTAGACGGGATACCAGCGATAATGGTGGATCAGGATTAACGGGAAGGTTTCCGCGCGGATGGCGTCCAGCAGCGGCGTTTGATCCCACAAACCCGCGTTCGCCAGTTGCGTCACCTCGAAAGGCTGGATGTAAAGCAGCTTGTTATTCAGGGTGAGCATCCCCATATACTCATCGGCCAGCACCGGCCCGGCGGTTTCCGCGACCAATACGCGTAACTCGTCCAGGCTTGGTCGGGGGGATGAGCGGTACTTGAAATCCTGCACGGGATTCAACAGCGTGAATCGCATCAACAAAGGCACTTGCACTGCCAGCAGGATCAGGACGACGCTGCGGGCGAGCGGTGGAACCCACACCGGGCCGGGCGATTCGACATCGCTGCGCCAGACTTTGCGGCTCCACGTTAACACCGTCCCGGCCACGAGCGCCAGCGCGGCGCAGAGTTCCAGTAGATAGTTGACGTTTGAACCGATTTTGCCGATCGTGCCTGCCGAAAGCAATGCTCCCGCCAGATAGGGGATCACCATCGGCCAGCCTTCAGCCGCACTGAGCTTGCGCCGTGCGCGGGCCGGAATGAAGAAGATCAGCACAACACACAAGAACAGCAGGATAGGGACCAATCCCCATAATTCACGCGTGTAACGTATGATGGTATCGATGTTGAACGGGTTGACATTGGCCGTAACGATGTTGAAGAAAAAGCCCCCGCCGGTCGCCAGATTTAGGATGACGAAGAGAAACAGACCGACCGCTGCCACCATCCCCGCCAGGGCGAAGGCAGCGCGCCATCCCCGCCGCGCCCACACCCAGACAAAGGCCGCGAACGGCGCCGCCAATCCATAGGACTGCCGGGTGTAGATTGCGGCAGTAAGCAGGAGCGCCGTCCCCACCAGCGCGCGGTTGCTCTGAGGCCGGCACGCGATGACGTACAACGCGGCAATACTCAGGGCCAGCGCCAGCAGATCGATGCGCGCCAGCTTGGCCCAGCTCACCACGTAAGGGAACGCCAGGAAAAGCAGGGCCGTGAGCCAGGCAGCGAAGCGGTCGCGGCTCTGCGCCTGGCCCCCTTGTGCGGCCACGATCCCGCCCAGAAACCAGGCCGTCGCCAACGCGCCGACGACCGAGATCAGGCGTCCCGCCCAGAAGTTGGGGCCGAAAATCGCCACGAAGGGCGCCATCGCCAGGACGTAGAGCGGTGGGTAGTTGGTGATGGTGTAAGGCGGCGTGTCGAGATTGGCGCGGTAGATCGCGCCGCCCTGAGCCAGGCGTATCGCCTGATCCACCAACGGCGCTTCCCCGTAGTCCAGCGGGAAGGGGTAGAGCAGGCCTTGGAGCGCGTGGATGCCGAAGACGATCAGCGCCACGGCAAAGACAACACTGACGAGGGTGCGCGCTCCCGCCTCCAGGTAGGAGGCGGGAGTTGTAGATGCTGTAGCAGGTTTGTTCATTCAGTATAGCCTCAATCAGTTGGTATGGTTGCGCAGCACCAGTGGGAGGTAGATATAAATCTCACCTGAACCTTCATACGCGCCCATATCAAACAGGTCACCGATGGGCCGAGCTTTGTTGTCCAGATCGAGCGGTAGACCGGTAGCACAGGCGTCGATGGCCGGACTGTTGCCTTTCAGGTGATAGTCCTCGCCCGCGCCGGGCGCGATGAACTGGGGATCTACATTCGTGCCTACATTGCCTTCCTGGTCAATGTTGCAGTTCGAACTGGCGTCATACGTTCCGACAAAGCCGGCTGTGTTACCCCAGGCCAGGCTGTTGAAAATATACACTGTGCCGTCTGCTTTCGCCAACGCTGAGCCGGTGTTATGGGCAAACGTGCTGTGGGTTGCGGTCATAGACCCATTCCACATACGGACACCGGCGCCAACTCCGCTGGTGGCGGTGTTGCTATAGATGAGCGTATTGCTGATCCATGCTGTTGGGCTTCCCCCTTCCAGATGGATCGCGCCGCCGCGCTCGGCTACGTTGCGGTGTACGTAGGTGTGATCCATATGCAGCGTGCCGTTATTGATATAAAGCGCTCCGCCGTAGCTATCAGCGATATTGCCGGAGAAGCTGCTGCACTCCCTAACAAGCGGATTGCACGGGGCAGCCTCCTGCGGCGCCAATGGCGCATGGCCGTCCGCGCGTTCGGCCGCCAGGATGATGGCTGAATAGTTCGCCTTGATGTTCAGCGTCGAGGTATAAGCCGCAATTGCGCCACCGTTGCCGGTGGCCTGGTTGTTGCGGAGAGTGCAGTTCTCGGCGTTGAAGGTGCTGCCGCTCAGGTAGAGCGCGCCGCCCGCGCCGGCGGTCGCCTGATTGCCGGTGGTCTCGTAGCCGAATGTCGCGCCGTGGCACCATACTTTCGGGCTGTCCTGGGCGTAGATCGCGCCGCCGTTTTGCGCCCAGTTTTCCCGCACCTCTGGCGCGAGGTTCGCATAATCGTCCAGCCAAATCCCCGATCCGCCGGTCAGGTAAAATGCGCCGCCATTCCCGCCCGCGCTATTGGCGGTAACGATCACCTGCCCATATACATCGAAGTCATTGGCGCCATTGCCAAAAGCTGCGCCGCCGTTCCCACCGGCCTGGTTGCCCCCGATACTCAGCAGATAACCGCTGGTGGAATGGAGTTGCACAGTGTCAGCGTTGTGTATGTACAGCGCGCCGCCATCGCCGCCGGCCTGGTTATAGAGGATGGAGCTGCCGGCGCCGGTCGCTCGAAAATCAACGTCGCCTGTCCCGGTCACTGCCACCGCGCCGCCGTTGCCGCCAGCCACATTGTCGCGCACATCCCACCAGCCGGTGAAATCCAGCGTGCCCGCGTCCAGATAGATCGCGCCGCCGTGGGTGCTGGCGGTGTTGCTGTACAGCGTAGAATCGGAAAGGTTGATGTCCGGTACGTTGCTTGCGGCGATGCCGCCGCCGTTGCCGGTAATGACGCGGTTGTAGGCGATCACCGAGCCACCCAGAATGTTGAGTGTGCTGGTCTGAACCATCTGAACGCCTGCGCCCGCAAGATCCGCCGTGTTGGAAAGCACCTGGCTGTTGCTCAGCGTTGCCGTGCTGTTGTTGAGCAAAATGCCTGCGCCGCCTCCGCCAAACCAGCCCACATTGGGTGCGTAATGGTTTTCGACGCGGCTGCCTTCAGTCAGCGTCACCACACTGCCGTCCCAGGCCACGATGCCGCCGCCCCATCCCGCGCCGCTGGAAAAGGTATTGCTGGCAACGACGGTATTAGAGAGCAGCGCGTGCGTATCGCTGACGTACAGTCCTGCCCCAAACACTTCATCCGTGACCCGGTTGGCCTGGTGGGCGGCAACGCCGCCTACATGGGCATTGGTCAGTGTGATCACGCCGGACAGGGCGGCAATACCCCCGCCGCGCGTCGCGGCGGCATTGTTGTGGATCGTGCCCTCGAACTTGATCGCGCTATTTTGAGCGTAGATGCCGCCGCCGGCGCCGGCGGTAGCTACATTGCTTCTCCCTGCCACATCATCGCCGACTATTGTCCCGTTTGCGTCAAGAGCGCTATCGTTCAGGTAGATGCCGCCGCCGTTGTTGGCAGCCGTGTTGCTGTGGATGACGGCCCCAAGGGTGACACGGGCATTGTCGGCGTAGATGCCGCCCCCATCGTAGGCGCTGTTGCGGTAAACGTTGGACGATTCGGTCGCGGTAATGACGCCGCCATCGAGAACGTGGATGCCGCCGCCGCGTCCGTCTGCCGCGGTGGCCTGGTTGTTCCCGACGTGACCCGGACGCATTTCCAGCACGCCTTCCGGCACGGATACGCCGCCGCCGTGGGGCGCGGTGTTCTCGGTAATGCCGCCAACCCAACTGGTAATCACCAGCTTGCCCCACACCCGCGCGCCGCCGCCGGCTGCCGTCGCGGTGTTGTTCTCGATCCGCGTGCCGTTGGTGAGGGTCATGACGGCGGTAGTGCCGACGTACAGCCCGGCGCCATACGTGCCGGTGTTGCCACTGACGCGGGTATTGTCCAGGGTGACGTGCGCGCCAGAGTCAGCGTCTACCCCGCCGCCGACGGCATTGCCACCGGTAATCTGCAAGTTGCGCAGTGTCACTACGTTGGCGGTGATGTCGAACACGCTGCCCGAACTCCCGCTGCCGTCCACGATGGTTGTGCCGGTGATGTAGGTCGTGCAATCCACGTCATAACCGCCGATCAACGTGAGGGTCTTGGCAATATCCACTGACTCGATGAAAGTATCCGCCGCCGCCTGGATAACGTCGCCGGGGTTGGCGGCATCCACCGCGTCCTGGATACTCCCGTAAGCGCAAGTTGCGCCGTTGATCCCGACGCGCGGCGCGGCTTCGTCGGCGCCCATGTCGTAGGGCGTGGCCGGCCGGACGTAGGTGATCGGGCGGGGTTCGTTGTCGAAGTCGCGCGACTCACCCGTAGCGCACTGGTCAATGACCGGGCTGTTATATAGCAGATGAAAATTGGACGCCGCAGAGTTAACAAACAGTGGGTCTATGTCTAGGTTGCCCGTGCCGGCGTAACCGCCCTGAATGTCGGAGTAGGTGACAGTTTGGCCCGCGGTATTGATGCTGGTGGTATGCCCCCAGATGATCGAGTTGACCAGTGATAGGCCAAGTGTGCCGGCGTTGTTCATGGCAATTGCGACGCCATTGCCGGCTGAGGGATTGTAGGCCAGGGTGTTGTGGCTGCCGGCCATGCGCGTCGTC